>JBCAXU010000019.1:0-42982 GCA_038533895.1 Pseudomonadota bacterium | reverse complement strand
TAAATTTTTTGCCATGTCACTCAAGGTGTCAGCCTCTCGATAACTAATTGTAATTAAAGGTAGGGTACTACAGTTTATAACCTGTAGCTATAGTGTTAACTTGCCTATCAAAGCGCAAAATAGTTAACCTTTGTAACCAGTGGCTACGATGAAGACTTCTCGTGAGCGGGCTCGCGAAGAGTCGGGTTTTCTTACTTTTACGACTTTAAACTCGTTTCGGACTTCTTTGACGAACTGATCAAACCCTTCGCCCTGAAAAACCTTGACCACAAAGCTACCATTTGGGGCTAGAACTTGTCGACACATATCTAAAGCCAGTTCCACTAAATACATGGCTCTTGGCTGATCGACCGAGTTATTGCCGGCAATGTTCGGCGCCATGTCTGACATAACGACGTCCACCATGGAAGGTTGAATACGCTCGAGCAATGCGTCTAACACCGATTCTTCACGGAAGTCACCTTGAAGAAAACTCACACCAGCGATAGGGTCCATCGGGAGTAGGTCACACGCAATGATCTGACCATCCTCTCCTACTATCTTAGCAGCATATTGAGACCAGCCCCCAGGTGCAGCGCCTAAGTCGACCACAGTCATGCCTGGTTTTAGTAGTTTATCTTTGGTTTGGATCTCTTCGATTTTGAAGTACGCGCGTGAGCGATAGCCTTTCTTACGGGCTTCGTTGGCGTATTTGTCATCAAAATGTTCTTTCAACCAACGGCCTGAGCTGGCTGAGTGTTTCTGTTTACTCATTCGTTTCCTAGCAGAGAGAGGGAGCAACTAACCCAATAAATTATAGTCTTCAGGGTTAGATGGCGTTAAAATGGTATTTTTCAACCCTAATAGTAAACAAAATTGGCCGCGTAATGAACCTAAGCACCAAACAAAAGCAGCATCTAAAAGGCCTAGCGCACAGTCTAAAACCTGTTGTGCTTATGGGCGCAAACGGACTTACTGAAGCTGTTCTAGCGGAAATCGAAATTGCACTTGATCACCATGAGCTGATCAAAGTGAAAGTCGCCTCTGAAGAGCGCGAAACAAAAAACCTAATTATCGACGCTATTGTGCGTGAAACTCGCGCGGAGAAAGTACAAGTGATCGGTAAAACACTGGTTCTGTTCCGTCAGTCAGACGAGCGAAAAATCGAATTGCCTCGCAAGTAATTGTACTGCAATGCACAATAAAAAAGGTCGCCCAGGCGACCTTTTTTAATATTAAGCGTTTGACTTAAATGTACTCAACGCGGTCGATTTCGAAGTCACGATCGCCGCCTGGTGTTGAGATAACCACTTCGTCACCTTCCATTTTGCCGATCAAGCCACGTGCAATCGGTGAGCTAACAGAAATCAAACCCGCCTTGATGTCGGCTTCGTCATCACCGACAATTTGGTACGTTTTTTCTTCGTCGGTATCACAGTCGATCAACGTCACTGTCGAGCCAAAGATGATCTTGCCCGTATTGTCCATTTTGGTGACATCAATTACTTGCGCTACCGAGAGCTTGTATTCGATGTCGCGGATTTGCGCTTCACAAATCCCCTGCTCTTCACGAGCCGCATGATACTCCGCATTCTCTTTTAAATCACCCAGCTCACGAGCTTCGGCAATCGCTTCAGAAATTTTCGGGCGAAGTTTTAATAGTCGATCAAGTTCTGCACGCAGCTTTTGTTCACCGCGCAATGTCATAGGGACTTTTTCCATCATATACCTCATTCCAAAGCTTTCTTTGGACAAAACAAAACTACCCAACCACGAGGATTAGGTAGTGTTTAATTCAATCATTTTCAATGTTGTCATTAAACTTAACACTGAAATCATCTGAAATCCATGCTTATCATTGTTTATCCCGATTAAATCAAAAAGTTCGCTACTCAGGGCCATTTCACCTCACCAGCACCCATTCGCCATTTCGATAGAAACACATTTGACAATCAAAAAAAAACTAAAACAATCAGTATTTACACACTGCTCACTAAACAATAAAAATTATTTAAAATCATAGGTTTGATATTTATTTTCAAAAATAAAACAGCGTTCAATAAGGCAATTTATATCATTTTACTACCGGTGGTGGGAACTTTAGCGGTACAACATTGCTCATCAATTGGCCGCTCAATGAATCGTTGACCCAATACCTGAATCAAATCAATAGGATTCATAGTCGTGAGTATGATTCATTAGCTCAATCGGTAGAGCATGACGCCGACTAAGTCATCGCTCGCAAACCACTATTTATGGACAGTAAATTAGGACTAACAAGATGAACAAAACTCTGATTGCTCTAGCAGTTTCAGCTGCAGCACTAGCTACAGGCGCACAAGCGGCAGAAGGTATTCAAGCTGGCGGTATCGAAGGCAGTACAGTATACAGCTCAAACGGCAACTCTCTGGAGATCGGTGGTCGTGCTGAAGCACGCATGTCTCTAAAAGATGGCAAAGCAGAAGACAGAACTCGTGTACGTTTGAACTTCCTAGGTAAAACTCAAATCACTGACAGCTTATATGGTGTTGGTTTCTATGAAGGTGAGTTCCAAGCTAACGACAGTGGTACAAGCTGGCACCAAAGATGACATCGACCACCGTTACACATACGCGGGTATCGGCGGCAACTTCGGTGAAATCACTTACGGTAAAAACGACGGTGCACTGGGCGTTCTGACTGACTTTACTGATATCATGTCTTACCATGGTAACTCTGCGGCATACAAAATTGCTGTTGCCGACCGCACAGACAACATGCTCTCTTACAAAGGCCAATTTGCTGACCTAGGTGTTAAAGCAAGCTACCGATTCGCGGACCGTATCAATGTTGATGCCAACGGCAACCCTGATTCAGATGGTCAGTTCTATTCAGACAACAAAACTGATGGTTACTCGCTATCAGGTATCTACGCAATCGGCGATTCTGGCGTGAAGCTTGGTGCCGGTTACGCAGACCAGAACGAAGGCGCGAATAACTCTGCAAATCAGTACATCCTAGCCGCTTCTTTCTCAATCAACGATTTCTACTTTGCCGGTACATTCACTGACGGCCAAGAAAAAGAGTCAGGTTCTAAAACAGACAAGACTGGTTACGAGTTTGCAGCCGCATACACGCTTGAAAAAACTGCGTTCACTATGACCTACAACAAGCTAGAAGAAAAAGACGCTGGCTTTAAGTACGATGCAGCGAACAACGTTGCAGTTGATGCGACTTACTACTTCAAGCCTAACTTCCGTACTTACATTTCATACAACTTCAACCTACTTGACGCAAACGACAAGACTAAAGGTGCAAAAGTTGTCGGTAAAGCTGGCGCAGAAGACGAGCTAGCTCTAGGTCTACGTTACGACTTCTAATTTCCTGACCCAAAGTCATGAATCTAAGACGCCTGCTCTCTAGCAGGCGTTTTTTTTACTCGCTATACTGAATGCACGCCCCGCTACCGACTGCTTGTTCATGTTACGTTATTGCTATCTATTCATCACCACGCTGCTCTGCTCTTCATTCTCTTTTGCTGCACAGGTCAGCCAATCAGCAGAGGTTTTGCCGTTAGGTAGCCGCGTCTCTACTCGGGTTGAGAGTCTTGAGCAGTCGAGCATCTATCAACAAACCGACAATCAACAGCAACTATTCCCTCCCGCCAGCACACTGAAACTGGTGACGGCCTTGGCCGCCAAGTTAGAGCTTGGCGATCAGTTTCGCTTTTATACCCAACTTGAGCAGTCCAACCAGGATGTGGTGATCCGTTTTGGCGGCGACCCGACCTTGACCAGTAATGAGTTAAAAGCGCTATTAAGCCAGCTAAAACAAGCGGGCATCGACACCATCGAAGGCGATTTATGGCTGGAAAACAGCGCCTTTACCGGCTACGACCGCGCCGTGGGTTGGCCATGGGATATTCTTGGGGTTTGCTATAGTGCACCGGCTTCGGCCATCGCGCTCGATGGCAATTGTGTGCAAGCCTCTATCCATACCGAACAAGACGGCCAGACCCGTGTTTATGTCCCGGAGCATCAACCCATTTATGTCACCACAAGCGCACAAGCCGTTTCCAAAATGGAGCGCGAAAGCACTCAATGTGACTTAGAATTGCTCTCATCACCGGACAACCACTATCGACTGCAAGGCTGTTTGCAAAACCGCAGCAAGCCTTTACCGTTAAAATTTGCCATTCAAGATCCGGCACTATATACCCAACGAATGGTGAGCGCTTTTCTCAGTCAATTGCAAATAACCCTCAAGGGCGAGATAAAAGTTGGCCACAACCCAAGTAAAACCCGAGTACTGGCGACCCATCAGTCCGCGCCTTTGCCCGATTTGCTCGCTACTATGTTACAAGAGTCGGACAACCTGATTGCTGATAATTTAACCAAAGCGCTCGGTTCCGCTTTCTATATCCAGCCGGGCAGTTTTGGTAACGGCACCAAAGCGCTTAAGCAGATCATCTTTGCTCATACAGGCGTTAACCTAGAGTCTGTGCCGCTTGCCGATGGCAGTGGTCTCTCGCGCAACAATCGTTTTAGCAGTGAGGAGATGGCTAAAGTGCTGCGCTATATATGGCAACATGATGAGCAACTTAATCTGATTGCCTTGATGCCAAAATCTGGCACCAATGGCACGCTCAAGTATCGACGTAGTATGCGTAAAGCGCCGATTAAGGGGGAGTTAATCGCTAAGAGTGGCTCAGTCTATGGCACTTACAATATGGCGGGGTTTGGGTTAGATAAACATGGCCAGCCCAGTACTCTGTTTGTCCAGTTCGTTGCCGATTACCACCCACCGAAACCCAGCAGCGATGCGCCGAAACGCATCGCGCCTATTACTCAGTTTGAAACCCTATTTTACCAAGAGGTGGTTAAGTTCAGTCAGGCTATCCCCAAAAAGTAATTGACCACAGTGAAGTAGATCCACATTCCGCTGATATCAACAATCGACGCCAGTACTGGGCTCACTAGTACCGCAGGGTCGAGTTTGAACACTCGAGCTAAAATAGGCAGCAAGCCCCCTAGCGTCGTGGACATAGTCACTTGGATAAACAGGGCAACCGCTATCGCCAGCGCAATCGTGTTGAGGCTAAAGCCGCCAGCACTGCTAGCGTCACTGAACATCAAGATACGACCTATCATCACCAAAGAGATGGCAAAAGCGAGACATATCGCCACGCGACTCTCTTTCCACAGTACCGCCAACCACTGACGTTTACGCAGTTCCCCAGTGGCTAAAGCGCGAATCACTAAAGTTGCGGCTTGCGTGCCGGTATTGCCACCAGCTGCGGCAATCACTGGCATGTACACCGCAAGTAGCACCAGTTGACTCAAGGTATCTTCATATTGCGCAATGATTAAGCCTGACACTATCCCCAGCAGCGCTAAAGCGATAATCCAACCGATGCGCTGTTTAACGTGCTCAACGACGGAAGTGTCAAGGTAGCCGCTTGGTGTCTCCACTTCTGAGAGGATAAACCCCAGCTGATGCGCATAGTGGCGCGCCAACTTATCGTGCCCTTGACTTTCCAACGCCGAAATAAGGTGTTGCACATAACCGACCGAGCAGTGATGAAGGATAGCGACGGCTTCTTCGACCGGCATCACCGTTAACAGGTGAACCTGCTGCGCTTGTTCATACTGCAAAAAAGCGTTACGAGCGGCTCCGATTTCTGCTTGAGAAAAGTTTGGGCTGTTTTCAATGTATGTATTGTTCATTACCGTCATGGCGAATCTCCCGATTGGCAATTGGTAACGACCATCAAACACAGTGATGCCAAAAAAGGCAGACATCATCCACGTGAAAAGACGCGAATAAGCTGTGCTGATTCTAGAACTTGAAGGAGAAAAACGTGAGGATGCAATTCAATGAAAGGATGCTCTACCACTAAGGTAAAGACATGAGACGACAATACCGAAGCTGACTATTTTTCCCCTACCATACTAGGAGGATGGTCGATATTGTTCATAAAAGTCTCCGAATAAACTGCCTAACTGGCAGCGCGGCGATGATAGCAAATGTGGTCCGAGAAAAAAGGGGAGTTGTGTCAGAAGTTTGTCTGTTTCTCACCGGTTAAGAAGTAACGAGTCAGAAAGTAATAAAAAAGCGCCTGAGCGGCGCTTTTAAAACCGGTTAAAACCAGTCAGCTATCACTACTTAATCGTGATGCGAGCAAATTTGCGTTTACCCACTTGGAAGACATAAGTGCCAGCCTCTGGTGCGAACTTAGAGTCAGCCACTTTCTCGCCATCAATTTTGGCCGCGCCCTGCTTCACCATACGCATCGCTTCTGAAGTCGATGCACATAGGGCCGCCTCTTTCAGCAGGTTACTGACCGGCAGACCAGCGTCAAACTCAAACTCTGGCATTTCGTCAGGAATTTGGTTTTTGGCAAAACGGTTCACAAACTCCTGCTCTGCTGCATCGGCGTCCGCTTGGCTATGGAAGCGAGCAATGATCTCTTTGGCCAGTGCCACTTTTACATCACGCGGGTTTTTGCCCGATGCGACGTCAGCTTTCAATTGAGCAACTTCTTCCAGTGGACGGAAAGATAGCAGATCGTAGTAGTTCCACATCAGATCATCAGAGATAGACATGATTTTGCCGAACATCTCGCTTGGCGCTTCGCTGATTCCAATGTAGTTGTTGGCCGACTTCGACATCTTCTTCTCGCCGTCCAAACCAACAAGTAGTGGCATCATTAGCACTACCTGAGGTTTTTGACCATTGGCTTTTTGCAGTTCACGCCCCATCAATAGGTTGAATTTTTGGTCGGTACCACCTAGCTCAACATCGGTCTCCATTGCCACTGAGTCATAACCTTGTAGGAGTGGATACATAAACTCATGGATCGCAATCGGCTGACCGCCTGCATAACGCTTCTTAAAGTCATCACGTTCAAGCATACGCGCTACCGTTTGGTTCGCCGCTAAACGAATCATACCTTCAGCGCCCAGCTCAGACAGCCATTCAGAGTTAAACTGAATCTTGGTCTTGGCTGGATCTAAGATCTTGAACACTTGCTCTTTATACGTTTCTGCATTGCGCAGGACATCTTCACGGCTTAAAGGAGGACGAGTGCTATTCTTACCTGTTGGGTCACCGACCATCGCGGTAAAGTCGCCGATCAAGAAGGTAACATCGTGACCAAGCTCCTGAAATGCACGTAACTTGTTAAAAATAACCGTGTGACCTAAGTGAATATCTGGCGCCGTAGGATCCGCACCTAATTTAATGCGTAGAGGGCGTCCCTCTTTCAACTTGGCAATCAGTTCTTCTTCTGGAATCAGTTCGTCAACACCGCGCTTAATCTCGGCTAGTGCCGCTTCAATGCTCGCCATTCTTGTTCACTCCCACAGATTTGGCAAAAATTTGTTAGTTTGCCATCTTACTTGAATAGCGATGCTTTTTGAAACCAGTTAGACTAAACAGCTATGCTTTTTTACTGATTTTTTAGAACGGACATAAGATGTTGTCTCTTTTCGCTCGTCTGCCTTGGATTCATCGAGCCCTTATCGCGTTTTTCAGTGCCTTCATCGTGGTGGCGCTGTTTCTGCCCACTCCCCAAGATCTGCGCCAAGACGAGAGTTACTACCAGGTTGGTACCGCTTACCCCCTTGCAATTGACCTTGATGCCATCATTGCGCCGCAAACCACCACCCCATTTGCGACTTTACGTTGGGAAAAGCATAGTATCGGCTCTGGAGATAGCATGGCGCTGCTATTCCAGCGAGCGGGACTCTCTTCTCGGCTTCTGTATCAACTGACCTCAACCAGCAAAGAGATCGAACGCCAACTGACTCGGGTCAGACCTGGCGATACTTTTTTACTCGGCTTTGATACGGACAACCAACTGATACAAATCAAACGCCAACTCAGCCCTTATGAAACCTTTCTGATCACCAAGTCGAGCGATGGCTATGTTTCCTCTTTGGACAAGAAAGAGGTCAATTATCAGTACAACTACGCCGAGGCGACCATCAGTTCTAACTTCTGGAACGCGGCGGTAGCAGCCGGATTAACCCCAAATCAAATCATGGAACTGGCGGGTATTTTTGGTTGGGATATCGACTTTGCTCTCGACATCCGCAGCGGTGACAGCTTCAAAATTCTCTATCAAGAGAAAGTGGTCGAAGGCGAAGTGGTGGATCGCGGAAAAATCATCGCCGCTGTGTTCAGTAACCAAGGCGATACCTTTAAAGCCATTCTCGATGACAAGACCGGCAACTACTTTGACGAAACCGGCCGTGCGATGAAGAAAGCCTTCTTGCGCTCACCGCTCGACTTTCGCCGTGTTACCTCCAACTTTAACCCAACCCGCCGCCACCCGGTCACCGGAAAAGTGCGTGCCCATCGCGGCACAGACTATGCTGCGCCGGTCGGCACACCCATATGGGCAGCCGGTGATGGCATAGTACAGAAGTCGAGTTACAACCAGTTCAACGGCAACTATGTGTTTATCAAACATAGCAATACCTACATCACTAAATACTTGCATCTGACTAAACGCATGGTCAAAACTGGGCAGCGAGTCAAACAGGGTCAGACGATAGGTACGCTGGGTGGCACAGGTCGAGTGACGGGCCCTCACCTGCACTATGAATTCTTAGTCAACGGCGTACATAAAAATCCGCGCACCGTGAAATTGCCTCAATCGAAGTCGTTAACCGGTAAAGCCAAAACAACCTTTATCGCTAACGCTAAGTTAAGGCTATCAAAACTAGAGCGCTATGGAGAGCTGCTCGCCACCCCATAAACAAAAGCCCCGCACACAAGTGCGGGGCTTTTGTTTATGGGGTGGCCATTCGCTATTTAGCTTCTATGACCTGATTAGCTTGTTCTTCGACTTTGTGTACTCGACCTAGCATCAACAAACACGGTGTTAACACCAAAGTGAGTACCGTCGCAAAGGCGAGCCCACCAGCAACCGCCGTAGCAAGTTGTGACCACCACTGGGTGCTCGGCGCTCCAAACTCGATTTTTTGGTTGATAAGGTCAATGTTCATTTCCAGTACCATCGGCAACAGGCCGAGTATGGTAGTGACCGTTGTTAACAACACCGGGCGTAAACGTTGCACTCCGGTGCGTAGAATCGCTTCGCGCTTATCCATACCGCGACGTAACAGCTGATTATAGGTATCAATCAATACAATGTTGTTATTGACCACGATCCCCGCTAAGGCAATCACACCAATCCCTGACATAATGATGCCAAACGGCTTTTGGAACACCAGCAGACCAACAAACACCCCAACCGTAGAAAACAGCACCGCACTCAAGATCAAAAAGGCTTGGTAGAAGCTATTAAACTGGGTGATTAGGATCAACGCCATCACCACGAGTGCCACTAAAAAGGCATTTTGTAGAAACGCCGATGAGTTCTCTTGCTCTTCGTTTTGGCCACGGATTTTAAACTCAACGCCAGAAGGTAAGCCTAACTCAGCCACGGCTTGCTCAATTTTTGGCAGCTCTAACGCGAGGTTATAGCCTTCTTTCATATCGGCCATAATATTGATCACACGGTGGCCATCAATACGACGAATCGTGTCTTGCTTGTGTTCCGGTACAATAGTGGCGAAATTGGTGATCGGCACTAAGCCTGCTGGCGTTTTGACTCTCAATTGGTCAAATCGGCCGATATCCCGTTTGTCCTCGGGGTAGCGAACAAGAATATCGACCTCTTCATTCGAATCGTCCGGTAAGTAGTCACCAATCTTGAGACCGTTAGTCACGAATTGAACCGTATTGCCAACCAGAGTGGCGTCGGCAGCAAAGCGTGAAGCATCATCGCGGCGAATATCAATCTGCCAATCGATCCCCTCTTTGCTTGAGGTATCACTCAAGTTAGTGAAAGCCGGATAGTTATCGGCCCAATGCCTTACCAGCTTGGCAGACTGATCTAACTGGTCTGGAATACGCGCCGACATTTCAATCACTAAGTCGTGTTCCACCGGTGGTCCAGCATCTGGGAATTTGTACTCTATCTCCACCCCAGCGTAGCTATCGGTTTGCTGCTTAAGCTCTTCAATGATGGCTTTAACCGGACGGCGATACTGCCAATCGACTGGAGTAATTTGAATTTGACCGATTTCGTCATCACCACCGGTGCGCGTATAAACACTTTCAAACTCATCATGACCAAGCATCACCGCTTCAATATCACGCATAATGATGTCTTTCTCATCAAGAGATAAATCACCATAAGAGCGTACTTTAACGGTAAAGAAAGGCGGATCGACTTCGGGGAAGAACTCGGCGCCCAGTCCTGCCTTGGCATAGGTAAAACCGACGCCAATCGCGAGCAAAATCGCACTCAACAAGATCTTAAGTGGGTGGCGCAGCGCGATATCTAAAGTATGGAAATAGAGCTTGGTAATACCAGTCGCCTTGCTAAAGTCTCCGTCATGCAACGCCACCATCTTCTCACGCTGCTGGCGAGTCACATGTTGTGGACGCCCGATCAAGCTACCCAGCACCGGCACAAACAATAGCGCCATGGCCAAAGAGGCGGCTAAGGTGGCAATAAGGGTGAGCGGCAGATACTTCATGAATTCGCCGGTCACATCGGGCCAGAATAACAGTGGCGCAAAGGCGGCCAGCGTGGTGGCGGTTGACGCAGTAATTGGCCACGCCATTCGCTTCGCTGCATCACGGTATGCTTGCTGTCTAGAGGTCCCCTCTTGCATCCGTCGGTCGGCAAACTCAGTCACAACGATAGCGCCATCCACCAACATTCCCACTGCCATGATCAGCGAAAACAGCACCACAATATTGACCGTTAGGCCAAATACCGACAGAACCAATAGACCTGTGAGGAAAGAGCCAGGAATCGATACGCCAACCAAAAATGCCGTGCGAACGCCTAATATCGCGATGATCACGATCACCACTAAAATGATGGCCGACAAGATATTGTTTTGCAGATCATTGAGCATCATCTTGACGTCTTTCGACTGGTCCCAGGTGTATTTCACCAGAAGGTTGTTCGGCCAATCATCACGTTGCTGTGCTTGCGCCAAAACCTCTTTGACTAAGGTGACCGTATCGATAATATTCTCGCCAGCACGCTTCTTCACATCCAGAACCACTGCGGATTTGCCATCGAGACGGGCATAGCTTTCGGGATCGCGAAACGCACGTTTTACCGTCGCCACATCACCAAAGGTAATCACTTGTTTGCCATCAACCTTGACCGGGAGCTCGAGGACATCTTTCAGTGAGTCAAACACCGAGGGCACTTTGACCGAAAAACGGCCATAACCGGTATCGACAAAGCCGGCCGCAACGACGCGGTTGTTCAGCGCAATCAGGTTGTAAATATCGCCCTGATCCAGTCCGTAACTTTCCATGAGTAACGGATCCACGATGATCTCGACAATATCTTCTCGATCGCCTGCGATGTCGACTTCCAAAATTTGACGAAAGCTTTCAAGCTTATCGCTGAGCTGACGAGCTATTTGAACTATGGTTCGCTCTGGCACTGTGCCGTACAAAACAATCGACAATGCAGGTTCTTCAGAGGCAAGCGTCACTTCGTTCACCGTCGGCTCATCGCTGTCGCTCGGTAGCTTGGGCTTGGCCAAATCAACGGCATCACGAACATCGGCCATGGCTTTATCCAGGTCCACACCGACACTGAATTCAAGCATCACCGACGCGTGCCCTTCCGCAGCAGTAGAGGTCATCTCCTTAACTCCTTCAATCGAGCGTAACTCCTGCTCAATTGGACGCACTAACAATCGCTCAGCATCGGTAGGAGAAATGCCTTGGTGACCCACCGAGACATAAATGATTGGAATAGTAATATCGGGGCTCGACTCTTTGGGGATGGTGAGGTATGTCCCCACGCCAGCAAAGAGAATGAACACCAGTAACACCATCATGGTTCGAGTGCGAGACAACGCCGCATCAATCAAGGTAAACATGGTCGCTCTCCTATTGCTGCGCTTGAGCAATCACCGGGTCACCGTCTCGCACAAAACCTTGCCCCGTGGTAATAATATCGACCTGCTCACCCAATCCAGACAGCCATACACCGTCTTGCTCGGCTTTGACTAACTTGATCGGTACAAATTTAACCCGGTTCTCCACCAGAGTTTTGACGCCTAAATCCCCATCTTCACTCAGCGCTAGCATTGCTGGCGTAACTTTGACCGCGAGCTGATCTTTCAGGTTGAGCGCAACCTCAGTACTAATGCCCGCAGGGACGCTTTGATCAGGGTTAGGCAGTTCAATTTCAATTGGGAAAGTATTGGTTGCCGGAGACGACACTCGTGAAATGTAACGCACATTGCCCGTGGCTTGTGTCCCATCGATAAAACGAACACTGGCTTGCTGGTTAAGGCGTAAATCTTGAATATGACGCTCGCTCACATCTGCCTCAATCACAATCTTGTTCAGGTCGAGTAGCGTCGCCACCGGATCGCCAACCCCAACAAAATCGCCAGTTTCAACAAAGAGATGATCGACCACGCCTGGAAACGGCGCTAACACTTGGGTATTCGCCAGGGCGCGTTTGGCATTGCTGACCATAGCTCGGGCTTCTACTAGGTTCGCTTCTGCGTTAGTGAACGCCACTTCACCTTGAAGCCCTTTGCTTTTCAATGACTGAGCGGCTTTATATTCCTGCATCCGCACCTTGAGCATAGCTTCTGCACGCTGCAGCTGGATTTCTAAATCCCCTTTATCAATCAGAGCAATCACTTGGCCTTTTTGGACTGACTGCCCTTTTTGGACTTTAAGCGAGGTGACCGCGCCGGCAATTTCAGCCCCCAATCGAGCTTGCTTATTCGGTGCCGTGCGGCCATACAGTTCGATAGTTTGATGGGTTGACTCGGCAACAAAAGTGCGAAAAGCGACTTTGGCTAGTGGGATGGTTTCGGTACTACCTGGTGGGGCAGAGTCATCGGCATTGAGCATACCAGTACCGAGCCAAACAGTGAGTACAACCACGATGAATAATGAGACAATATAGGGTCTAACCGCTATAAAGCGCAGAGGGGAGAATCTAGCCATAACTATCCTTAGTGTGTCTATATCGCTATTATACCAAACAGCATAAATATCTGGTCATTCTTGCTAGTTAAAATCGCAGATAGCGTCGTTATAGATTTTGTAGGTAGGTCAACTAGCTAGCTGCAATCTATGCCTTGCTCTCAACGATTTTTCCTGCGCAATTATCTGATCACCTATTCATCCCGTTTGGTATTACTGTTCATTGCAGTAAATTTGAACAACTAGGATATAAAGTAATCTAGTAAAAATACACTAGTATGACCAACTATTTAGCATGGTTCTCAAATCAGCGATGCGGCGGATAGAACAAGGAGTATAGGGGGAAAGCTAGGCTGCTGAGAACACAGCCTAGTTGAAGCAGGGTTATACGCTGAATGAAGCGCCGCAGCCACAAGTTGTGGTCGCATTGGGGTTGTTAACAAAGAATCGAGAGCCTTCAAGGCCTTCTGTGTAGTCAACCTGACCGCCTACCAAGTATTGCAGGCTCATAGGATCCACCACTAGCGTCACACCACTATTGACTATGGTGGTGTCGCCTTCATTGACGTTCTCGTCAAAAGTGAAACCGTATTGGAAGCCACTACAACCGCCGCCAGTGATGTACACTCGCAACTTCAAATTCGGATTTTCTTCTTCTGCTATTAGCGCACCGACACGCTTGGCTGCTGCATCAGAGAATGTTAAAGGAATATTTACTTCGCTCACGATGACCTCTCTCAGTCGTCAATCTTCAAACCAACCGGTGAATTTGAAGCTTCCTAGTTAGTATAGTTGGGGGGATTATCTAATACCTGAGTGAAGCGTTCAAGTATTCGCCAGCTTTGTCGTGATATTTTCGGTTAAAGTGGCGCGATAGGCAGCCAAAGTGTTCAGAATGTGGCGCAAAGCGTTTTATTCGAGGGAGTTCGGCAGGTACAATGCCCTCCCAAATTGGTCCGAGCAATCAAGAGAGGATATCCCATGACCAAATCAGCAGACTTATTTGAAAAAGCGCAGCAGAAGATTCCAGGCGGTGTAAACTCGCCAGTGCGTGCTTTTAACGGCGTAGGCGGCGCCCCTATCTTTATCGAGCGTGCCGATGGTCCATTGATTTTTGATGCTGATGGCAAAGCGTATATCGACTATGTAGGCTCATGGGGCCCAATGATTCTTGGCCACAACCACGCGGTGATTCGCCAAGCGGTTATCGATGCCGCTCAACGTGGTCTTAGCTTCGGCGCACCGACCGAGATGGAAATCGCGATGGCAGAACTGGTTTCGGAGCTGGTGCCATCGATGGAGCAAATTCGCATGGTGAGCTCAGGTACAGAAGCCACTATGAGCGCAATTCGCCTTGCTCGTGGTTACACTGGCCGCGACAAAATCATCAAATTTGAAGGCTGTTACCATGGCCACGCAGACAGCTTATTGGTGAAAGCCGGTTCTGGTGCGTTGACACTTGGCCAACCGAGCTCTCCAGGGGTACCAGCAGATTTTGCCAAACACACTCTCACTGCGACCTTCAACGATTTAGATTCTGTTCGTGAACTGTTTGCCGCAAACAAAGGCGAAATCGCCTGTATTATCGTTGAGCCTGTTGCCGGCAACATGAACTGTATTCCTCCGGTAGAAGGCTTCCACCAAGGGCTTCGTCAAATCTGTGATGAAGAAGGCGCGCTATTGATCTTTGATGAAGTCATGACGGGCTTTCGTGTGGCACTAGGCGGCGCTCAAGGTTACTACAACATCAAGCCAGATTTGACCACGCTGGGTAAAGTGATTGGTGGCGGTATGCCGGTCGGCGCGTTTGGTGGTCGTAAAGAAGTGATGCAACACATCGCGCCAACTGGCCCGGTATACCAAGCAGGCACCCTATCGGGTAACCCAGTTGCGATGGCCGCAGGTTATGCGTGTCTCAACCTGCTAAAAGAAGAAGGCAACGAAAAGCGCTTGGCATCTAAAACCAAACAGTTGGCCGATGGCTTTAAATCTCTCGCTGAACAGCACGGCATTCCATTGGTAGTAAACCAGGTCGGCGGCATGTTCGGTTTCTTCTTTACTGATCAGCAAGCCATTACCCGTTATGAAGACGTGACTAAATGCGACATCGAACGCTTTAAACGCTTCTTCCACCTGATGTTAGAGCATGGTGTGTACCTTGCACCATCGGCTTTCGAAGCAAGCTTCACCTCACTGGCTCATGGGAGCAAAGAGATCGATGCAACGCTAGAAGCGGCGGACCGCTGCTTTGCTATTCTCGCCAGCGAAGCGTAAGCACTCATCACAACCAAGGCTGCACTTTTGCAGCCTTTTTTATACCAACGGGATAAACAAACGGTCAGATATGTATCCCGTTTGCTGTTATGTTAACGCCAGTTAAGCACCACCAACAGAACTAACAGCGCCACCACAATCGCAAACCAAGGTATGCGTGCAGTGGGTTTGGCTCGACTTGGGCACGTTTTCTCATTATTACAACAACCCACTTGTTGCTCTCCTTAAGTTAACATTTTGATTTTACATTGATGTATCGTCGAATTGACGCCATTATACTCAAACATGGTCAAACATTTGGACAACGATTGTGTCAAATAAAGTCAAAATAACTTCCAGTCATTGGGTACTCGTGCTTGCACTTATCGGCGCCGCGTTTGCCTGTTATTTACTGATTGAACCCTATATCAATTCCATTGTGATGGCGTTTATTATTTCACTCTTGATGTTCCCGATTCATCAGTGGATTGAAAGAGCGCTGCCGAAACACGCCAATATCGCTTCCTTGCTTTCATGCATAGTATTGACGTTTATCATCGTCGTGCCTTTGCTGTTCGTGTTTGCCGCGATTGTGCAGCAAGGCTCAAACTTCTCACAAAACGTCTATCAGTGGGTCACCCATGGTGGCATTCAAACCCTGTTCGCGCACCCTTGGGTGGTCAAAGGGCTATCACTGGTCAATACCTACTTGCCGTTTGATGCCATAGAGCCCCAAGAAATCGCGCAACGAATCGGGCAATTTGCCACTTCATTTGGCAGCAACCTAGTCGGAATTAGTGCCAAAATACTCGGTGATGCAACCAACTTTTTGGTCAACTTCTTCCTAATGCTGTTTGTGCTGTTTTTCTTGCTCAGAGATCACGACAAAATCATCACGGCTATGCGTCACATCCTGCCGCTATCACGCAGCCAAGAAGACAAACTCCTCGAAGAGATAGAACAAGTGTCGAAGTCTGCGGTCATGGGCTCATTTCTCACCGCGATTGCCCAAGGCTTTGCTGGTGGCATCGGCATGTGGATCGCAGGGTTCCCAGGACTGTTCTGGGGCACCATGATGGGTTTTGCTTCTTTCATTCCTGTGGTTGGCACCGCGCTTATCTGGATACCTGCCACCGCCTATCTATTCTTAACTGGCGAGACCACTTGGGCAATTTTCCTCGCGATCTGGAGCATCGTTATCGTCGGTTCAATCGATAACTTGCTGCGACCTCTATTGATGCAAGGCAGCGCTGGAATGAATACCTTGATGATCTTCTTCTCCCTATTGGGTGGTTTGCATCTGTTTGGCTTAATCGGCCTCATCTACGGCCCACTGATTTTTGCCATTACTATCGTGCTGTTTAATATTTACGAAGAAGAGTTCAAAGGCTTCTTAGACCAACAAGATCGCAGTTAATCACTAACTGTTTATGACCGGCGGGGATTGTGCGAGAATCCCCACTCGGATTTTTACACTGAGGCTTTTATGTCTGCCTATATCGCCCCTAGCCAAATTGCGCAAAGACAACTGGAATATTTTGCCGGTAAGCACGTGCTTGTCGCCGGTGAAGCCGAGGACTTGTTTCCCGTCGAACTGGTACAACACTGCCACTCGGTCACCGTATTCACCACCAATTACGGTTACTACCGCCAATTGCAAGCGCATACTCAAATCGACAGTGTATTTGGGGCTGAGTTTGATCAAGCGACTCAGGCTGACATGGTGCTGCTCTACTGGCCTAAGGCAAAAGCGGAAGCCCAATACCTGCTGGCGATGCTGATGGCAAAGCTAGGAGAGAATACTGAGATTGTGGTTGTCGGTGAAAACCGCTCAGGGATTAAAAGCATTGAAAAAATGTTTAAGCCGTATGGCCCTATCACCAAATACGACTCAGCGCGTCGTTGCTCTTTTTACTGGGGTGTCTGTCATCATGCTCCAGACACCTTTACCCTGGCCGAGTGGTTTAAAACCTACACCGTGAATTACCGCGATTCGTCGCTGACCATAAAAAGCCTTCCCGGCGTGTTTAGCCACGGCGAATTTGATATCGGCAGCCAACTGTTGCTCGATACCTTGCCGCCACTTTCGGGTAAAGTGCTCGACTTTGGTTGTGGGGCAGGCGTGATTGGTTCTGTGCTGGCCTTGCTCAATCCTGATATCGAACTCGAGATGTGCGACATCAGCGCCTTAGCGGTTGAGTCCAGTCGGGCCACGTTACAAGCCAATCAATTGAAAGGGCACGTGTTTGCTTCCGATATCTATTCAGACACTCGCCAAGACTATGACTACATCATCAGCAACCCCCCTTTTCACGCTGGATTAGACACCAGTTACAACGCCACAGAAACCCTGCTGGCGCAAGGCCCGAGCTATCAATCGGCCAAAGGGGAGCTATTTATCGTTGCCAATAGTTTTCTCAAATACCCGCCTATTATTGAGCAAGCCTATAGTAATTGTGAGACGCTAAATAAGACCAATAAGTTTGCCATTTATCACGCCCAAAAGTAGTCACTTCCTCCCCCTAGCAAGCTTGTTCTGCACATAATCCCGTCAGACCAAGCCAAAACTGCGCCTTTCGGCACGCTTTGCTTGCAACTTACTTGTCAAAGTAAAAAAACTCGTTAATTTTGTCAGATTAGAAAATAACGTTTTTGTTTTGCTAGCTGACGTCAAACGCTCAAGTGAGCGGCATTCGCACGGGAAGTCTATAGAAACCATGTTTAAGTTGTATCGAAAACAGAAATTTAAACGCCTGCAAAGTACGCTGATGCTGGCGTTTTTAGTATTGAGCATCACGCCACTGACGGTGATTGCGATTTTTTTCTTACAATCCCACACCGCAGATCTTCAAGAACAAAGTACGTCGCACCTGGTTTCTGTTCGTGACAGCAAACAGCAACAGGTGATCGACTATCTATACGCCAAGGAGTCGGAAGTGATGGGGTTTGTGCGCTCCGAACTTGCCTACGCCAGTGGTGGTCGCTTCTACGGTTTGGTTAACGCCTTCCAAAACCTAGGTTTAGATATCGAGCAAGCCAGACAAAATGCCCAGCAACGTTACATCCAAGGCTCAGGCGATCAAATTAAGACTTCCATCTTGCCGCAATCGAGTGTGTTCAACGGCACTGAGCGCTATCGTTTATTACACAAACGTTACCACTGGGCCTATTTAGAACTACTTAAACGGTCCGATTTTGATGATGTTCTACTGGTCGATCGCGAAGGTAATGTCACTTACTCGATCTACAAACACGATTACTTCGGCACCAACTTACTATCAGGACGCTACAAAGACGACAACTTGGGGCAAACCTTCAGCAAACTGCGCAATCTCGTTAACGCAAAGCGCAAAACCAACGAAGACTTTACTCCTGTGATTATCTCCGACTTTTCGCCTCAGGACGATAAATCTGTCGCTTGGCTTGGCGCGCCAATCATTCAGCAAGGCTATTTACACAGCTACGCGCTCTTTCGCCTACCTAACAACGGCATCACTAAGCTGATTGCCGACGATACAGACAACCCAAGACGCACCTTACTGGTCGGCAGTGATCATCTGTCTCGCTCTTTGGCTTACCAACAAACGGACATCGACAAGAGTAAAACCGTCATCGACTTAGCACTTTCAGGCTTGACCAATGTCGGCACCTACTCCAATGCGGATAACGAGTCGATTATCGCCGCCTACAGCCCGGTTTCGGTAAAAGGTATCGAGTGGGCACTGGTGGTGGAAGTGCCAGAGAGCGTAGCGTTTGCACGAGTTCATCAGCTGGAAACCTTGTTCATCTTCGCCATGCTCAGTGCCATTCTGTTGGTCGTCATGGCGTCACACTACTTATCCAACTTCATCACCTCGCCACTGCTGAAGCTGACTTGGGCGGCGGAAAAAGTCTCAGCGGGCGATCTCGACGCGGATATGATCAACACCCAGCGCAAGGATGAAATTGGACGTCTTGCCGTCAGCTTTGAGCGAATGCAGCGCTCAATTCGTGAGAAGATCCTGCTTATCAAGCAACAGAATAAAGAGCTTGAGAGCAATATTCAGTTGATTCAAAAACAAAACGATGAGCTTCAGTTAGCCAACAAGCTTAAAGATGAGTTCCTTGCCACCACCTCACACGAGCTGCGCACCCCACTCCATGGCATGGTTGGTATTGCTGAAGCGCTGGTGTCTGGCGCCAATGGGCCGATCACCGCCGAGCAGAAATACCAACTCGATATCATTATTAGCAGCGGCCAGCGCCTAGCAACCTTGGTTGACGATCTGCTCGACTACCACAAAATGCGTTATGGCAACTTAGATATCGAGACCTGCGCGGTCGATTTGGCAGGTTCAACCCGTTTAGTCCTTGAATTGTCATCACACTTATTAGGTAACAAACCCATTCGCATCATCAACCAAGTACCCAACGAACCGGTCTGGGTTTGTGCCGATCCACAAAGACTTGAACAGGTGCTGTACAACCTAGTCGGTAACGCGATTAAGTACACCAGTGAAGGCAAGATCGTCATTTCTGCCGGTGTGGTCGATGATAAAATTCGCGTGCAGGTGGTTGATACTGGCCAAGGGATCCCTGCCGATCAACTGGAGCATATTTTTGAACCTTTGATCCAAGCTGGCAACGACTCCAGTCGCTACCGACAAGGTGCGGGACTCGGACTCTCCATCAGCCGCCAACTGATCGAGTTGATGCAAGGCTCACTATACGTCAGCAGTCAACCTATGGTGGGGACGACTTTCAGCTTTACCTTGCCTTTGGCGAGTGACGAGCAAATCCAAGCTGCAAATCACTACCACTACGATGCACCGCATTTCAAGGCGCCAGAAACCAACGAGATTGAGTTTGAAGAGCCCACCAGCTTGCCTGAAAATAGTGATGGCCCATTGTTACTGGTGGTCGATGATGAGCCTGTTAACTTGCGTGTTCTCGACAGTTTCTTACGTATCGAGGGTTATCGCGTACGCACGGCAAAAGATGGGCATGAAGCGTTACAAGCGATTGAAAGCGACAAACCTGAACTGGTCTTGCTTGATATTATGATGCCTGGCATGAGTGGCTACCAGGTGTGCGAGACAGTACGTCAAAACTATGACCATGCTCAACTGCCGATCATCATGCTCACCGCGCTCAATCAAACCGATGACCGACTGCGTGGGTTTAGTGTTGGGGCCAACGACTACCTATCGAAACCTTTCAACAAGCAAGAACTCGCTGCGCGTATTCGCGCTCACTTAACGGCCAGCAAAGCGGAGTTAAGGCGTATTGAAAACCAACAGCTGCAACAAGAGCTCAAGCAGCGAGCTATGGTCGAAGCGAGTTTGCTGGAAACTCAAGGACGATTGCTCGAGCAGCTAGAGACCGCGCCTGAAGCCATTATTTGTGTACGTGAAGACCATAAGATTCGTTTTGCCAATGAAGCGGCATCGAAACTGTTTAGACGCTCTGCCGAGCAACTGAAACGCTCCAGTGCCGACGAAATCATCGCGCCAAAATACTTGAATGTCGAGCAAGAACACTACTGTGGCAAGATTGATATTTATGTCGACGATGTAAGACAACATCTATCAGCAGATATATTAAGACTCCCGCCAGAGTCTGGATTGCGTTTTATGTATATCTTCAACGTCGGCGGGGGTGTCAATGTGACTCGAATCAATAACCTTGAAACCGCCATAGAGGCACTCTCTAGCTTTGCGTTTGAGGGTGACCGAGCCAAACTACAAGAACTCAAAGAGTTGGGTGGTGAGTTTACTCGCCTTGCAGACAAAGTGGCCGGGGACAACAAGTCTAAGCAAGATATCATGCGCGAAGTCTTGGTCGATGCGATGACCAGCGCCCTGACCTATTGGGAGTCCGTCACCGGTCAAACTAAATTTGCGTTTGCAGAGCAAAGTGGTTTGTGGCGCGTTTACCTTGACCGCAGCACCTTGCAAACTCGCACGCTAGATAAGTATTTGCGTCTGGAAACTCTGCCTAAAACACCGCGCTGGCGTACGGTCTTGAGCTCACTGGACTACATCTTAGAGCACTGCAACGAACAAAGCCCTGAGCGCACGCACATCGAGGCGCTGCGCGATAAGCTTCAGCATTTACTTACCAGTTGAATCTTTCATTCAGCTCCACAATAAGCCCGCCTATGCGGGCTTATTTTTTAGCTAACATCCCCAGGCTCTATCCACCTGGATTGGATAGTAAAAACCCATCATGGATAGGGGCAGGTTGTCGCCAATTCATCACCGCAACGGTTCAATTAATAACCTGTTCACCCGCACTTCCCCCCTCAGCCATGAGCCATTTTCTGCCCTGTTAGGTGTTAATACGCTACGTAAAACAACCTAAAAACTGGCGTCAAATCAAACGTCAATTTGCCGTTTCTCGGCGAGAATAAGCGCCCCTACAAAGCTAAAACGACGAAAAAGAACTCAGATTGCGATACCAGTCACAACAAGACGGCAGTTTTTATTTAACCACGAGAATTAATCAAAATAGCGTGGAGTGATCGGGATCTCATACTCAGATTAACAACAGAAAAGCCATATGGGTTAAAAACAAAAACGATAGTGAATACTCACTTACTAACAATAACCACACTCTTTATGCGACTGAGTTCAAACCGTATAAATCGTTCAAAAAAAATACGCATTGGCAATTTTTAACGTTATTAACGTTGTTGTTGGTGATTTTTACGTTTTTAACGGGAATAGCGATTGCGTAATTTAACATTAAGGTGTTTTCTTAGCTTGCCTAAGGCCTACAGGCCACTCTCGAAATCGAATCTCCTCCGGTTCAATTTCAACCCTAGAGGTAGGCCTTAGTGAGTGTTTATCAATTGATGACATTCCATCCATTAGTGAAATGAAAGCAAATAGTAAGGAACAGCTATGCTTGCCAACATTAAAAAAACAGCACTAGCAACAGCAATTATTGCTACCGCAACTACAGGATTCACCTCTGTTGCGACAGCCGCTGAACGCAGTGAACTGACAGTACACCCTAAAGAGTTTACAACTTTCGTTCGTAACTTTAACCCATTCCTAGGTGCAACTAACCTGCACACTACGACTGACTTTATGTACGAGCCACTCGTTGTGTTCAACGAAATGCACGGCAACACGCCTGTATTCCGTTTGGCTGAAAACTTCAAAATGTCTGATGACCTCATGAGCGTGACTTTCGATATTCGTAAGGGCGTAAAATGGTCTGACGGCGAAACGTTTGATGCTAATGACGTTGTGTTCTCTTTCAACCTAGTAAAAGAGAAGCCAGAACTTGACCAAAGCGGTATCAACGCTTGGGTAACTGGCGTTGAGAAAGTTAACGACTACCAAGTTAAATTCCGTCTAACTGAAGCGAACTCAAACGTTCCTTATGAAATTGCAAAAGTACCTGTCGTACCTGAGCACGTTTGGAAAGACATCGAAGACCCTGCTACCTTCACCAACGAAAACCCTGTAGGTTCAGGTCCTTTCACTGAGATCGATACGTTTACTGCACAGCTTTACATCCAGTGTGCAAACCCGAACTACTGGGATGCAGACAACCTAGAAGTGGATTGTCTACGCGTTCCTCAAATCGCGAACAACGACCAGTTCCTAGGTAAAGTTGTTAATGGCGAAATGGACTGGACATCTTCGTTCATTCCAGATATCGACCGCACGTACGCGGCTGCGAGCCCTAACCACCAGTACTGGTACCCGCCAGCAGGTACTCAAGCGTTTGTGGTTAACTTCAAAAACCCAGATCCAGCTAAAAACGAAGCGCTAACTAACGTAGACTTCCGCCGCGCATTCTCTATGGCACTTGATCGTCAAACTATCATTGATATCGCGTTCTACGGCGGCGGTACAGTGAACGACTTCGCATCAGGCCTAGGTTACGCATTCGAAGCTTGGTCTGACGAGAAGACTCACGACAAGTACAAAGGCTACAACACGTACAATGTTGAAGGTGCTAAAGCACTACTTGAGAAAGCGGGCTTTAAAGACGTTAACAATGACGGCTTCGTTGACACGCCATCAGGCAAGTCATTCGAGCTGCTAATTCAATCACCAAACGGTTGGACTGACTTCAACAACACAGTACAACTTGCTGTTGAGCAACTAGCGGAAGCAGGCATCAAAGCGAAAGCTCGTACTCCTGACTTCTCGGTATACAACCAAGCGATGCTAGAAGGTACCTACGACGTAGCGTACACCAACTACTTCCACGGTGCCGATCCTCACACTTACTGGAACAGTGCATACAACTCTGCACTTCAGGATGGTGAAGGTATGCCTCGTTTCGCAATGCACTTCTACAAGAACGATAAGCTAGATGGTCTTCTAAACAGCTTCTACAAGACGGCTGACAAGAATGAACAGCTAGAAATCGCTCACGGTATCCAGCAAATCATTGCGGCTGACCAAGTAACGATTCCTGTTATGTCTGGTGCTTACATGTACCAATACAACACGACTCGCTTCACTGGTTGGTGGAACGAAGAAAATCCAAAAGGCCGTCCAAACATTTGGGCTGGTATCCCAGAGCGTCTACTACACGTACTGGACCTAAAACCAGTTAAATAAGTAGTTGTTCTAACTATGCGGCGCATATTCTGTGCGCCGCTCAATCCCCCACTCTTTAGCTTGTTTAAAGTATGGCGCCAGTCGTCAGGGGATTGTTCGCTCTAAATTTTGTTTTCGCTAGGAGCGACCTGAAACCAGAAACAGGGAAAATCTGGGTAAGTAAGGTGTGAGTTATGGGTTATTTTTTAAGACGTTTGTCGTTCTATTTGGTCGCGCTGTTAGTTGCTGCGACGTTAAACTTTATTATTCCTCGTGCAATGCCAGGTGACCCAGTCACCATGATGTTCGCCAATGCTTCGGTTCAGGTAACACCTGAGCGTATCGCAGCAATGAAAGAACTGCTCGGCTTTGTTGATGGCGGTCTGTTTGTCCAATACATCGCCTACATGAAAAACATCCTAAGCTGGGAGCTAGGGACTTCTATCCAGTTCTACCCACTGTCAGTCAACAAGCTACTTGGCGGCGCTTTTGGTTGGTCGCTATTTCTAGCAGGTAGCGCGGTTATTCTCTCTTTCTCACTTGGCTCTATCTTGGGTATTTTCGCAGCCTGGAAGCGTGGCAGTAAGTACGATGCATTCGTAACGCCAGGTATGCTAATAATTCAGGCAGTGCCTCAAGTTGTTATCGCCATGCTCGCGCTATTCATTTTTGCCATCGGCTTGAAATGGTTCCCAACCGGCTACGCCTATACCGCAGGTACGACGCCAGATTGGATGAGCTGGGCATTCTATAAAGATGTGGCGTATCACGCCGTTCTGCCTCTGTTCTGTGCCTCTATCATTCAGATCGGTGGTTTCCTGGTCAACATGCGTAACAACATGATTAACCTATTAGCCGAAGATTACATCACCATGGCGAAAGGAAAAGGCCTGAGCGAGAACCGCGTTGTCTTCAACTACGCAGCACGTAACGCCTTATTGCCAAGTGTCACTGCTTTGTCGATGTCATTGGGTATGGCGATTGGTGGTCAGCTAATCATCGAAATCATCTTTAACTACCCAGGTCTCGGTACTGTGTTGTTGAACGCGATTCACGCCCGTGACTACCAAGTTCTGCAAGGCCAATTGATCATCATGACGCTATTTATGCTGTCGTTTAACTTGATTGCCGACATGCTCTACGTCGTTCTTGACCCTCGCCTGCGTAAGGGAGGCAAATAATCATGAAATCTTTATTTAAACTCATTCTTGGTAACGCCTACGCTCGTATCGGCCTAGCCATTGTCACTCTGTTTGTTTTTATGGCCGTGGCAGCACCTTTGATTACTAAGCACGCGCCAGACAAGCGCACTGGTAACCCTCATGAGTACCCTGCGTTTGTAGTGAAAACCGCTCAAGCGAACCCAAATGGTTGGGTCGCTGAAAACTTGGCAACTGATCGCCGCACCATGATTATGTCGAAAAAAGCGGACCATGTTCTAGGCACTAGCCGTATGGGACGTGATATCTGGTCACAGCTTGTCTACGGTGCTCGCATCTCTTTGGGTGTTGGCTTTGGCGCGGGTTTAACCGTGTGCTTCCTAGCGACAGTCATTGGTATCTCAGCGGGCTACTTTGGCGGACGTGTCGATGATGTATTAACCGCAGCGATGAACATCATGCTGGTTATTCCACAGTACCCATTACTGTTTGTATTAGCGGCCTTTATTGGTGAGGCAGGCCCACTGACCATTGCCATTATAATCGGCTGTACCTCCTGGGCATGGGGCGCGCGGGTAATTCGTTCCCAAACCCTTGCCCTGCGTGAAAAAGAGTTCGTTAAAGCCGCTGAAGTGTTAGGCGAGTCATCATTCCGCATCATCTTCGTCGAAATTCTGCCAAACCTGATCCCTATTGTCGGGGCAAGCTTTATTGGTTCGGTCATGTACGCCATCGGTATGGAATCCATTATCTCGTTCCTGGGTCTTGGGGATCCAAGCACCATCAGTTGGGGCATCATGCTGTACAACGTACAAACCTCATCAGCCATGTTGATTGGCGCTTGGTGGGAAGTTCTTGCTCCATGTTTCGCCCTTACCGTTCTGGTTACTGGTCTTGCACTACTCAACTTCGCTGTTGATGAGATTGCTAACCCTCAGCTTCGTTCTCACAAAGGTATGAAGCGCTGGAAGAAAATGGCTCAGCAAGACAAAAAAGAGCGTACCCCTGAGCAACCACCACAAAATGCACTATGGAGCGGAGATAAATAATCATGACTAATCCACTTATTTCTATCCGCAATCTCTGCGTAGACTACATTACTGATGCTGGCGATGTCCGCGCGTGTAACAACGTCAGCTTTGATATCGCCCCTGGCGAAGTCTTTGGCCTTGCCGGTGAGTCAGGTTGTGGTAAATCAACCGTCGCCTTCTCGCTGATGCGTTTGCATAAGCCGCCCGCGTTTATTACCGGTGGTGAGGTTATCTTTAACGGCGAAGATATTCTCAAATACAGCGATGAGAGAATGCAATCATTCCGCTGGAGTGAGATGTCGATGGTGTTCCAAAGTGCCATGAACGCACTGAACCCAGTACTTACCATGGAAGACCAGTTCTGTGATGTGATTATGCGTCATACCAATATGACGCGTGAGCAAGCACGCAAGCGTGCAGAGGGCCTGCTAGAAATCGTCGATATTCACCCTAGCCGTTTGACCGACTACCCACACCAGTTCTCTGGTGGTATGCGCCAACGCTTGGTTATCGCTATCGCTCTGGCGCTCAATCCAAAGATGATCATCATGGATGAGCCGACAACCGCCCTAGATGTGGTCGTACAGCGTGAGATTCTACAAAAGATCTATGCGCTGAAAGAAGAGTTCGGTTTCTCGATTCTGTTCATCACCCACGATTTGTCGCTAATGGTCGAGTTCTCTGACCGTATCGGCATCATGTACTCAGGTGAGCTGATTGAAGTCGCCCCTTCAAAAGAAATTCTCGAAAGTCCTTACCACCCTTATACCAAAGGGTTGGGTAGCTCTTTCCCTCCATTAATTGGCCCAAAAACTAAATTAACCGGTATTCCGGGCAACCCGTTAAACCTGTTGGAAATTCCACAAGGTTGCCGCTTCCAAGCGCGCTGCGATCGCGTCCACGAAGCCTGCACTAAAGTTCCAACATCATTACGACAAATTGAGCCAAATCGTTTCTCAAACTGCCACCTATACGGTGACACCATTGCTCAAGCCAAGCTCTAGCAACTGATTGAGAAATAAGAATTAAGATTACTGGAGATAATTATGAGCAAAGAATTTGGCGAGTTATTGGTAGAGGGTAAGAACCTAGTTAAGGACTTCCCTATCAATAGTAATTCACTGCAACAACCTATGATGCGTGCCATTAATGACGTGTCATTCAAAATGTACAAAAGCCGCGGTCTGTCTGTGGTCGGCGAGTCTGGCTCAGGCAAATCTACTACAGCGAAGATGATCGCTAAAATGTACGCCCCTACTGATGGCGTGATCGAGTACAAAGGACGCGACATCCAAACCATCACATCTCGCAATGATTTGATGCACTACCGCGAAGGCGTGCAAATGGTTTGGCAAGACCCATTTGGCTCACTGAACCCGACTCACAATATTTACCACCACATTCTGCGTCCGTTGCTGATCCACAAAAAAGTGGATCCACGCAATAAGAAAGAGCAGCAAGAGCGTGTGTATGACCTGCTTGAACAGGTAGGTCTGATTCCACCCAAAGAGACGGCGCAGAAGTTCCCCCACCAGCTTTCTGGTGGTCAGCGCCAGCGTGTCAACTTGGCGAGAAACATTGCCGTCGGCGCTGAAGTCGTTTTGGCCGATGAGCCAACTTCTATGCTTGACGTGTCAATTCGAGCAGGGGTACTCAACCTGATGGAAGAGATGAAGTTCGAAAAACAGATGTCGCTGCTTTACATCACCCACGACATTGCCACGGCTCGCTATATCGCTGAAGACTTAGCCGTCATGTACGTCGGCCATATGGTGGAGTGGGGAGACACAGAAGAGATCATTCACGATCCTCAGCACCCATACACTCAGCTGTTGGTGTCTGCCGTGCCAGACCCAAGCAAGTCAATTCACGAGAAACTCAAAGGCAATAAGGGCGAAATCCCTCTATGGACACCCGCTTCATTAGGCTGTCCATTTGCAGGACGTTGTCAACATGCGACCGACAAGTGTCGCGAGAAATTGCCTGAGGTGACTCAGCTGTCTGACAACCACTTTGTTCGTTGTTACTTATATGAAAACTAACCGACAGAGCCAAGGGCACAGCGCTTGGCTCAATAACTATAACGATACTATGTCTCGGAGATTTTAATGCTGCTACTTACTAACCATATTGGTTATGAAGCCCTTGGGCCAAAGCAGGCTGTTTTGATGACTCGTAAAGCGCGTCTATCCTCAACCACTGCCTTACTAGTCTGTGCCGAAAGCCATCAGACAGTTGCCACTTTCACCATTGAAAAAGGCACTAAAGTTGCCAATTGGCACCAAGGGAATTTTTTTCGCATTGATTTCTCGCATTTTGAACAGACCGGTCACTACTATCTAAAAGTAGAGAATCTTCGCTCTGAAGCGTTTAGTATCGACTCAGGGGTGTTATTCCATCATACCTTCTCTGATCTGCTGCACTACTTCAAATCTCAGCGTTGTGGGGGTCGTTTCGATAAACAAGATCGTCATATTCCATTACTAGGAACTGAGGAGTTTGCCGATGTTCACGGTGGCTGGTATGACGCATCCGGTGATGTGAGCAAGTATCTCAGTCACCTCTCTTATGCCAACTACCTCAACCCACAGCAAACCCCTATGGTGGTGTGGAACATGCTATCAGCGCTGGAGCTATTCCAGTCTCAACAAGATGTTGCGGCGTTTACTCAAGTTCGCTTGATGGAAGAGGCCCTGTTTGGCGCCGACTTTTTGCTGAGGATGCAGAATCCACAAGGTTTCTTTTACATGACGGTGTTCGACAAATGGTCAAAAGACACCGAACAACGAGAAATCTGCGCCTATCAAACTCAACAAGGGCACAAAACTGCTGATTTCCAAGCTGGATTTCGTCAAGGTGGCGGCGTCGCTATTGCCGCACTTGCCGCTGCCGCGCGCCTAACAGAAAGCGGGCAATACACACAAGCTGACTATCTTAACGCCGCAAAAACCGGATATTGGCACCTCAAACAGCACAATTTGAGTTACCTCGATGATGGCCAAGAGAACATCATCGATGAGTATTGCGCCCTGCTTGCGGCGGTGGAGTTATATCAAACCACTCAAGACGCAGACTATCTAAGCGAAAGCCGTTATTGGAGTGAGCGTTTAGCCCAGCGCCAACATAGTGATGAAGCGCAAACAGACTACTGGGCAGCCAATCAAGACGGCAGTCGTCCCTACTATCACGCAGCTGAAGCGGGGTTGCCGGTGATCGCCCTATGTCGCTACCTATCGATTGAAGATGATAGTCACAAAGCGTCGGCGATTCGCAATACCGTTGAACGCGCGGTGAACTTCGAGTTGGCAATTAGCAGCCAAGTCGCCAATCCGTTTGGCTACCCTCGCCAGTATGTTAAAGGCGTCGATGAAAGCAAACGCGACGCGTTTTTCGTCGCACACAACAATGAATCGGGTTACTGGTGGCAAGGAGAAAACGCACGTCTCGGCTCACTCGCTGCCATGGCATTCTACGCCTTGCCTTACGTCGATCAAACCCAAACGGCACCTCAATTGCTCACCCTAAGCCAGAATTGTCTCAATTGGATTGTCGGCCTTAATCCATACCATATGTGTATGCTGGACGGTCACGGTCACAACAACCCAGATTACTTGCCACATCTCGGCTTTTTCAATGCCAAAGGTGGGGTGTGTAATGGCATTACCGCTGGCTTTGACGATGAGCAAGACATTGCGTTCAACCCTGCCCCACAAAAAGATGACATGTTGCAAAACTGGCGCTGGGGAGAACAGTGGATTCCACACGGTGCATGGCTGCTGCTAGCGGTAGCGCGTCAATACCACCACTTCAACGGAGGCGACAATGAGTAGCTATTACGTTGGCATCGACGGTGGCGGCACCTCATGCCGCGCAAGAATCCGAAATCAAGCGGGTGAGTTGATTGGCGAAGGCAAAAGCGGCAGCGCCAATATCTTACTCGGCGTAGATATTGCGATGACTTCGATTCTGGATGCGATTGCCCAAGCAGCTGCCGAGGGAGGATTGAACGAATCAGACTTTAATCTTATGCACGTTGGCCTTGCTCTCGCCGGCGCTGAGCAAAAAGCCGCTTGGTTTGAGTTTATGGCCGCAACACATCCCTTTGCTTCGATGACACTCAATACCGATGCTTATGGTGCCTGTATTGGTGCACACAGAGGAGAGCCCGGCGCCATCATGATTGCCGGCACTGGCTCTTGTGGCATCTACCTCTCCCATGGAGAACAACATGTAGTGGGGGGGCGCGAATTTCCGATTTCTGACCAAGGTGGCGGCGCCGTCATGGGCTTGCGACTAGTGCAAAAAGTGCTGCTTGCACAAGACGGAATCGGTAACAACACGCCGTTAGCTCAGCATGTTATGCAGCAGTTTGACAATGATGTGGACAACATCGTCAGTTGGTCAAAACAAGCACTGCCGCGCGATTACGGCCAGTTTTCTCCAGCAGTCTTTGAGTACGCTAACCAAGGCGATGCACTGGCGATTGAGATGCTGAAACAAACCGCGGCAGATATCGAGATGTTTGTGCTGGCGCTGCATCAGCGTGGTGCTGAACGCATCTGTTTAATGGGTAGTATCGCTGAGCGCATCAAGACTTGGCTTTCTCCGCCCGTTCAAGCTTGGATTGTTGCCCCTCAGTGCGATGCGATTGAGGGAGCCTTAATGTTCGCCGGTAAACCTGAGCATAACCTGTATTAAGGAGACGAGTATGAGCTTTCGCGTTGAACTTGCTGTACTTGCCGAACAAAAACATTTTTGTCGCTTTGGTCTTACCGTCCATAACCTCAGTGACCAAGCGTTAACTGACTGGCATTTGCAGTTCATTATCGACCGTTTTATTTTGCCAGACAGTCTCACTCAAGGTGAGATTGAGCAAATTGGTAGCTTCTGTACGTTGCGCCCTAGTGAAAGCCACTTACCGGCTAACCAGCACTATTATTGTGAGTTCAGCATTAATACCGCCCCGCTGCGTTTCTATACCGATGGCCTCAAAGATGCGCTCATTATTGCCGACCACGGAGCGACCAAACATTCGGTCACATTGACTCCTATTGCTCTAGCCTCACCGTTTCGTGAGCGTACAGAAGTCCCATCGGTGAACAGTGACACATTGGCTGTGATCCCTAAGCCCAACCACATTGAAACAAGTGAGGGTTACTTTCAACTAACTGCATCGAGTCAAATAACTTTGCAAGCGTCGCTTGCCGAGCATGCTGCTACTTGGCTACAGCAAGAGCTAGAGAGGCTGTATGACTTTAGTGTCCAAACTATAGGTCAAAGTGCGATTATCTATCGCAATAACCCGACCTTAGATGAAGGGCAATATCAGATCACCATCAATGGTTCAGGTGCCAAACTTGAGGCAGGCTCTCGCGCGGGTTTTGTTCATGCCAGCGCCACTCTGATTCAGCTAATTGAAACCGACAACACCTTTGATGCGCTGAAATTACCCTATGTCAAAATCTGCGATAGGCCTCGTTTCAAATATCGCGGCATGATGCTCGATTGTGCGCGTCACTTCCATTCTCTTGACATGGTCAAGCGCCTTATTAACCAACTGGCGCACTACAAGTTTAATACCTTTCATTGGCATCTAACCGATGACGAAGGCTGGCGGGTCGAAATCAAAGCGTTTCCTCAGCTAACCGCAACGGGCGGGTATCGTGGTCCACAGCAAGCCCTTGAACCACAGTTTAGTCACCTTGCCGAACGCTATGGCGGCTACTACAGCCAACAAGAAATCAAACAAGTGATTGAGTATGCCGCTCAGCGCGGTATTACCGTCATCCCTGAAATCGATATCCCTGGCCACTGCCGAGCGGCGATAAAGTCACTACCGGAACTGCTGTACGATGCGCAAGATGCGTCACAATATCGCAGTATCCAGCACTACAGCGATAATGTGTTATCCCCCGCTCTACCCGGCACTTATCAATTTTTAGATAAAGTGCTTGAAGAGGTCGCAGAGCTGTTTCCTTCGCCATGGGTTCACATTGGTGCCGATGAAGTGCCCGATGGTGTGTGGCTTGATAGCCCTGCCTGTCAGCAACTGATGCAGCAACACGGCTATCAAAGTGCCAAAGAGCTGCAAGGCCATCTGCTGCGCTATGCCGAGCAGAAACTGCGGTCGCTTGGTAAGCGTATGGTTGGCTGGGAAGAAGCACAACATGGCAACAAGGTCAGCAAAGACACCGTCATCTATTCGTGGCTAAGCGAAGAAGCCGCACTCAATTGCGCCAAACAAGGCTTTGATGTGATTTTGCAACCCGGTCAGTCAACTTACTTAGATATGACTCAAGATTTCAGTCCCGAAGAGCCAGGGGTGGATTGGGCAGCAGTGATCCCACTAGAAAACGCCTATCGTTATGAACCACTGGCACAGATACCCGACTCTGACCCCATTCGCAAACGGATTTTAGGCATCCAATGTGCTCTGTGGAGTGAAATTGTCACTCATCAGTCACGCATGGATTACATGATTTTCCCAAGGTTGACCGCCCTAGCGGAGGCATGCTGGACCGACAAACCCCATCGCAACTGGCATGACTACTTAGCGCGGCTAAAAGGGCACTTACCATTGCTCGATAAACAGGGCATTGAGTACCGACAACCTTGGAAATAACAACGACACGAATGACGGTCATTCGTAGTTTTCACTAGCTTTAAAAGTTTTGGCTACCAATGTGGTAGCTTGGTAAAAAGGAAATCATCATGAAATACGGCTATTTCGATAACGACAATCGTGAATACGTCATCACTCGACCAGACGTACCTGCGCCATGGACAAACTACTTGGGCACAGAGAAGTTCTGTACGGTTATCTCGCACAACGCTGGGGGATACTCTTTCTACAATTCACCTGAATATAACCGTGTTACTAAATTCCGTCCTAACGCGACATTCGATCGTCCAGGACACTATGTTTACCTACGTGATGATGAAACCGGTGACTACTGGTCAATCTCTTGGCAACCCGTGGCAAAAAGCCTAGACGAAGCCAGCTACGAAGTTCGTCATGGTCTGTCTTACTCTAAGTTCAAGTGTGACTACAACGGCATCGAAGCAGAAAAAACGCTATTCGTACCAAAAGGTGAAGATGCTGAAATCTGGGATGTGGTGATTAAGAACACTTCTGACAAGCCGCGCACCATCAGCGCTTTCTCATTTGTGGAGTTTTCATTTAGCCATATTCAATCTGATAACCAAAACCATCAGATGTCGCTGTACTCTGCGGGTACGTCTTACCAAGATGGCGTGATTGAGTATGACCTATACTACAACACCAACGATTTTGAAGGCTTCTACTACCTAGCATCAACGTTCGATCCTGACTCATACGACGGTCAGCGCGACAGCTTCCTAGGTCTATACCGCGACGAAGCCAACCCGCTAGCGGTTGAACAAGGTAAGTGTTTCAACAGCGCGCAAACCTGTTACAACCATTGTGGCTCTCTGCACAAGCAGTTTACTATCCAACCAGGTGAAGAAGTTCGTTTTGCTTACATTCTCGGTATCGGTAAAGGCAACGGGGAGCGTCTACGTGCTAAATACCAAGACCTAGCTGAAGTCGACAACGCATTCGCGGGTATCAAGGCACACTGGGATGAGCGTTGTGGCAAGTTCCAAGTGAAATCACCAAATGAAGGTCTGGATACCATGATCAACGCTTGGACCCTATACCAAGCAGAAACATGTGTGGTGTGGTCTCGCTTTGCTTCATTCATCGAGGTAGGTGGGCGTACTGGTCTTGGTTACCGCGATACAGCACAAGATGCGATCTCAGTCCCTCATGCTAACCCTGCAATGACACGTAAGCGTATCGTTGACCTGCTACGCGGCCAAGTCAAAGCGGGTTACGGTCTACACCTATTTGATCCTGATTGGTTCGATCCAGAAAAGGCGGACGTGAAACCGTCGAAATCACCAACGGTTGTTCCTACTCCATCTGACGAAGATAAGATCCACGGCATCGAGGACACCTGTTCTGATGACCACTTATGGCTGGTTCCAACCATCTGTAAGTACGTGATGGAAACCGGTGAGCATAGCTTCTTCAACGAGGTCATTCCTTACGCTGACGGTGGAGATGCCACCGTTTATGACCACATGAAAGCCGCGCTAGACTTCTCGGCTGAATACGTAGGTCAAACCGGTATCTGTAAAGGCCTACGTGCCGACTGGAACGACTGTCTCAACCTAGGCGGTGGTGAATCTTCTATGGTGTCGTTCCTACATTTCTGGGCACTACAAGAGTTCATCGACCTCGCGAAGTTCCTAGGCAAAGACGAAGATGTCGCGAAATACACTGAAATGGCTGCCAACGTGCGCGAAGCGTGTGAAACCCACCTTTGGGATGAGGAAGGCGGTTGGTACATCCGCGGCCTAACGAAAAATGGCGATAAGATTGGTACCGCTCAACAAACAGAAGGTCGAGTCCACCTAGAGTCAAACACACTCGCAGTGCTGTCTGGTGCGGTATCTCAAGAGCGCGGTGAAAAAGCGATGGACGCAGTCGACGAAAATCTATTCTCAGAGTACGGTCTGCATCTCAACTCGCCATCATTCGCAACACCAAACGATGATATTGGCTTCGTCACTCGTGTTTACCAAGGTGTAAAAGAGAACGGCGCTATCTTCTCCCATCCAAATCCATGGGCTTGGGTAGCGGAAGCTAAGCTTGGTCGTGGTGACCGTGCAATGAAGTTCTACGACGCACTCAACCCTTACAACCAAAATGACATCATCGAAAAACGTATTGCAGAACCTTACTCGTACGTGCAGTTCATCATGGGGCGCGATCACCAAGATCACGGTCGTGCTAACCACCCTTGGTTAACTGGTACCTCAGGTTGGGCCTACTTCGCAGTGACCAATTTTATCCTAGGTGTGCGCACGGGTTTCGATGGATTGACGATCGACCCATGTATCCCGACAAGCTGGCCAGGTTTTGAAGTCACTCGTCAATGGCTTGGGGCTACGTACAACATCAAAGTTGAAAACCCTAACTCAGTGAGTAAAGGCATCAAATCAATCACAGTCAACGGTGAAGCGGTCCAAGGCACTTCGGTTCCGGTTCAAGCTGAAGGCACCGTCAACGACGTTGTGGTTGTACTTGGTTAAACGCACGCAAGAGCCTCGGTTGAGGCTCTTTACTTCAGATTAAGGATGAGAGTTATGATCAAGTTTGGTACTGGTGGTTGGCGTGCATTTATCGGTGAAGAGTTTACCAAAGACAATGTGTGCTTAGTTGCGCAATCCGTCGCCAATATTATTAATCATGAACAAGTTGCCGAACGCGGTTTTGTGGTCGGCTACGACCGTCGCTTCCTCTCGGATAAAGCAGGACGTTGGTTTGCCGAGGTGTTGGCAGCCAATGGCATCAAGGTCAGCTTTATCGACAAGTTTGTTCCTACGCCTATTGTGATGTTTAAGGCAAAAGAAATGGGCTGCGCCTACTCAGCCTGTATTACCGCCTCACATAACCCTGCCGACTACAACGGCATTAAGGTGTTCATTGAAGGCGGACGGGATGCGGACGAGATCATTACCCAAAAGATCGAGTCACAAATTGCCAACCTCACTTTAGAGCAGGTTAAAAGCGTTGAGTTTGAGCAGGCGATTGAAGATAAGTTGATCGAAGTGATCAATCCGATGAACGAATTTGTCGATTCGATCATCAATTTTATCGACATCGAAGCGATCAAGAAGGCCAATTTGCGTGTATTGATTGATCCTATGTTTGGCGTAGCAAAAAACGCCTTACAGACGGTGTTGATCAACGGCCGCTGTGATGTTGACGTGATCAATGACGGTAAAAACCCAGACTTTGGCGGTCTGATGCCATCACCTAGTGCGGCAACGCTTTATCGCCTCAAGCATCTTGTCGCAGCAGAAGGCTATGATATCGGTATTGGTACGGACGGTGACGCTGATCGCCTAGGTATCATTGATGAAAAAGGCAACTTCATTCATCCCAATGAAGTCTTAATTCTACTTTACTACTACCTGTTAGAGTACAAAGGCTGGTCAGGTTCAGTGGTACGAAATATTGCAACGACGCACCTGCTCGACAAAATTGCCGCCGATCATGGTGAGAAATGCTTTGAAGTTCCAGTTGGCTTTAAACATATCAGCTCACAAATGGAAGCGGATGATTCTCTTATCGGTGGCGAAAGTTCAGGTGGTTTAACCATTCGTGGTCATATCAAAGGCAAAGATGGGGTATTTGCGTCTAGCCTGCTGGTTGAGATGATCTCGGTGACCGGTAAAAAGTTGTCCGAATTGCTGGATGAAATCTACGCAAAATACGGCTACGCCTACACAGCAGAAGGCGACTGCACCTTTAAACCCGCGCAAAAACAGGCGTTGTACAACAAGATTTATGTTGAAAAACAGCTGCCAGAATTTGAATTTGAGATCGATACAGTCAGCTATGAAGATGGCGCTAAAGTCTATTTCAAAAACGGTGGCTGGGTGATAGCGCGTTTCTCTGGTACTGAACCACTACTGCGAATCTTCGCAGAGATGGCGGACAAAGAGACGGCGGAATGTGTTCTTCAGCAAATGAAGGAGTTTTTGCAGCTTTAAGCTGTGCTCCCTCACCCTATAGGTGAAGAACACTTGCCCGGCATCACTGCCGGGCTTTTTTATCCCGAAACCATTGCTATTAGGTTATGCCAATCGGGATAAATAGGCGACTAGATAACAGCGCATAAAATGACTAGGAAATGGCTTTGACTGATATCAAAAGGCCAAGATACCTTGGGTTTCGACTTTTACCGCAACTTGCTGGCCAATCGTCAGTGCTTCTGCCGAGCTTGCCAGTAGCCGTTGTCCGCCCGCATCAATCACGTAGCGACAATGATCGCCCATAAACTGTTGCTCCAGCACAATCACACTGCTCTCTTCGGTAGCTGAAATCTGCACATGTTGAGGACGAAGTAGCAGCTCACATTGCGCACCGATTTGAATCGGCACTTGTGCCTTGGCCTCAATGGTTCCTAGGTCAGTGGCAAACTCATTATCCGAACGACGCGTGGCATGTAGGTAGCTACCTCCACCAAGAAAATCAGCAACAAATTTACTCGAAGGCTGATAGTAGAGCTCGCCTGCGGTACCATATTGCTCAATAACCCCATGGTTCATTACCGCCATTTTATCAGCGAAGGCAAACGCCTCTTCTCGACTGTGGGTGACAAAAATCGCAGTCACGCCCTGCTTTTTAAAGATCTTACGGATCTCGCCAATCAGCTCGTGGCGCACTTGGGTATCAATATTGGAAAACGGCTCATCCAAGAGTAGCAGATCCGGCTTGTAAGCAAGCGAACGTGCAATGGCAACACGTTGCTGTTGACCACCAGAGAGTTGGTGGGGATAACGCTGCTCAAAATCTGAAAGATGGACCAGTTCCAACATTTCCGCGACTTTCTGTTGCTGCTGTGTGCTGTTCAAGTCACGCAGACCAAAGGCGACGTTCTCTGCCACCGTCAGGTGGGGGAACAGCGCGTAGTCTTGGAAAATCATTCCGATATTTCGCTGCTCAGGTGGCAACCAATTGTCACCATCGTCAATCAGCATACAGTTAAGGCTCATTTCACCAGAACTGAGTGGTAATAAGCCGGCAATCGCTTTAAGTAAAGTGGTTTTGCCGCAACCACTGGCCCCGAGCAGACACACAATCTCACCCTGGTCGACTTCCAACGACAAGGATTCTAGCACTGTCGTCTGTTGGTCATATTTGCAGGTCAGATTCTTAATTGATAATGCACAACTCATTAGTGGGAATGCTCCAGTGAACGGTTAACAATGACCAACGGCACTAAACCAACCAACACCAGCAATACGGCGGGTAACGCCGCCAGCTCTAGGTGCTCGTCAGAAGCAAAGTTATAGACATAGGTCGCGAGGGTTTCAAAATTGAACGGGCGCAGCAATAGTGCCGCATTCAGCTCTTTCATTGATTCAATGAATACTAACAATCCAGCAATTAACGCCCCACGACGGACCAAAGGCAGGTGCACGCGCCACAACATTTCGTTACCTGTGCACCCCATGGTGCGAGACGCCATATCCAACGAAGGCGAAACCTTGCTTAGACTACTTTCGATACTGCCGATCGCAACCGCAGAAAAACGAACAACCATGGCGAAGATAATGGCAAACATCGAGCCAGAGAAAATCAAGCCAGGCCGGCCCCACTCCATCCCTTTCGCAATATCATTAACCAAATGGTCCATAAACAGCACCGGCACCATAACCCCAATCGCCAATACCGTACCCGGAACAGCGTAGCCCATCGCCGATAACCGCATCATCGCCAAACTGGTGCGGCTTGGATTTAAACGTTGGCAGAAGTTGACCACTAAGGCGACTAACACGCCGAACAGTGCTGCCGTTAACGAGACATATAAGCTATTTAATGCGTACTCACGAAACTCGCTGGTCCAACTTTGCGAAAAATACTTATAGGCATAGATCAATAGTTGGCCCAAGGGGAAAAGAAACGCCACACACACCAAGCCCCAACACCAGGTTAATGCCAGCCATTTTTTCCAGCCATTCAACTCATAGCGAAAGTCTTCTCGGCTACTAAACTGGTTTTGAAACAGCTTCTGCTTACGGCGACTATAGCGCTCGCTGCTGAGTAGCAAAATCACCACCACCAGCATAATGGCCGATATTTTTGCCGCCGCCGTTAGGCTCGAGTAGCCAAGCCAAGTATCGTACACAGCAGTCGTTAAGGTATTGACCGCAAAGTAACTGACCGTTCCAAAATCTCCCAAGGTTTCCATCGCAACCAGCGACAACCCGACCGCGATAGATGGACGTACCAATGGCAGCGAAATACGGCGAAAACTGTCCCACGGTGAGCACTTCAGTAGTCGCGCCGATTGAAGCAGGGAGACGTTTTGTTCCATAAACGCCGCTCGACACAATAGATAAACATAAGGATAAAGCACTAATGACAACACAATGATTGCACCGCTCAAAGTGCGAATATCGGGAAACCAGTATTCGCCTGGTCCCCAGCCGGTGAGGTCGCGAAGCAAAATTTGTACTGGGCCGGCAAAATCAAACCAATCGGTAAAAATATACCCGATAATGTAGGCCGGCATCGCAAGCGGAAGAACTAACGCCCACTGTAGAACCCGCTCACCTGGAACGCGACACATAGCCATTACCCAAGCAGCGGGAATTCCAAGCAGAGTTGACAGCACCATAGTGCCCGTTACCAATGCCACAGTATTAAAGGCGTAGGTTGGCATCACCGTCGACATCAAATGAGAAAATAGCTCATTAGTTTCGCCAACAGCGGTAGTGAATATAGCTAAGATCGGCAAAACCAGTAGCAGAGCGAGCGCTCCACTACTGGTTTTCCATAAGTAATTTTTTTCTTTCATCGCCTAAATACAACGAGGCTGTATGAAACATAAATGCGTTTGCAAATAAATCTCATATCCCTTTAATAGATTAAGGGTATTTATACCTGTATAAAACGATAACCTCAAGTAACCCAAATAAAAGAGCGACTTGAGGCTATGTTAGTTCAAGTAAAAACCCTTAACAGGATTAAAGGTCAAACTTTACTTCATCAAGTAGCTTGATAGCAGCTTCGTGGTGATCAGCAATGGCATCTAGAGAGAGAGTATCTGCCTTGAACTCACCCCAAGAAGCAACAAGCTCTGAAGGTTTAACATCTGCTTTCACTGGGTACTCGTAGTTCACTTCTGCGTACATGCTTTGTGCTGTGTTGCCCGCAAGGAACTCCATTAACTTCACGGCGTTCTCTTTGTTTGGAGAGTACTTCGCCATCGCCATACCAGAGATATTTACGTGAGTACCTGTTGTTTCTTGGTTAGGGAAGTTAATGTAAACCGCATCTGCCCAAGCTTTCTGTTCTTTATCGTTAACCATCTTACCTAGGTAGTAGCTATTACCTAGAGAAACGTCACATAGACCTTCTTTGATCGCTTTAACTTGAGCACGGTCGTTACCTTGAGGCTTACGAGCTAGGTTCGCTTTCACGCCTTCTAGCCACTCTTTAGTCTCAGCTTCACCGTGGTGTGCGATCATCGCAGATACCAGAGAAACGTTGTATGGGTGCTTACCGCTACGCGTACAAATTTTGCCTTTAAACTCAGGCTTAGCAAGGTCAGCGTAGGTAAAATCTTCGCCTAGGCGGCCAACGCGATCGCGAGATGAGTACACGCTACGAGTACGAGTGGTTAACGCAAACCATTCGTTGTCTGTGTCTTGGTACTGAGCTGGAATGTTCTTTTCTAGCACATCACTGTTTACCGCTTGAACCAAGCCTTTTTCTGTTAGTTCAGATAGGCGGCTGATATCAACAGTTAGGATAACGTCCGCTGGGCTGTACTCACCTTCTTGCGCTAACTTCTCTGCTAGACCTTTCTTAGCAAACTTAACGTTTACTTTAATCCCTGTTTCTTTAGTGAACTCGTTGAACATAGGTTCAACAAGAAACGGTTGGCGGTAAGAGTATACGTTCACTTCTTCCGCTGCGAATGCTGCAGAAGGCGCAATTGAAGCACAAGCTAGAGCAGAAAGAGTTAGCAGTTTTTTCATTGGTACAGTCCTTTAATATCGAAATGATAATGTCTATCAGTTGCGTTATTATATTCATGTAAATTTTGAAAACAATGATGTGAAACAAAAAAACCTGCTCAAATGAGCAGGTTTTTGATAGTTTTCTTTGTAACTAATTGTTACGTCACAGTTAGAGTAAATTACTTAACGGTAACAAACTCTGGGTAGGCACCAACACCACAATCGTGCATGTCCATCCCTTCTAGTTCCTCTTCTTCTGTGACACGGATACCGACTGTCGCTTTTAGTACACCCCATACCACAAGACTTGCACCAAATACCCAAGCGAAGATAACCGCCGCACCTAAAAGCTGTGCACCAAAAGTAGCGTCACCATTGCTTAGCGGCACAACCATTAGGCCGAAGAAACCACATACACCGTGAACTGAGATAGCACCCACTGGATCATCAATCTTAAGCTTATCTAGACCAACGATGCTAAATACTACCAACGCACCAGATACCGCACCGATGGCTACAGAGTAAAGTGGTGATGGTGATAGAGGGTCAGCTGTGATAGCGACAAGGCCAGCTAGCGCACCGTTAAGAATCATGGTTAGGTCAGCTTTACCCCAAGTCGTTTTACATACTAGCAATGCTGCAATCGCGCCTGCTGCTGCTGCTGCGTTAGTGTTTAGGAAGATTTGACCCACTGCTGTTGCGTTTTCAAAATCCGACACCATTAGCTGCGAACCGCCGTTAAAACCGAACCAACCGAACCAAAGGATAAACGTACCTAGTGTAGCTAGTGGCATGTTTGAACCTTGAATTGGATAGATTTCGCCGTTCTTACCGTATTTGCCTTTACGAGCACCTAGAAGTAGTACACCTGCTAGTGCCGCTGCTGCACCTGCCATGTGGACGATACCTGATCCTGCGAAGTCACTAAAGCCTGCTTCAGATAGGAAACCGCCACCCCAGGTCCAGTAGCCTTCCATTGGGTAGATGAACGCAGTTAGTACAACTGAGAAGATGAGGAAAGACCATAGTTTCATACGTTCGGCAACCGCACCTGATACCACAGACATTGCTGTTGCCACGAACACCACTTGGAAGAAGAAGTCAGACTCTAACGAGTGATCTGCGCCTTCACCTTGAGTGCCAATCAACGCACCAAATGATGGAAGCCAGCTACTTTCGCCATTATCAACGTACATGATGTTGTAGCCAACAACCAGATACATTGTACAAGCAATTGCGTATAGGCAAACGTTCTTAGTCAGTATCTCTGTGGTATTCTTTGAGCGAACTAGGCCAGCCTCTAACATGGCGAAACCCGCTGCCATCCACATAACTAACGCACCCGAAATGAGAAAGAAAAAGGTGTCTAGTGCGTATCGTAACTCTGTTACTGTTGTCGTTAATTCCATTGTGTTGTCTCCAATCCTTTGAATTCTTAAAGCGCTTCAGCGTCCATTTCACCAGTACGGATACGTACCGCTTGGCTCAGGTCATAAACGAAAATCTTGCCATCACCGATTTTCCCTGTATGTGCGGCCTTTGAAATCGCTTCTATCACGCGGTCTACGTTCTCGGCTTGGGTTGCAATCTCCAGTTTTACTTTTGGTAGAAAGTCGACTTGGTATTCTGCACCACGATAAAGCTCGGTATGACCCTTCTGACGGCCAAAACCTTTGACCTCTGATACTGTCATCCCTTCGATACCGACATCGGCCAACGCCTCGCGTACGTCGTCTAATTTGAACGGTTTGATAATCGCATTTATAAGTTTCATTGCATCCTCTCTGAAGCTGTCATCCTTTTTGACAATAAGTAATCCAAGTGGCGTGCCAAGTTTTTAACTTATTGATTCAAAAGACAAATGAGTTTTTTTAGAGGACTAACAACGAACAAGGCGCACCATTAAGGTGCGCCCTACTCACAATTTTAAGGCAAGCTTGTTATCACTCACCATTGGAGTGCATTAGCGGCTAGTCAGGAAGGTTTTCCATTGCTCGATTAAGGCTTCAAAGTCTTCAATGCCACAGCTTGCGGTGCTTTCGCTGTCATAAAAATCAAATTCGCTGTCGGGTTCCATTTCGTGTCCATGGGCCAGAACATTCTCTTGGACAACGACTTCATCCTCTTGAATATTCAACGATATTTCTGCCCCCACCAACACGTGTTCCTGTTGGGGATTGAGGCGAGCGGTCTGAATGAGGCGCTCTACTTGTTCAATTTTTTGCCAATCTTTACTGATTTCTTCTTGCAACCATCGAGCGACGATTTCATGCCCCATGCTGGACTTCACGTAGTATTCGCCCATTAAGGTATTACGAATAAATTCAAACTCCATCGGGACCCTCTATTACATACACCGAATTCAACCGCGCGGCAGTATACAGAATCGAGTGGCGAGTGGCGAGTGGCGAGTGGCGAGTGGCGAGTGGCGAGTGGCGAGTGGCGAGTGGCGAGTGGCGAGTGG
>JBCAXU010000018.1:0-43105 GCA_038533895.1 Pseudomonadota bacterium | reverse complement strand
TCGCTTCTCGCTTCTCGCTTCTCGCTTCTCGCTTCTCGCTTCTCGCTTCTCGCTTCTCGCTTCTCGCTTATTTGTCAGCAAGCTTCGCTTCTAGCTCCGCCAGTTTGGCTTCCATCTCTGTCAGCTTCTGACGAGTGCGCAGCAATACTTGGGTTTGCACATCGAACTCTTCACGGCTAACCACGTCGAGCTTGTTTAGCTGACCTTGAATGACTTGGCGAACTTTTTGGTCGACGTCTGCACCTAGTTCTTTTACTGGCGCAGGCATAGAGTCGTGAATTTGTTTGGCGATTTGCTCTAGTTTCTTTGGGTCAAACATGTGACTAAAACTCCTTTCAATTTGTTCTCATTCTATGTAATTGATACGCGAAAGTCGCTAGTTGGATAGCAAAATTTCGAAGCGACCATCAGCAAGTAGGGCAAAAAAAAGGTCACCGAAGTGACCTTTTATCTATTAACTATCTGTTGAGTTATCGATTGTCGGCGATTTCTCGACAAGCTGCTTTGGCTTCATCTGCACGAGCCAGTTTTTCCAACTCTTTGTCTTCGACAAAGATTGGCAGTGGCTTATGTTTTTCCGCTAGGTAGCTGTAAATCACCGGCAGGACAAACAGGGTAAAGATGGTACCGATTGCCAGACCAGCGACGATAACAATACCAATACTAAAGCGCTGAGCCGCGCCAGCACCTGTGGCATACATCAGCGGAATCAGGCCTGCAATCATGGCTGCGGTGGTCATTAGGATAGGGCGTAGACGAACTTTCGCCGCTTCCATTACCGCTTCTGTTTTACCGAGTTTGTTATGTAACTGCTCTTCTTTCGCCACTTCACAGATCAGGATACCGTGTTTGGTTATCAGACCAACCAGGGTGATCAGACCTACCTGTGAGTAGATGTTCATCGTAGCGGCCCCCCAAGCTAGAGCAATCAGGGCACCACAAATCGCCAGTGGTACAGATACCATGATAACCAGCGGATCTTTTACCGATTCAAACTGAATCGCCAGAACCAGGAAGATGATCGCCAGTGCAAGACCAAAGGTTGCGTACAGTGCGCTACCTTCAGTGACATACTGACGCGCTTCACCCATGTAGTCATGGTTGTAACCGCTTGGTAGTTTCTCTGCTGCAATCCCTTCAAACCAGTTAATGGCATCACCCATGGCCGTGCCTGGTGCTGGCACCGCTCCCACGGTTGCCGAGTTAAGCTGGTTAAAGTGAGGAAGAGAGCGAGGCTCTGCCACCACATCAATAGTAATCAAGCTGCCCAGAGGTACTGCTTTGCCATTCGCAGAGCGTACGTAGTAGTTGTTCATCGACTCTGGGTTTAAACGCCACTTGCGTTCAACCTGAGGAATAACCTCGTAAGAGCGGCCGTTGAGGTCGATACGGTTAACGTAACCGTCCGCCATCATTGTGCTCAGCGTGATACCAATATCTTGCATGGTCACGCCGTATGCACCGGCTTTGTCTTTGTCGATGTTGATTTTCATCGTTGCCGAATCGTAGTTCAGATCCAGATCGGAATAGACGAACATCGGGCTCGACTTCACTTCGGTCAGCACGTCGGTCGCGATAGAGAACAAGCTCTCAAACGCATTTGGCGTAGTGACAACAAACTGAATCGGCAGACCTGAGCCGGCACCCGGAAGCTCTGGCATCTGGAATGCCGTTACTGCCATGCCCGGCACGTTACTGACCAAGCCACCGACGCGGTTTGCTACTTCAGACTGGCTTGCTTCTCGCTCACTCCACGGCACCATAGACGCGATACCAAAGGCTTGGTTCGAGTTAGGTACACCGGTAAACACCTGAGCAAAAGCCACTTCGGGCTGGTCAGATAAGATCTGGTTGACGTCGTTCATGGTGTTTTGCATAAAGTCTAAGTTTGCGTTAGACGGAGCGGTACCCATTAGCATAACCAAGCCTTTATCTTCCGACGGTGCCAGTTCACTTGGTATGAACTTAAACAACATTGGTAGGCTGGCAAATACGATAATGGCAAAACCAATCACCACAGGTCGGTGTTGCATCACGGCTTCAAGCATCTTCGCGTAACGGTTAGTCATGCCATCGAGGACATGGTGTACCTTCTGCTCAAACTTGCTTGGTGCCTCGTTAGCTTTGAGCATTTTTGAACACATCATCGGCGAAAGAGTCAGGGCCACGATACCGGAAACAAACACTGAACCCGCTAGGGTTAAGGCGAACTCTTTGAACAGTGAGCCAGTGATCCCACCCATTAATGCAATCGGCGCATACACCGCACCGAGTGTCAGTGTCATCGCAATAACCGGAACGGCGATTTCACGGGTACCGATGATAGCGGCGCGGAATGGTGATTCGCCCAGCTTTATATGACGGTCGACGTTCTCAAGAACAACGATCGCATCATCCACTACCAGACCGATGGCCAGAACCATAGCCAGTAGTGTCATCAAGTTCCATGAGAAGCCCATTGCTTGCATCACCATCGCTACACCAATCAACGATAAGGGGATGGTTACAATAGGGATCAGCACAGCACGGAATGACCCCAGGAATAGGGTGATTACGATAAGTACGATAACCGCGGCTTCGACAATGGTTTTGATGACTTCGTTAATCGACTCATTGATCGCGATGGTTGAGTCATACATCACGTTCATCTTGATGGTACTTGGTAGGTTACGCTCAAGTTGAGGCAGTAGCTCAAGTACATCAGCGGCAATGTTGATAGGGTTGGCGCTTGGTGCGGCATTAATCGCTGCGACCACTGCTTCCTGCCCATTGGCGCTGGCACGGTAGACGTCGTGACTCTTCTCTAGAGTTACTTTAGCGATATCACTTAAGCGAGTAACGTCACCTTCATCACTGCTGATCACTAAGTTCGACAGCTCGTCAACGTTGGATACCTGCGTATCGGCGCTACCGTTGTAGAGAACAAACTCACCGATGGCTTGACCCGTCGCCGACTGATAGTTGTTGGCATTTAATACGCCCATCACATCGGTCGCGGTTAGGTTAAGTGCGGCCATCTTAGCCGGATCGAGCCAGATGCGCAGGGCGTATTTCATACCACCGTAGAGGTCGACTTTAGACACACCGTTAACCGTAAACAACTGTGGGTTGATCACGCGTTCTAGGTAATCTGTAATTTGGCTCGAAGAGAGTTCATCACTGGTAAAGCCAATGTAAAGTACCGCTGTGGTCGAACCGGTAGACATAGTTACCGTCGGGTCTTCCGCTTCTTTTGGAAGCTGAGAACGAACCGAGTTAGTCTTAGCCAACACATCCGACAAAGCAGCGTTAGGGTCGGTGTTTAACTTCATGTTGACGGTGATGGTCGATTTACCCAAAACCGATTGAGAAGTCATGTAATCAATATTGTCCGCTTGCGCGACGGCTTGCTCCAGAGGCTGAGTAATAAAGCCTTGGATTAAGTCTGCACTGGCGCCGTAGTAACTGGTTGAAACCGTCACTACCGTATTGGTCATTTCAGGGTATTCACGGACCTGCATTTTGAAGATCGCTTGTAAACCAAGCAGAGCAATCAAAAAACTGATCGATACCGCTAGAACCGGACGTTTAATAAAAACATCAGTAAAGCGCATGAGGCCTCCAGTTACAGCATTGGGGTTTCAGCGGGTGGAGTAGTTGCATCGCTTTCTACCACACGAACTTTTGCTTGGTTACTCAGACGTACTTGACCTGACGTCACCACCACATCACCTGGATTTACCCCTTCAAGGATGTGGGCGATATCTTGCGTACGTTCACCTACTTTCACCACTTGCTGGATCACGCGTTTTTCACCATTCTCTTCTTTGACGATGTAAACATTGTCGCCATATAGAGTAAAGGTTATCGCGGTTTGCGGCAGAGTTACTTGGTTTTCAAGCTTAGGCAGGATGATGTTGGCGCGAGCAAACATACCACTACGCAGCTGACCATCGCTGTTTGGAATGTCTGCTTGAACCTGAATCAGGCCACTTTGGATATTAACCGCAGGTTCAATCGCAGAGATTGAGCCTTTGAATGCTTTATCAGGGTAGGCATCGACAAAAATATCGACGTCTTGGCCCATCGAAATACGAGAAATATCCGTTTGAGGAACGGTAAAGCGTAGGCGCATCACGCTAGTATCCTCTAGGCGTACGATGTCGGTGCCCGCTTGTAAGTATTGACCCAAATAGACATTACGAATACCCACAACACCATCAAATGGGGCTTTAATTTCACGACGATCAATCGCTGCTTTCAGGCTCTCGATATCGGCTTTCAGTGAGAAGTAGTTCGCTTCTGCTTCGTCGTAAGCTTCTTTAGAGATAGAGCCTTTAGTGTACAGGCCTTGATAGCGCTTATATTTTGCTTCAGCAGCAGGCAGTTTGGCTTCTGCACTCTTTAGGTTGGCTTTTTCTACTTCAGAATCGAGCAATACTAAAGGCTGGCCCTTTTGCACTTGTGTACCTGAATCAAAGGCTATTTTGTCAATCACGCCGCTGGTTTCATTGGCAACGGTGACCCCTTGGTTCGGCTCGATAAAGCCGATTGCCTCAATCACAGGCACCCAGTCGACAGTCTTAACTTCTATTGCTGTAACAGGAAATGAACGCTCAGGCCTGTTTGCATAGCTAGCCATTTTTTTGTTTATATCGTATATCCGATATCCGAAGACGCTACCAAATAGTACTAGTACAATTGATAACATTAGAATCCACTTTTTCATTCTGACTAGAACTCCAACTTAGTGTTTTATAATCGCATCCCAACTGGCTTCGATCGCGGCTTCAATCGCGTCTTGATCCAGTTGGTAATATCCGAGAGATTGTTTACGGGCCAAAGTGACACTGACTTCTAAACTCAGTGCTGCTAGAACCGGATTGTCTAAAGGCTTGAACACGCCCTGCTCACGACCTTGGGTAAACATTTTGTCTACCTTGTGAAACATTTTTCGTTCGACTTCTTTGGTCTCATGGCTACGCACACAAGGCAAAGAGTCGTACTGGGCACGGTTTTTAAATAGCTCAATGTTCGACCCTGAATGGTCAAAAATGTTTAACCACATTTTGCGAAACCTTTGTTTTAAAGGCATATTCTCATCAACGCCACGCTGAATGATCTCGGCGTTACGTTGACAAACGGTTAAACGCACTTGTTGTAACAAGTCTTCTTTATCAACGAAGTAGCGATAAATCGTTCCTGCTGCAACCCCTGCTGTTTTGGCTAGCTTATGCATTGATAGGCCATGGAAGCCTGATTCCGCGATCAGTTTTTCCGCTGCATCAATAATCTTCTGTCTTTTATCTTCCATTGGATGATACCCAGATTGGCATAGCATGACTGTGAATGAACGTTCATTCATTATAGCGTAGGTCGCCCTTGCATATGCAACAAAAATTAACAAAACAGAGATAAATAATTCTCAATCACGCAGAACAGCGCTGTGCATTCGATCTGTATTAGGTATAAACATAGCAATCTATTAGTGTCACCATTATTATATGCGCCACCTTTTCCCACTTCTGAGATAGCCATGAAGCTGAACCCCAACCAAGACCAAGCTGTGAAATACGTATCTGGACCTTGTTTAGTGCTTGCCGGCGCGGGATCGGGTAAAACGCGCGTGATCACCAACAAGATCGCGTACCTGGTGCAGCAGTGTGGATACAAAGCGCGCAATATTGCGGCGGTGACCTTTACCAATAAAGCGGCACGCGAGATGAAAGAGCGTGTCGGTCAGACGCTGGGCAAAAACGAATCCAAAGGCTTGATGGTGTCGACCTTTCATACATTGGGTCTCAACATCATCAAGCGCGAATACAAAGCGCTCGGTTTAAAGGCTGGTTTTTCTTTATTTGATGATCAAGACCAGCTCGCATTGTTAAAGGAACTGACAGAACAACAGTTGGACGGCGATAAAGACTTATTGCGTCTGCTGTTGAGTACTATTTCGAACTGGAAAAATGACATGTTGACGCCCGATCAAGCCAAAGCATTGGCGAAAGGGGAGCAACAGCAGCTGTTTGCCTTCTGCTTCGAGATGTACCAAAAACAGATGAAGGCCTACAACGCCCTCGATTTTGATGACTTGATTCTGTTGCCAGTGTTGCTGCTGCGTACCAACCAAGAGGTGCGTCAGCGCTGGCAAAATCGTATTCGTTATCTGCTGGTGGATGAATATCAAGATACCAACACTAGCCAGTATGAGTTGGTCAAGTTGATCGTGGGAGAGCGCGGGCGCTTGACCGTGGTTGGGGATGATGACCAATCTATCTACTCGTGGCGCGGGGCAAAGCCGCAAAACTTAGTGTTGTTGGGCGAAGATTATCCCAACTTACGCTTGATTAAGCTGGAGCAGAACTACCGTTCCACCAGCCGCATTCTGCGATCGGCGAATATTTTGATTGCCAACAATCCGCACGTGTATGAAAAATCGTTATTTTCTGAAATTCCTGATGGCGAGAAGCTCAAAGTCTTGTTGGCGAAGAATGAAGAGCACGAAGCGGAGCGTGTTACCGGTGAGCTGATTGCACATAAGTTTCTTAACCGCACTGACTACAAAGATTATGCGGTGCTGTATCGTGGTAATCACCAGTCGCGCTTGATTGAAAAGTCACTGATGCAAAACCGAGTACCGTACAAGTTGTCGGGTGGCACCTCGTTTTTCGCCCGTTCAGAGATTAAAGACATCATGGCTTACCTAAGAGTGTTAGTGAACCCTGATGATGACAATGCTTTTCTACGCATTGTGAACACGCCGCGCCGTGAAATCGGCCCGGTAACTTTAGAGAAACTGGGCAGTTACGCCAATATGCGCGGAAAAAGCCTGTTTGAGGCCAGTTTTGAGCTTGGACTTGAGCAGTCGCTCAGTGGTCGCGGACTAGAAAACTTGCGCCGATTTACCGCTTGGTTGGTAAAAATAGCGGATCAAGCTGAGCGCGGCGATACGGTTGAAGCGGTTCGCTCTTTGGTGCGCGATATCAATTATGAAGATTGGTTGTATGAAACCTCTGCAAGCCCTAAAGCGGCAGAAATGCGAATGAAGAACGTCTCCGATCTCTATTCTTGGATCGTTGCCGATTTAGAGGGAGACAACTATGACCAAGAAGAGAAAAGCCTTAAAGAAGTGGTTCAACGCCTGACATTGCGTGACATGATGGAGCGTGGTGAAGAGGATGAAGAGAGCGATGCGGTTCAGTTAATGACATTGCACGCTTCGAAAGGCTTAGAGTTTCCATACGTTTACTTGATTGGTGCCGAAGAAGGGATATTGCCGCACCAAACCAGTATCGATGAAGACAATGTCGAAGAAGAGCGCCGTTTGATGTACGTGGGTATTACTCGTGCCCAACGCGAGCTGACCTTCACTATGTGTAAGGAGCGGCGTCAATTTGGTGAGCTAATTAAACCGACACAGAGTCGTTTTTTGGATGAGCTGCCGTTTGATGATGTCGAATGGGAAGTGAGCAAAAAGCCGGTGACCCAAGAGGAACGCATGGCCAAGGGGCAGGCGCACATTGCAAACTTGAAAGCGATGTTTAATAAGAAGTAATGAAAAAGGCTTGGTATTTACCCAAGCCTTTTTTCGATCGGATTTGATGCTCTATATAAAGAGGGAGCTTACAGCCCTTCGATCATGTGATCGATAGCGGCGATGATCTCGTCATCAGAACAGTCCATACAAGTACCTTTGGCAGGCATCGCGTTGAAACCGTTGATCGCGTGGTTGTTGAGCACATCACGACCTTGCGCCAATCGAGGAGCCCAGTCGCCAGCGTCGCCTGTTTTCGGTGCGCCGCTCACGCCAGATGCGTGACACGCGATACAGAATGTGCCGTACACGCTTGCACCATCACGCGGGCCGGTTGGCTCAGCTTTTACTGGCTCTGCTCCCGCGAGGTAAACATCACCTACAGGTTTAATACGCTCAGCAATAGCATCATATTCTTCTTGGCTTACACTGGCTGCAAAAGAGGCGCTAGAAAAAGTGATTGCAGCGACCAAAGCGGTTAACATTTTTCGAGACATATCCATTAAACTCACTTTACATTCCTGAAGGTAAGTGCGTGCTTACCTGTTATTAGAGTGGGATTTGATCAACAGCGACGAAAAGCACGTAAAACCCAGAGTTGCTGTTAAATCAATGTAAATAATGGGTGATTATATCCTGTTAACTTGTTGCAATAAACAACAAGTTAACCGCTTGTAGACTAGTATCTAATGGGAAATAGGGGTTTATCACACTTTAATTGCCCAAAAAGGCGCCAAACGATAAAAAAAGTTTAAAAAGTACTAGACGACATTGTGTGATATCCGTATTATTCCACTCCGCCGATAGGGCATGCGCCCGTAGCTCAGTTGGATAGAGCGTTGGCCTCCGGAGCCAAAGGTCGAAGGTTCGAATCCTTTCGGGCGTACCATTCGCTCAAAGGTGTATCGGTGAAGTACAGTGGTGGCTATAGCTCAGTTGGTAGAGCCCTGGATTGTGATTCCAGTTGTCGCGGGTTCAAGTCCCGTTAGCCACCCCATTTATTTTGGTAGCATAAGCTTCCCGTTCTGATTAAATGCAGGGCAAAACATATCGTCGGTGAATAGCGTTGTTTGTAGCGCATCTCGGCTCTTGGAATAAGCGGGACCAGAGGGTTGACCCTCTATAACGTAAACCAAGTAAAAAAATATCTCGTCGGTGAATAGCGCAGCTTGGTAGCGCATCTGGTTTGGGACCAGAGGGTCGGGGGTTCGAATCCCTCTTCACCGACCACTATTGAAGCCCTAGTCGAGAGACTAGGGCTTTTTTGCATTTGGAGTCTGGACTAGAACCTCAACAAAGCGTCAACTGGCCGTCCGCAACTAGCCGTCCACAACTAGCCGTCCGCAACGAAAGAGCAGGTTGCTTGCCTTGTACAGTGGCGCTGCTAGTGCGGTGAGTTTGTCTTTATTTATTGATTGCGCATCAACATCTCTTTTTATCTTGTCATTCCGCAAAATTATTGTGGTCAATATCACTAAATTTCTACTTATTAGCTAGAATATAGTTTGGTTAAATTGTGACTTAACTCAGATAAAAATCTTATTATCTGTATTTTAATAGATTTATGTTTTTTATTTGTTAATTGGTGTTTTGTTGTTTGGTGTGAATTTATATTCAAATTGAGTTCTGGTTTTTTATAACTAAAAGTAGTAATTAATAACTCTGAGTCCTTATTTTTCAGCTTTTTGTTTGAGTTGAGTTTGTGGTTAGACCAATTGATCATCTAGCTGTTTTGCATATTTATTTTGCTATAGTGCTTGGTTTTTGTTCGATTTCGACTTTTTATCCTATGTTTGTTGCTTTTCTGTGAATTATTTGCCAAATTGATGACCTTATAAATTGCCGGAACACTATTCTGGCAGGAATGGATTCACTTTTCAGACAGGGCAGAAAGCTGCCAAAGCAGTAGAGGTCTGGTTAATGTCACTCTTAGAAGTTAAAAACCTTCGTATTGAATACCCTTCGCGTCATGGGGTGCATGCCGCTGTTAAATCACTCTCTTTTAATATTGAGCGTGGCGAAATCGTCGGTGTGGTTGGCGAGTCAGGTGCCGGTAAGTCGACCGTAGGTAATGCGGTTATCGATCTACTTAGTCCTCCAGGGCGTATCGCCAGTGGTGATGTGTATCTCGATGGAGAACTTATTTCAGGCTTGAGTCCTGAGCAGATGCGCAAAGTCCGCGGCTCCAAAATTGGATTTATCTTCCAAGACCCAATGACGTCGCTCAACCCACTGTTTACCGTCGAGCATCAGTTAAAAGAGACAATTCATGCCAACATGAAGGTGTCGGATGAAGAAGCTTATCAGCGCGCATTGTCACTGATGCAACAAGTGGGTATCCCTCAACCAGAAAACCGTCTCAAGCAGTACCCTCACCAGTTCTCTGGCGGCATGCGTCAGCGCGTGGTTATTGCCATCGCTTTGGCTGGCGAGCCTGATCTGATTATTGCAGACGAGCCGACGACCGCTTTGGATGTATCGATCCAAGACCAGATCCTGACTTTGATTCGCGATTTGTGTATTAAGAACAATGTCGGCTGTATGTTAGTGACCCACGATATGGGTGTCGTGTCGAACGTCACTGACCGCGTGGCGGTGATGTACCGAGGCGATTTGGTTGAGTTTGGTCCAACGGCTAAAGTGCTTGGCGACCCAGACCATACCTACACACGCAGCCTGATCTCTGCGGTACCACGTTCTGATATGAAGCTGGACCGTTTTCCATTGGTGAGTTACATCGAAGAAGCGGCCGAGATGAAGCCGTTAGATGTTAAGAATCACTGGTTAGGGCAGAGTCAAGATGAGCGTGAATACACAGGTCCACTGCTCAATGTTGAGAACGTTAATCTTCGCTTCGTGACCAAAGACTCTCTATTTGAAAGTCGCCGCGAGTATGTTCAGGCATCAAACAATGTCAGCTTTGAAGTGTACGAAGGTGAGACGTTTGGCTTGGTGGGAGAGTCTGGTTCAGGTAAGTCGACCATTGCACGTGTGATTGCTGGCCTGTATGCGCCAGACCAAGGTCGCGTGACGTTTGAAGGTATTGACCTAACCGGCTTGAAGTCAGAGAAAGAACGTCGCCCAATGCGCCGTCAGATGCAGATGGTATTTCAAAACCCATATACATCGATGAACCCGCGCATGAAGGTGTTTGACATCATTGCCGAGCCTATTCGTTTCCATAAGCTGACCAACAGCGAAACGGAGACACGCCAAATCGTAAATGATTTGCTCGAGCACGTGGGTTTAGGCCATATGGCTGGTCTTAAGTACCCGCATGAATTTTCTGGTGGTCAGCGTCAGCGCATCTCGATTGCTCGCGCCTTAGCGACGCGACCGCGTCTATTGATTTGTGATGAGCCAACCTCCGCATTGGATGTCTCGGTTCAGGCGCAGATCCTAAACCTACTCAAAGATTTACAAGATGAGTTAAATCTCACCATGCTGTTCATCAGTCACGACCTGCCAGTGATTCGCCAAATGTGTGATCGCGTAGGGGTGATGCAAATGGGCACTCTGTTAGAAGTGGCGCCAACCGAGCAACTGTTTAGCGCTCCACAGCACGAGTACAGCAAGCAACTTATTTCTCTGATGCCAGAATTTACTGGTTTGAGAGAAGAGGTAGTAAAAACGGCGTAAGTCGTCGATCTTACCCAGCATTTTGGGTGAATAAACAGAAGCAAACACAACAACTAGGGATAGAAAATCCCGCATAAGGAGTTATGCAATGAAAACCATGAAAAGCAAACTAGTAGTGGCTTTAATGGCAGCTGGCCTTAGCTTTGGCGCAGCAGCTGCAGATATCACCGTCGCTTATGACGCAGATCCAGTGTCTCTTGACCCGCATGAGCAATTGTCTGGCGGTACACTGCAGATGTCTCACATGGTCTTTGATCCGCTTATCCGTTTTAACCAAAAAATGGAATTTGAACCTCGCTTGGCTGAGTCTTGGGAACGTATTGATGGCGAAACCATGCACTTCAATATTCGTCAGGGTGTTAAGTTTCACTCGGGCAACATGCTGACTGCTGATGATGTGGTTTGGACGTTTAACCGTCTGAAAAACTCTCCAGACTTTAAAGGCATTTTCGGCCCAATCGCGTCAATCACTAAAGCGGGCGATTACAAAGTAGAAGTAAAAACTGACGGCGTTTACCCACTGGTTGAAAACGTGATGACTTACCTGTTCCCAATGGACAGCAAGTTCTACTCAGGTAAGACAGACGACGGCAAAGATAAAGCTGAGCTAGTTAAGCACGGTAACTCATTTGCATCGACTAACGTTTCTGGTACTGGTCCTTTCATCATCACTCAGCGCGAGCAAGGCGTGAAAGTGACGTTTGAGCGTTTCAATGACTACTGGGATAACGCATCAGGTGGTAACGTTGATACGCTAACGCTGGTTCCAATCAAAGAAGACGCGACTCGTGTTGCAGCGCTTCTGTCTGGTGATGTCGACATGATTGCACCGGTAGCACCAAACGACTACAACCGTATTGAAAAGGCAAAAGATGTAGACCTTTACACTATGCCAGGTACGCGTGTTATCACCTTCCAAATGAACCAAAACAGCAACCCTGCACTGAAAGACGTACGTGTTCGTCAGGCGATTGTCTACGCGATCAACAACGAAGGTATCACCAAGAAAGTTATGAAGGGTGCGGCAACAGCAGCAGGTCAGCAGAGCCCAGTTGGCTTCGTTGGTCATAACCCAGATCTTAAGCCTCGTTACGACCTGAAGAAAGCGAAACAGCTGATGAAGGAAGCGGGTTACGAAAATGGCTTCACGCTAACTATGATGGCGCCGAACAACCGTTACGTAAACGACGACAAGATTGCTCAAGCGACCGCCGCTATGCTGTCTAAGATTGGTATCAAAGTTGATCTGAAGACAATGCCTAAAGCGCAATACTGGCCAGAGTTCGACAAGTGTGCGGCAGACATGCTGATGATCGGTTGGCACTCAGATACGGAAGATTCAGCGAACTTCAACGAGTTCCTAACTATGACTCGTAACGAAGAAACGGGCCGTGGTCAGTACAACTGTGGTTACTACTCAAACCCAGACATGGACAAAGTGGTTGAAGCAGCGAACGTAGAAACGGATCCAGCGAAACGTGCAGCAATGCTGAAAGGTGTAGAAGCAACGCTATACAACGACGCAGCATTCGTACCGCTACACTGGCAAAGTGAAGCGTGGGGCGCGAAGTCTAACGTGAAAGCGGCAGACATCGTTAACCCAATGGTAATGCCTTACTTCGGTGACCTAGTGGTTGAATAATCACGGTTAGTCGACCTTGAGGAGGGATGGATGTCCCTCCTCAACTTAAAGCACTCGACTCAGTTTTGTTTCAGTCGGACTAAGTTGGTTTTACAGACTGAATTTTCTCTCTGAATAGAGATCTATGGATAGTTAAGGGGCAAGGAATGTTTTCGTTTCTGGTCAAGCGCCTGTTTCAGGCACTGATAGTGATGTTTGTGATCAGTTTGGTGGCGTTTGCCATTCAGGACAATCTGGGTGACCCATTGCGTGAGCTGGTAGGTCAGTCGGTTTCTGAAGCAGAGCGTCAAGCTTTGCGTGATGAGTTAGGCCTTAACGATCCCTTCATTACAAAATACACTCGCTTTGTTGGCAACGCTATACAAGGTGATTTAGGTACTTCATATTTCTTCAAGCGTCCAGCGGTTGAAGTGATCTTGGATAAGTTGGTTGCCACGCTTGAACTGGTGTTTGGGGCAACCTTGATAATAATTGTCTTCTCTATTCCTCTTGGTGTTTACTCGGCCATTCATCCCAAAAGTGTGTTCACTAAGATAGTCATGGCGGGCAGTAGTATCGGCATCTCGATTCCGGTGTTTTTGACCGCAATTATGTTGATGTATGTGTTCTCTATCGAGTTAGGTTGGCTGCCATCCTATGGGCGGGGCGAAACAGCGAATGTCTTAGGTTGGGAGTCTGGGTTCTTCACCTTAGATGGCTTAGCGCATTTGGTACTTCCATGTATCGCACTGGCTTCGATCATGCTACCGCTGTTTATTCGCTTGGTACGCTCAGAGATGCTTGAAGTATTGAGCTCGGAGTACATCAAGTTTGGTAAAGCGAAAGGTTTGGCGCTAAACAAGATCTATTACCAACACGCGTTAAAAAATACCATGTTACCGGTACTCACCGTTGGTGGTGTACAGATTGGTACTATGGTTGCTTACACCATCTTGACTGAGACTGTTTTCCAGTGGCCAGGTACTGGCTTCCTTTTCCTCGAAGCGATTAACCGTGTGGATACGCCGCTTATCACTGCTTACGTTATTTTCGTTGGCCTGATTTTCGTTGTGACCAACACCGTAGTTGATTTGTTGTACGGCATTATCAACCCAACCGTTAATTTGACAGGTAAAGGAGCATAATCATGAGTCAAACAGTGGCTGCTCCTTCTCGCTGGGAGCGTTTCAAACAATCGGATTTTCTTTATTACTTTAAGCGCGATAAAGTCGCCATGGCGAGCTTTACCGTATTTATGTTGTTCTTGCTAATGGCCTTGGCTGCGCCTGTCATTGCACCTACCGACCCTTATGATCTCTCCTCGATAGATATCCTAGACTCGGAACTGCCTCCTTCTTGGATGGAAGATGGTGATGAACGCTTCTTATTAGGAACGGATGAGCAGGGCCGTGATATTTTCTCGACCATTCTATATGGTTCACGCTTATCACTCACCATCGGTTTCTTAGCCGTTGGATTGCAGCTGATCCTGGGGATTGTCATCGGTCTATCAGCGGGTTACTTCGGTGGTCGTATCGATAGCTTCTTGATGCGCTTTGCCGATGTGCAGCTCTCGTTCTCAACCATGATGGTTGCGATCATCGTCTCGGCCATTTTCAAGGCCAGCTTTGGTAGCGACTTCTACAGTCAGTACGCGGTGGTGATGCTGGTAGTCATCATTGGTGTTGCTGAGTGGCCGCAGTACGCGCGTACCATTCGAGCCTCGGTGTTGGCGGAGAAGAAAAAAGAGTATGTTGAGGCTGCACGCGTGATGGGCTTTAAAGCACCACGCATCATGTTCCGTCACATACTGCCTAACTGTCTGTCACCGATTTTGGTTATCTCAACGGTCCAGGTGGCAAACGCCATTATGTCAGAGGCGGCACTTTCTTTCCTAGGCTTAGGCCTGCCTGTTGACCAGCCATCGTTGGGCGCGCTGATCAGTATCGGTTTTAACTACATCTTCTCAGGTGCTTGGTGGATTACCGCCTTCCCAGGTGTGGTGTTGGTCACATTGGTACTGGTGATCAACTTGCTAGGTGACTGGTTACGAGATGTATTTAACCCCAAAATTTACAAAGGGTGATCCAGCCTAGGATTTCCAGCTAAAAATCTCACTACACTAAGAGCCGTCATTCATTGCGGCTCTTTTTTTGCATTCTCAATAACGATGCGCTTTAGCGTCAATAAGATAGCGAAAATAGCATCAGTGAACCAACACGGATTTAGTTTGAACAGTAATGGGTATCAATATGGCGTTGAAGCCGAACAAAACGTATTGGAAGCAATGGACACTCTTAGCAGTATTGGCTGTACCACTTTGGTCACCGCTGGTGGTCGCAGAAGAATTTCTCTGTGATGCCACGCAAGCCTCGACCGAACAACTGCCTGTACTTGATGCAAGTTGCCCAGTAGGCAAAGGTTTGTGGGGAAAGTCGACCCCGAAAGGCTCGCAATCGACCTTTTGGATTCAATGTGGTGTGTTTAGCCAACCTTTGTCTTTGCCTAAGGCAAAGCAGCTATATAAGCACATCAGTACCGATGTTTGGGCCAAACCAGAAGACAAAGCCTATCGCTGCCTCATTGGGCCGTACAATGATTTCGCCATCGCTAAGCAAGAGCTGGCCAAGATCCAGACTGAACCCGGTTACAAGCAATCGTTTATTCGTGAGGTGGTGAAAGGCGCCCCCGTGAAAGCGCCAAAACCAAAGGCGAAACCTAACACTAAGCCGGTGGCAAAGCCTAAGCCAAGTAAGCAAGCGACCACCGTTATTCCCGCACCGGTTAAACCTCAGCCGCTAGTCGCTCCACAAACTCAGTCACAACCGACTGAGCGTGAGCAGGATGTGACGATACGCTTGACGACCAAGGTCTCAGGGGTGGAATACAAGGTTCCGTATGTGATGTTTAGTGACGACCAGTTCTACATGGAGCATGAGCTTCCTTGGAACCGAATGGACTACGAAGGCGCGTATAAAATGTGTTCTCGCTTGGGAATGCGTATGGCCACTCAACAGGAGTGGCAAGCATTGCTTGATTCGGGAATGATGACTAAAGCTAAATGGCCGATGCACCTACCATATTGGGGCGCTGAGCGTACTGGGCTTTTCACCAGTGGCAAAGTCAATCAGCTGAAAGGCTCGTCGTTACTTAACGTAATATGTGTGAAGTAGTAGAGACCGCCGTGGTGAATTAGCTACTGCGGTTTTTCTCTGCTTCATTCAACAGTTCAAGATACTTCTGCTCGATAAAGTCTTTCTCTTTATTGAGGTGGTGAAGCTGCTGCTGTGAGGCTTCCAGTTCCTCAGCCAGTGCTTTCGCATCGCCCATGTTCGAAAGTTGACTTTGATATTCCTCGACTTTTTCCTGTAGTTGCTGCTTTTCCAGTTGCAAGGTTTGGGTTAGGGCGTCTACGCCTCCTGATTCACTGATCTGAATGTACTCTTGCTCCAGTTGTTCAAACTGCTTTTCAAGTTGTTGCTTCTCTGCTTGAAGACTTTCAACCGTATCGTTTTGCTGCATTAACCTACCTTTCGCGCGTTTCAACCCTTTGACACTTTTGTCTAGGTCACCTTTAAGCTTTTTAATGAGGCGGTGTGACTTTGTTAGTTTCTGATTGAGCTCATTGATGGACGCTTGCTCTTGTTCGCTGAGATCTTGTTTGGCGGCTCTAATTTGTGAGACTTGAGCTTCGAGCGCTTGTTGGATGATGATCAAATCATTAAGAGTGTCGTTATTGTCGGCAGTATAGTTGAGTGCTTGGTCGACGGATTGTTGACAGAGGTCATAGGTTGCTCGGTCGATTTCGCGATCACTAACGACTTGGCGCGCAAAATGTCGAAACTCGCGCAGAATGAGCAATAAGATGATGAACCATGCCAGCAAGATGAGCAGGCCTAAGTCAATCGCGAGTGCGAAGAGGTTGTCGGCGCTTAGCAGTGGCGATAAGTCCATTCTATTCCTCAAAACATGCAAGCAAGATTGAGTTTAAGTTTAGTTGAGTGAGAAAAATGTGCCTATAATTTAGACAGTTCTGCTTGGTTTGGGTAAAAACGTACAGTGAAAATATTGATAGTTGATGACAGTAAAGCCACCTTAGAAATCGTCAGGCGGGGCTTAGAAAGCTTTGGCTATTGTCGTTTATCAATAAAGAAGGCTAATGACGCACAACAGGCGATTGAGCTCGCTAAGGAGTGGCAGCCGGATATTGTATTGACCGACTGGTATATGCCCAACATGTCTGGGCTGACCTTGATACAAGAGCTACTGAAACTTAACCAAGCTATTAAGATCGGTATGATCACTACTGTTGAAGACCAGCAGCAAATTCAGCAAGCTAAAGCCGCTGGGGCCAGCTTTGTTTTGACTAAACCGTTTGAGGATAACCAACTGCACCGCTTGCTGTTGCCCTTAGTCCAAGGTGCCGAGGAGAGTAAAGCGGCGCTCGACTCCGTAAATGACGTGCAAAAAGAGTTGGCGCTGCCCAAGTTATCTCAGCTAGAGAAACTATTGCAACGCGAGTTGGGTGATACCCTCAGCCTAGCAAGCTTGAGTGCTCAGTCTTTCGATAGCAGCAAAGTCCCTTGTTTACTCGCAGTCTATGAAGACAGCGCGACACAAAAGCCGCGTGCGGTAGCCATTCTCGACTTAAACGCCATTTGTGTGTTTTCTGGGGCCAGCGATGAGGCCAAGCAACAAATTCTACAGGCCCAATTAGTCAGTAAAGGGATCTTAGATTCGTGCCAAACAGTGTTAAATCGCTCTGCATTGGCATTTCTTGATAGTCAAACTCGAAAAAGTCTGCGCCTCAAAAGCGTCAGTTTTATCCCCTCAGAGTTTGATAAGCTCAAAACACTCTATGACAAGCCGGCAGATAAGCGGATAGATTTTCGCTGTCAAATCGATCAAGACTTGGTTGGCAAAGTTACTTTGGTCGGGTTCTAGCGGAAATAAAAAAGGATGCCTTAGCATCCTTTTTAATGTGTCATGCATTAACGCATGGTAACAAACTCTTCTGAGCCGGTTGGGTGAATAGCAACCACTGAGTCGAAATCCGCTTTGGTTGCGCCCATCTTCATCGCGACACCGAATCCTTGGATCATTTCATCAACAGTGAAGCCGATGCCGTGTAGACCCACGACTGTCTCTTCTTCACCGGCACAAACCAGTTTCATTTTGCATGGCTGGCGATGTTTAGTGACGGCGGTGTACATTGCAGTAAAGCCAGATGTGTAAACTTTCACATTGTCTTTGCCGTACTTCTCTTCTGCTTCTTGCGTCGTTAGACCAATGGTGCCGATAGGTGGATGGCTAAATACCACGGTAGGGACCAAGTTGTAGTCCATCTTAGCGTTGGGTTTATTGTTAAACAGGCGCTCAGATAGCTGACGACCTGCTTTAACTGCGACAGGAGTCAGTTCGATACCCCCTTCCATAATATCGCCCACACAGTAGATGCCTGGCACGTTGGTTTGCTGGAATTCATCTACTTTGATGTAGCCCGCTTGGTTGGTTTCGACACCGGTTGAAGCAAGGTTAATTGCATCCGTCGCCGGGTGACGGCCAATCGCCCAGATTAATTGGTCAACGTTTTGTGTGTTGCCGTTTTCAAGGTGCAGAGTCAGGCTGCCATCGGCTTCTTTCACCACTTGTTTTGGAACCGAGTGAGTGTGCAGTTTTGGTCCTTCAGCTTCCATCACTTCAACCAAGGTTTCGATGATCATAGGATCGAAGCTACGCAATGGTGACTCTTTACGGCAGAACAGATGTGTTTCAGTGCCTAAGGCATTCAATACACCTGCAATTTCTACAGCGATGTAGCCCGCACCAATCACCGCGACACGTTTTGGCTGTTCGTTCAGCTCAAAGAAGCCGTTGGAGTCAATGCCGTATTCAGCCCCAGGAATGTTTGGAATGGTTGGACGTCCACCGACAGCGATTAAGATGTGGTCTGCGGTGTAATGCTCACCGTTCACTTCTACCGTTTTAGCATCAACAAACTTAGCAAAGCCTTTGATTACCTGAACCTTATTGTTGCCAAGAACACGGTCGTAAGATTGGTGGATACGGCCAATGTATGCCTGACGACTCTCGACCAATTTGCTCCAGTCGAAGCCTTTCACGTCGACGTCGAAGCCGTAATCTTCAGCGTAGAGGTTCATCGCTTCAGCGATTTGTGCGCCATGCCACATCACTTTTTTCGGTACACAACCCACGTTCACGCAGGTACCGCCAAGGTCTTGTGCTTCGATGAGGGCTACTTTTGCGCCGTACATAGCTGCGCGGTTTGCCGATGCGATGCCGCCTGAGCCGCCACCGATACAGAGGTAATCAAAATGAGTCGCCATTACTTTCTCCGAGCTGATTAATTTTTTGAATGCGTATATAGAGTATATCGGGATGAGTGAGAGTAAACTCAATCCGTTACTCAGCTTTGCTGCTCCTTATCATAAATCGACACCGCACTATTTCCCAATGAGAAAAAGTGCGCAGGATTATGACAAATAGCGATAAAGCCAAGCGTTAAGTTCTAGGCTGGATTACTCTGGAACAATCCATTCTACTTTAAAGTGACCGGTTGCTGGGGCGATGGCTTGTTTTAAGAACGGCAGTATCTCGTTCATTTGACTTTCGAGTTTCCATGGCGGGTTAATGACTATCATGCCCGATGCTGTCATGCCGCGCTCGTGGTTGTCCGGTGCGACGCCGAGCTCAATTTGTAAAATTTTACGAATGCCGAGCCCTTGTAAGCCTTCAATCATATCTTCAATATCGCAGCGGTTAACCACAGGGTACCAGATGGCATAGATGCCGGTCGCCCAGCGTTTGTAGCTCTGATAAATCGCTTGAACCACATCTCGATACTCTTTGGCCAGCTCATACGGCGGGTCAATCAGTACCAAGCCACGACGCTCTTTGGGCGGCAAACTGGCTTTCAAACGCTGAAACCCATCTTCTTTAAAAATACTGACTTGGCGATCTCGGTGGAACTCTTGCTCTAGCAACGGGTAGTCGCTGGGGTGCAGCTCGGTGAGCACCATGCGATCTTGGCGACGCAGCTGAGCGCGCGCGACCCGAGGTGATCCCGGGTAATAACGTAGCGTATCACCGTTATTGAGGGCTTTAACTGCATCGAGGTAGCTTTCCAACGCAGCTGGAGTTGGCTGTTGTTGCCACACCCGGGCGATGCCTTGTTTGTACTCACCCGTTTTCTCCGACCATTCATGAGTCAGGTCGTAACGACCAACGCCTGAATGGGTATCGTGGTAAACAAACGGCTTATCTTTTTGTTTCAAAGCGTCGAGGATCAGGCTTTGAACAATGTGTTTAATCACATCGGCATGGTTGCCGGCATGAAAGCTGTGGCGATAACTTAACAAAATGACACTCTCAAATGGGGAGGCAAACAAAATAGGCTTTAGTATATACCCAAATGCTCCCAAGAGGCAGGCTTGAGCCATTTGGCTGAGCGATGTTGGCTTGGGACAAAGATAACGCTGACTATTGAAAAATCGTGAATCTACCTATATTTACTAGTAAAGCCACGATAAATTTGTACGGCGAACGCTCGGTTCGCATCGCCAATAAAAGGAATGTTTATGTCTAATCCACTTCTTAGCTTTACTGATTTGCCACCGTTTTCGCAAATTCAGCCAGAGCATGTCAAGCCAGCGGTAGAGCAGGCGATAGCAGACTGTCGGGCCAAGATTGAGCAGGTGCTCGATGGTAATGACCAACCTACTTGGGACAACTTAGTCGCGCCAATTGAAGAAGTGGATGACAAGCTGAGCCGAGTTTGGTCGCCTGTCAGCCATATGAACTCTGTGGTCAACAGTGATGAGCTGCGTGAAGCGTACGAGAGTTGCCTACCGCTATTGTCTGAGTACGGTACTTGGGTTGGCCAGCACAAAGGGCTGTTTGAGGCGTACAAATCGATCAAAGCGAGCGAGGCATTTGCTAGCCTGACGCGTGCCCAACAAAAAACCATCAATGACGCGTTGCGCGACTTCGAGTTGTCGGGCATTGGCCTACCTGCCGATCAGCAGCATCGTTATGGCGAAATCAGTAAGCGGATGTCGGAGCTGGGCTCTAAGTTTTCGAACAATGTTTTGGATGCCACCATGGGCTGGACCAAACACATTTCCGATGAAACCGAGTTAGCCGGCATGCCAGAGTCAGCCTTGGCGGCAGCGAAAGCGGCGGCCGAAGCCAAGCAGCTTGATGGCTACCTGCTAACATTGGATATCCCGTCTTACTTACCCGTGATGACTTATTGTGACAACCAATCGCTGCGTAAAGAGTTGTACGAAGCTTATGTGACCCGCGCATCGGATCGCGGTCCAAATGCAGGTCAGTGGGACAACACAGAGATCATCAATGAACAATTAAAACTGCGCTATGAAGTCGCTCGTATGCTCGGTTTCAATACCTTCAGCGAAAAATCGCTCGCCACTAAGATGGCGGAGAACCCTTCGCAAGTGTTGAGTTTCCTCAATGATTTAGCCAGCAAAGCCAAACCGCAAGGTGAGCGAGAAGTCGAAGAGTTGCGCCAATTTGCTAAAGCAGAATTTGGTGTCGAGGATCTCAACTTGTGGGACATCGCTTACTACAGCGAAAAACAGAAGCAACACCTGTTCCAAATCTCGGATGAAGAGCTGCGCCCTTATTTCCCTGAAGCCAAAGTGGTGGGCGGCTTATTTGAAGTGCTCAATCGTGTGTTTGGTATGAGCGTCAAAGAGCGTGAGGGTGTGGACACTTGGCATGAGTCGGTGCGTTTCTTTGATATTTTTGATGCAGATGAGAATCTACGCGGCAGTTTCTATCTCGACTTGTATGCGCGTGAGCACAAGCGAGGTGGCGCATGGATGGATGAGTGCCGCGTGCGCCGCATCAATGCCGCTGGTGAGCTTCAAACGCCTGTTGCGTATCTCACCTGTAACTTCAACCGCCCTGTTGGTGATAAGCCAGCGTTATTTACTCACGATGAGGTAGTGACCCTGTTCCACGAATTTGGCCATGGTATTCACCATATGCTGACTCAAGTGGACGTTGGTGCGGTATCGGGCATTAATGGTGTGCCTTGGGATGCGGTTGAGCTACCGAGCCAGTTCTTAGAAAACTGGTGTTGGGAAGAGGAGGCGCTAGCGTTTATTTCCGGCCACTACCAGACGGGCGAACCATTGCCAAAAGAGATGTTAGACAAGATGCTCGCGGCGAAGAACTTCCAATCAGCGATGTTTATTCTGCGCCAATTGGAGTTTGGTCTGTTTGACTTTACCTTGCACACTGAATTCGACCCAGACATTGGCCCACGTGTACTAGAAACGCTTGCGGACGTGAAAGCCAAAGTTGCGGTACTGCCTAGCCTTGAGTGGAACCGATTCTCGCATAGCTTTAGTCATATCTTTGCGGGTGGATATAGCGCAGGTTACTACAGCTACCTATGGGCTGAAGTGCTCTCTTCAGATGCGTTTTCGAGTTTCGAAGAGGAAGGGATTTTCAACCGCGACACTGGCCAACGTTTCTTGAATAACATTCTAGAGATGGGGGGCAGTGAAGAGCCGATGGAACTGTTTAAGCGTTTCCGTGGACGTGAGCCACAAATTGATGCGCTTTTGCGCCACTCGGGCATTGCCGCTTAATCGAAGACACGGATCTTTACCTCAATAAATGATGGCCCCGCGACTGTAGCGGGGCCTTTTTGGTTTCGATGTCAGTAGGTAACACTGATGATAAGGTGGGGGATGATTAATCGGCCAGCTTATTGCGTAACCGCTTATCTAAAGACACAACACCCGCTCCCCAGATAGTGCTTATCAACAACATTAATCCCCACAACTGATGGTCGTAGAAGCCTTGCTCCCACAGCACAGGATAAGAAACAACGGCCATAATATTGAAAGCAAATAACAAAATGGCGACAGGTCGAGTGAAAAGCCCAAGTGCGAGAAAAACCGGCAGGCTCAGCTCTGCGGCGGTGGCGAGGTAAGCGGCGACTTGCCAAGGTAAAAATGGAACTTGATACTCATATTCAAACAGGTACAAGGTACTGTCCCAGGTGGCAATTTTAGTCAGTCCTGCATTAAAAAATACCCAAGCTACCCAGCATCGACATAACAGTAACAGCAGTGGCACTATGCTCTGCTGGAGAGTGCTTACTAGCTGGTCATAGCGACTTAGCCAAGCATTGATTGAATAAGACATAGTATGTTCCTAGTTTACTGCTCAAGGGTGAAACCTGCGAGCATTTCAAGTTGGTTGAGTCGGTCGAGACACGCAAGTAGCGACGGCGCGACATCGCCGAGTAAGGTTTGGGCTTGGAGCTGCTTGAGTAGTGAGTACTCGTTTTCCGACAGCGCGCTGCTCCAGACTCCGCAATGGGCTTGATAGGCCATCGCCCCTTGTTCTGCTTGATTAAGGTCTAGGGCAGAAAAGTCATCTTGTTGGATCGCTCGTTGCAGCGAGAAGACGGCGTAACAGGAAGCAAAATCGACAACGCTAGAATGCAGGTGCACTTTTATCTGCCCCTGTAAAGCGGGGGGAACTTGACTCAATGAGTCTAAAGGACGAAGTTCGCTCGGCGCTGCTGTTTGATTGTGTTGCTGCATAGCTTTATCCATCGCCCACTCAAAACGAGCCACTTCAGCGCTGTAGGGGGCAGCTTCTACGAGTGCAGGAAACTGAGTCAAGGTATCGGCAAACCCGCGGCCATAGTGGCTGACGTCACCCGATGTGAGAGGGTGTTGCAGCACATGCTGGCGTGCGACCTGGGCAAAACACTCTTCTCCCCATAGTGCGAGTAACATCGGGTAGGTGGCTTGCAATACCTCGCTTAAACTGATGATGAAGTTGTTACGATAAATCTGCAGCCGCTGCTCTGCACTAAAGTCATCGCTGACAATATCGCATTGCTCCGCATTGGCTTGGTAATGTAGCGCGGCGTTAAAGCTGGACTGCAGTTGGGCAAGACTGGGAAGGTGACTCATGAGGCCTGCCTATTTTGATGTTGGTGTAAGTAATCACTCGCTTTTTCTGCCTCGGCGAGCAGAATCGTCGGCGCTGGAATGTCGATGTCCCACTCAATCAGGGTATGACGTGCTCCGTTTCGCTCTAACCAATAATCGAACAGTTGCCAAACCGCATCACTGACCGGTTGACTGTGAGTGTCAATCCATATTTCGCCTTGCTCTAGCGTTTTGACCGTAAATCCAGCTAAGTGAATCTCGTCTACTGCGTGAGCTGGGATGGCATCAAGATAGTAGTAAGGGTCAAAGCCATGATTGAATGCGGAAACATGGATATTATTTAGGTCAAGTAGCAAACGGCACTCGGTACGCTGTTGTACTTCACGCAAAAACGCCCACTCGCTGATGGTGGAATGCTGATAGCGTAAATAACTGGATGGGTTTTCGATCAAAAGGGGGCGTTTAAGCGCATCTTGCACTTCCAGCACATTGCGACAGAAAACCGTTAACGCTTCTTCAGTGTAAGGAAGCGGTAGCAGGTCGTTAAAGTAGTGGCCGCCATTTTGGCTCCAACTGAGATGGTCTGAAATCAACAATGGATCGAGCTCGTCGACTAAATTTTGTAATTGGCTTAGATGGTGGCGATTGACGCGCTCGACACTACCAAGTGAAAGGCCAATGCCGTGACAGCTGATTTGATAATGACTAGCGAGTCCTCGTAACTGATGGCGCGCATCAGAGTTGGGTTGGAAGTAGTTTTCGCTGTGGATTTCAAGCCAGCTCAACGAAGTGGACTGATGGGTAAAAAAATCCAGGTGCGGAGTTCTCAATCCAACGCCAACCTGTTGATGATAGTGGGTCACGGTACGCTCCTTGTCGGCGAAATGAAAAGCGATCTGGATGAGCTCAGACCGCTAAGCCGCTAAATGATTATGATGACTGGGTGCTACCGCCAGCAAGTTTGCCGCACAAGCCTTTCGGCACCACCACAAAGGCATCGGATTGGTTATCTTGTTTCGCTGTTCCCGCACATGAGCTGGTTTTGGTCGCACAATCGTTTTTGCCCGCTTTCGCCACGCCGTAGCATTTCTCTTTTTCTGCAGCAACGGCAGGTGCCGCTGTCAATAGGGTTCCGCCTAGAGCAATAAGGCCAGTGATCGCGGTGGTCACAGCAAGGTTAGACTTTTTCATAATAGATTCCTCTGAATGGTTGCTTTACTTATATCGGCAAACGGCTGGTTAAAAATCCAACGGCTTGCTTACCCAATAAGAGCGAAGTCGACATAGAAAACTTTCATCAAAATTATCTTTCTTGGGTAATTCATTACGTTCTAAAATGTAAGGTAATGAAAAATAGAGCAAATTATTTTTGATTTTGTTACTAGGACTATTTGTGTTGCGGTTGATGGTGTCCCTAGCATCTTAAGGTCACTCGGGTATAATGCCGTTATATGTATAGATAAACAGTAGCTGAGCACCCCATGGATCCTTCATTACTCCTCGATGGTTTGAACGACAAACAGCGTGAAGCTGTCGCCGCCCCACTTGAAAACCTACTCGTATTGGCGGGCGCAGGCAGTGGTAAAACACGGGTGTTGGTCCACCGTATCGCGTGGTTAATGTCGGTTGAACAAGCGTCGCCGTTTTCGATTATGTCGGTGACCTTTACCAATAAAGCCGCGGCGGAAATGCGTGGACGTATTGAAGAGTTGATGATGGGCAGCGCATCGGGGATGTGGAACGGGACTTTCCATGGCATTTGTCATCGGATTTTGCGTGCTCATTACCTCGATGCCAAGCTACCGGAAGATTTCCAGATTATTGATAGCGACGATCAGCAGCGTTTACTGCGACGTCTCGTCAAAGCGCAAAATCTCGATGAGAAACAGTGGCCACCGCGTCAGGTAGCCTGGTGGATCAATGGTAAGAAAGATGAAGGTTTACGCCCGAAGCATATCGATGCCTACCACGATCCGGTGACTAAAACCTATCTTCAGCTTTATAGCGCTTACCAAGAAGCGTGCGATCGCGCTGGCTTGGTCGATTTTGCCGAGATTTTGCTCCGAGCGCATGAGTTATTGCGTGAAAAGCAGCATATTCGCGAGCATTATCAGGCCCGTTTCAAACACATCTTGGTCGATGAGTTTCAAGATACCAACAACATCCAATACGCATGGCTACGTATGATGGCAGGGCCAGATTCTCACGTGATGATTGTCGGCGATGATGATCAGTCTATCTATGGTTGGCGCGGGGCTAAAATCGAAAACATTGAGAAATTCACCCGTGAGTTTCCAAGTGTCAATACCATCCGCCTTGAGCAAAACTATCGTTCGACCAAAACCATTCTTGAAGCGTCCAATACCTTGATTGCCAACAATACCGAGCGTATGGGTAAAGAGTTGTGGACAGACGGCGCAGAAGGTGAGCCTATCTCTGTTTATTCAGCTTATAACGAACTGGATGAAGCGCGCTTTGCAGTTAACAAGGTTAAAGAGTGGCAAGACAAAGGTGGAGCGCTGAACGACGCGGCGATGCTATATCGTAACAACGCCCAATCGCGGGTATTGGAAGAAGCGTTGATTCAAGCGGGGCTGCCATACCGAATTTATGGCGGCATGCGCTTCTTCGAACGCCAAGAGATCAAAGATGCGCTCAGCTACCTAAGGTTAATGTCCAACCGCAACGATGATGCGGCCTTTGAACGAGTAGTCAATACGCCCACCCGGGGGTTGGGCGATAAAACCTTAGAAACGATTCGTTTTGCCGCTCGTGACCGAGGATGCACCTTGTGGCAAGCGAGTACTGCGCTGCTCGAGGAGCAAGTGCTGCCAGGCCGTGCTGCTGGCGCATTAAGCCGCTTTGTCGAACTTATTCAAGCACTTGAAGACGATACGTTTGAAATGTCCTTGCATGAACAGACTGACCACGTAATTAAGTATTCAGGCCTGTTTGCCATGTATGAACAAGAGAAAGGTGAGAAGTCGAAAGCGCGAATAGAAAACTTGGAAGAGCTGGTGACGGCAACCCGCCAGTTCGAAAAACCAGAAGAAGCGGAAGAGATGACGCTACTGACCGCGTTCTTGACGCATGCAGCTTTAGAAGCGGGTGAAGGTCAGGCGGATGAGTTTGAAGATGCGGTGCAACTGATGACCCTGCACAGTGCCAAAGGGCTTGAGTTCCCGTTGGTATTTATGGTCGGCGTTGAGGAGGGCATGTTTCCTAGCCAGATGTCCGCCGAGGAGGCGGGTCGCTTGGAAGAGGAACGTCGCCTCTGCTATGTGGGTATGACGCGGGCGATGGAAAAACTCTACATCACCTATGCGGAAATGCGCCGTCTATACGGGCAAGATAAGTACCACAAGCCTTCTCGTTTTATTCGTGAACTGCCAGAAGCGTGCTTGGATGAAGTACGGATGAAAGCGCAGGTGAGTCGTCCGGCCAGTTCGGGTCGCTTTAGCCAAACGGTAGTCAAAGAGAGTTTTAACGAAACTGGCTTTAGTTTAGGTGCGCGCGTGATGCATCCAAAATTTGGTGAGGGCACCATCATCAATTTTGAAGGCAGCGGCCCACAAAGCCGAGTACAAGTGGCGTTTAACGGCGAAGGCATTAAGTGGCTGGTCACGGCGTACGCCAAACTCGAAAAGCTATAAAAAGTCGCGAGAAAGCGAGTTCCTAGTTCCTAGATATGAGATGGTAAAACGAACTTTCTAGGAACTAGGCACTAGAATCTAGGATTTTACACAAAGAAAAACCCCGAGGGCAAAAGCCCATCGGGGTTATAGTCTTACTCGCAGCAATCCAGCTACTAAAAGTGCTCCATGCATCAAATCCATGATAGTGTGCTGTAATCCGTCAGCTTAGTCCTTTCGTCGCCTTCCTAGCGGTGTCCTAATGATCTTATCCTGATCTGCTAACAATCCTCGTTAGCGCACGTCACTTGTTCCCTGAGCGGTGTCCCTGACATCATCCTGATGCTAAGTCCTTGCCTCATCCAGAGGTGTCCATTTCCCATCCTTAGTAGCAACCATCCTAGTTACTATTGCGTCCGTTCAATGTCCAATTTGCTTTCCATGCCGACTACTCATCCTGAGTAACCGTATCTTCATCCTGAAGATTACCGAATCCGTGGTAATTTCCTGTTCCGTGTCAGCATCCTTCCGACAAGGTTCATATTACTTGTTTGTCGTTAGCGAGCAAGAGCACGCAAACGTTTATTTCGATAAAAATTCGATTGGTTTTTGCTCAAACCTATTTAAAACAACGACTTAAAAAGCTGTGATTACATTTTTCTTAGCAAAAAAGCTATATTTACTCACTGCCATGTAAGAGATCTCGCACAAACTGGCGGGCTGATCGGTATGCCCGCCTGAATAATGGTTCAATCGTCAGCGAGCAAGTTCCACGTAAATAGAAGTTATTCCCATTTAAAACAGAAGCTTGCTCAATGACTGCCACAAAATACTTACGCCGACCACACTGAACAAAACGCCACACAAACCATCAATATAGACCGCAAGTGCTTTGATTCTGCGCTGCATGCGCGACGTAGACAGTGCCCAAGCGAGAAAAGAGAACCAGCCGAGTGATAAGCTCCATAAAATCATCAGCGCTATCCCTTTGCCCGTTAACGACATGCTGGCAGGCACTAGGCTCGACATCAAGCTGACAAAAAACACTAACGCTTTGGGGTTGAGAATATTGGTAGCAAAACCACGTGAAAAAGCTTGGCGCTTATTACTGAGTAGTAATTGTGCCGAATCGATATTTTGCTGAGCATTGACAGGTTGACGCAGTGTGTTGACAGTCGCTTTTAGCGCGCCATAGCCGAGATAGGCTAAGTAGCTGCCTCCGGCAAACTGTAACAGGGCAAATAGGGTTGGTTGCTGATGAACGAGATAGCTTACCCCAGTTAAACTCAGCAATGAGTGAAGCAGAATGCCAAACGACAGCCCTAGCGCTATGTACAAGCCCGTCTGGCGGCCATAGCGTGTGGCATTTTGTACCACTAAAGCAAAGTCAGGCCCCGGGCTCATTAGAGCAACAAAGTGGACGACGGCGAGGGTAGATAAAATAGTCAGTTCATTCATGGCGATATTTGTTAATCATTACAATGCATCACTTGATGGTGCCATGGTTTTCACGGTTAGGATTGTAAAAAACTAACACTGATTAATTAATCTTAGAGGGGCTGACCCCAAAAGTGGACTTGAACGCTTTGCTAAAATGAGCCTGATCATAGAAACCGACTTGATGAGCAACTTCGGTGCCGTTTACTCCCGCTTTTAGCAGCTTCATGCTCTGTTCCATCCGTAAGCGGTTAAACCAAGCATATGGGGTGAGTCCGACCTTTGCTTTAAAGTGACGCTGAAATTGAGTTGGGCTTAGTTGGCACAGGTTAGAGAGTTGCGCTAATCGAACAGGTTGGTCAAGGTGAGCGAGGAGATACTCTTTTAAGGTTGCCATTGACTGCTTGCCTAGTGGCAGGGCGCGTTTCTGGCTGCTACTGGCGTAGCGTTTGAATAAGTGTTCAAACCCTTCATAAGGCAAGCAGTCCTTGGCTAATTGACTGACTTGATCTTGCGCTAACCACTGATGGAGTGAACTTAAAGTATTAAACACGTCACTATCTGACACGATCAGTTGTTTAAAATGAATTAACTGATTAGGTTGGCTCAACTGAGCCAGGTCACTGAGCCACGATGGGTCGAGTTCAAATACTCGCACTTGATAGCCACTATCGAGTATCGATTGTCCATCGTGGAGTTCGTCTGGTGGCATGATCACCAGTTGGCCTTGGCCAACATTATGCCGCACTCCTTGGTAGTGAAAGGTCTGCAGCCCACCAGTGATTAGACCAATATGAAAATCAAGATGGTAGTGTCGTGAAAAAGCGAACGAACGGTAGTTCGCCTCAATTAAACTGATTTCTCTATTTGGTGTGGTGTGATAGTTGACCTGATCCATAAAACAAAAAGCTTGGTGATTATTTCACCAAGCTTATAACTTGAGCATAACCTTGTCTTGTAAAAAACGATCAGCTCGCGGTGGCAGCAGCGCGTTTCACCTGACGGTTGTTCTTTAGCCCATCAACACTAAACACCAATAGAGCCCCCCAAATAAACGCAAAGGTCACCGCTTTGTCGGCACTAAAGGCTTCGTCATACACCAACACCGCCAGTAAAAACATCAAGCTCGGGCCTATGTACTGGAAAAAACCCAGCGTTGAGAGTTTTAACCGTGTCGCTGCACCAGTAAAGCAGAGCAGCGGCAGTGTGGTGACAACCCCCGCTGAGATTAACAGCAGATTGAGTTGAGTACTGTTGAGCGCCATATTCGACGTTGGGGTATCGGCTATCCACATTAGATAGATGGCGGCGGCAGGCAGCAGCAATAGCGTTTCAATAAACAGTCCGGTTTGCGCATCTAAGCTGACTTTTTTACGCAGCAAGCCATAACAACCAAAACTGAGGGCGAGCACAATCGCCACCACCGGCACTGAGCCGAAGGCGATTAATTGCACCATCACCCCGCAACTGGCAAGTAACACAGCAAACCACTGCATTTTGCGTAAGCGCTCACCGAGAAACAGCATTCCAAGCACCACATTGATCAGTGGATTGATGTAGTAACCTAAGCTGGCATCGAGCATGTGATTGGCATTGACTGCCCAAATGAAGATTAGCCAGTTGGCGGCAATTACAATCGACGTCACTAACAGATACGCCATCTTCTGTTTTGATTTCACTACCTCAATCACACCGCGCCAACGGCGACCAAGGTGAAGCAGTAACGCCAATAACAGAAATGACCAGACAATACGATGGCTGAGAATTTCTAAGGCAGAGACATCCGCGAGCGACTTAAAATAGATAGGGGCAATACCCCACATGGTGTAGGCACCAATCGCGAGCAATACACCCTGTTTGGCTCTTTGTTGTTCTTCTAAAGTCATGGCGGTTTACTCATGTTAAAGATTTTTACAAACTGAAACATGCAGTATACGAATGACAATTAAAATCACCTAGCAATTTGCGGTTTTATTCACCTTTAAACCCCACTACAATGTGCCCCTCGCGCTAAAGACGCCCATGCCCTGTAACTCGACAGAGATAACTGATGACCTCAACACTACTCGCTCAACAACCACCGGCCGACTTGCCGACGCCACAAGACATCTTGCAAGATGTGTTTGGTTATCAGCATTTCCGTGATGGTCAGCAAACAGTGATTGAGTCAGCGGTTGCTGGGCAAGACAGTTTAGTGATCATGCCTACCGGTGGCGGTAAATCACTTTGTTACCAAATTCCTGCATTGGTGCGCGAAGGGTTAACACTGGTGATTTCACCACTGATTTCACTAATGAAAGACCAAGTGGATCAATTGAAAGCTAATGGGGTGGCGGCGGAATGCATTAACTCTACGATGCCGCGAGAAGAGTTGAACTCGGTTTACAACCGCATGCACGCTGGGGCGATTAAACTGGTTTACGTGTCGCCGGAGCGGGTTCTGATGCGCGACTTTATCGAACGGCTGCATAATTTGCCGTTATCGATGATAGCGGTCGATGAGGCGCACTGTATTTCTCAATGGGGGCATGATTTCCGCCCAGAGTACGCCTTACTTGGTCAGCTCAAGCAGACGTTTGCTCATGTGCCCGTCATGGCGCTGACAGCGACCGCCGATGATGCGACGCGCAAAGACATTGTTCAGCGTTTGCAGCTCAATCAGCCTCACGAGTATTTGGGCAGTTTCGACCGACCGAATATTCGCTACACCTTAGTGGAAAAGCATAAGCCAGTGTCGCAAGTGGTGCGTTTTCTCGAACAGCAGCGTGGTCATTGTGGCATCATCTACTGTGGCAGTCGCAAGAAAGTGGAAATGGTCACTGAAAAGCTGTGCAATAACGGCCTGCGAGCGGCGAGCTACCATGCTGGACTGGATGCTGACGAACGTGCCTACGTGCAAGACGCATTTCAGCGCGATGATGTACAAATCGTTGTGGCCACAGTGGCGTTTGGTATGGGGATTAACAAACCCAATGTGCGTTTTGTGGTGCACTTTGATATTCCACGCAACATTGAGTCTTACTACCAGGAAACCGGACGAGCGGGGCGTGATGGCTTACCGGCCGAAGCCATGATGTTGTACGATCCTGCAGACATCAGTTGGTTGCGCCGCATGCTCGATGAAAAAGACGACGGTCCGCAAAAGCAGGTTGAAGCGCACAAACTGAACGCAATGAGTGCGTTCGCCGAAGCGCAAACGTGTCGTCGTCAGGTGCTGCTCAACTACTTTGGCGAGTATCGTGATAAGCCATGTGGTAACTGTGATATCTGCCTCGATCCACCTAAGCATTTTGATGCCACCGAGCAAGCGCAAAAAGCCTTGTCGTGTGTCTACCGCGTGAATCAGAGCTTTGGGATGGGGTATGTGGTTGAAGTGCTGCGCGGGATGCAAAATATCCGTATTCGAGAAAATGGGCATGACAAGCTCTCTACTTATGGACTGGGGCGAGACAACAGCCATGACTATTGGGTCAGCATCTTTCGTCAGTTGATCCACAAGGGCTTGCTGTTTCAGAACATTACCCGCAACTCCACCTTACAACTGACCGAAGAGGCGCGTCCTCTGCTGCGTGGCGAGATGTCACTGGAACTTGCCGTACCTCGGTTAGACACGGCAGCGCGTGCAGCGAAATCGGATAAGTTATCGAGCAAGAACTACGATAAGAAGCTATTTGCCAAATTACGCAAATTGCGTAAAGCGATTGCCGATGAAGATGGCTTGCCGCCTTACGTGGTATTCAGTGATGCCACCTTGATTGATATGGCGGAAATCCTACCCACCTCCTATGGTGAAATGCTAGCGGTCAACGGTGTCGGCCAGCGCAAGCTAGAGAAATACGCCGATCCTTTTTTAGATTTAATTCAGGAGCATTTGACTCATCATGGCTGAGACACAAACGGAATTTGGTCTAATCGAGTATCAGGCCGATGAAGGTCGCTTAATCATTCGTACCCCAAGTTTTGATTTTGATAGTTTTCCCGAATTGGCGCAGCGGTTAGTTTCCATGTTGTCTGCCACGGTGATCGAAAAGCAGTGGGACGCCGACATCCACTCTTGGCTGATTGATTTTGAAGGTTGCCAACTGTTCTTAAAGTCAGAACACTATAGTGAAAGTGTTTGGTTTGAAGCCTTGGCAATGGATGCCTCGCGTGAAGAGCTCGACTTCTTAGCCTCTCTGTTTAAGAAGGGTTTTTAACCCCATTTCCCTCCGCCAACGATTGCGTCATTTTGCTCGCTTGCAGTGCAAGTTGGTTAATGTATAATCGCCGGCCGCGATATTTGCTTGGTGCAAATATCGACATTTTTTGTTTCACATTATTGGTCAGAGTCCTTCCTTGGCTTGGAAGTGACTCGATTTGGGTTCCCTCACCCCCAAACCAAACTAAAAAGGTATCGCATGAGTAACTTTACCCCTGCGCAGCAGCGCAAAGCCCTTTTTCTATTAGTTCTGTTTCATCTGATCATTATTGCCTCCAGCAACTACTTGGTTCAGCTTCCGTTTACCGTGTTTGGTTTTCACACCACATGGGGCGCATTTACCTTTCCATTTATCTTCTTAGCCACCGATCTCACTGTGCGCATTTTTGGTGCTCAGCTAGCTCGCAGAATCATTTTCTTGGTGATGCTTCCTGCACTTGCGGTGTCGTACGGGTTGTCGGTACTGTTTTATGAAGGCGCATTCCAAGGCTTGAGTCAGTTAGGTGAGTTCAACTTGTTTGTAGCGCGGATCGCGATTGCCAGCTTTATGGCCTACTTGCTCGGCCAGATCCTTGATGTGCACGTGTTTAACCGCTTACGTCAGCTTAAACAGTGGTGGGTGGCACCGACCTGTTCGACCTTGTTTGGTAATGCGCTAGACACCATCGCCTTCTTTGCCATTGCGTTCTACCAAAGTCCGGACCCATTTATGGCCGAACACTGGACTGAAATCGCGCTGGTGGACTATGGGTTTAAATTGATCATCAGCCTAGGCCTATTTGTGCCTATGTATGGTGTCTTGCTTAACTATTTGGTGAGAAAGCTCACTGCGGTTAACCCAGACTTTAAGGTGGTGGGGGCCAACTAGTTAGTGGTTTCTTAGTGGTCTAGATGAAAATAAAAAAAAGCCCGAGCGATGTTGTCGTTCGGGCTTTTTTTGTGTTCGACGATCAGTATTCAACAATCGATAGCGGCCAGCCGATATCGCTCTGGCGGTTCGCTTCAATCTCAAGTTCTGCTGCGGTCAGCGGGTTGGCCTTGAGCCAGTCACCTTTGATGGTGAGAGTGAGTTTGTCGTCATTAGAGCTCAGGGTCACATTCGGCTCTAGCCCTGGATTGCGACGATGAGTCAACAATACTGACAGACGCAGCAGTCTCAGTACACGCTTGGCACTGGTGCTTGACAGGGCGTGCTGCTCAGGTAGTGAAGTCAGCTGCTCTCGGTAGCGGCGAGTCAGTTCACCCAATAGGTGCTTCTGGGCACGAGTAAAACCGGGCAGATCTAGGCTTTGTAGTAGGTAAGCACTATGCTCGCCACCTTTTTTGAAGTCGATGGTGAGTCCGATTTCATGCAGCTTAGCCGCCACTTCCAGTAGCATTGCGCCGTGTGATTCAGCTATCCAGTCGGGTTGGCACTCAGCCAGCAGCTTACCTGCCATGTTCGCCACTTGCTCACTGTAGGCGATGTCCATCTGATAGCGGTTCTGCACGCTAGTAATGGTGCGTGCGCGAATGTCATCTTGTTTCAGCTCGTCAACCATGTCGTAGACTAAGCCTTCACGCAGCGCGCCACCGGCGAGCGTCATAGACTCGATTTGCAGTAGCTCAAAGATCGCGATCAGTATCGATAGTCCGCTTGGAAACACTAGCGCGCGCTCCAAAGTCAGTCCTTCAATTTCGAGCTCTTCTAAGTGATCCGCCAGCATCGCTTGTTTTTGCAGGCGCTTGAGTTTGCTATGGGTGATCACTTCATCCATGCCTTGCGCTAACATGATTTCTTGTAGCGCTTGCACAGTACCTGAAGCACCAACACACACATCCCAACCAATTTGACTATAACGTTCAAGAATTGGCTCAAGTGTTTGTTTGGCCGCTTGAATCGCATTGCTAAAATTGGTCGCAGTTAACTGGCGGTCTTTGAAATGACGTTCAAGCCAGGTCACACAGCCCATTTTAAGGCTGGTAAGTGCTTTAGCCTCAAAACCCTCACCAATTATAAGCTCAGTACTGGCGCCGCCAATATCGACCACCAAACGGCGGCCACTGCCACCTGAGGTATGAGCAACGCCGCGATAAATCGTAGCAGCCTCTTCTTCGCCACAGATCACCTCGATGTTGTGGCCCAGAATCTGGTTGGCGGTTTCAAGAAAAACATCCGCATTGGTGGCGGTGCGCAGTGTCGCGGTACCGACAATGCGAATGTTCTGTTTGGGGATATCTTGCAGTCGTTCGGCAAAGAGACTCAAGCAGTCCCATCCACGTTGCATGGCTTCTTGGCTTAGTGCGTTGTTTTCGTCTAAGCCTGCCGCAAGGCGAACTTTGCGTTTAATTTTGGCCATGGTTTGAACGCTGCCATCAATGTGACGCACAACGAGCATATGAAAACTGTTCGACCCGAGGTCGATAGCAGCGTAAAGCGGAGATGAAACGGCTTGGCTCATAGTCGACTTAAGAATCCTTTTGTTGGCGCTGACGTGAGCGATTGTTTGGGCGACGTTGACCTGAACGGGATCCGCCCGTGTTGGTACGACGTTGCTGCTGTGGACGATTTGAGCGCATACGAATTGGCGCGGGTAGATCTTGGATCAGCGCGCTTGGGTCGTAGTCGGACACTGGAATGGTGTGCTCAATGTACTCTTCGATCGGTGGAAGGTTAATCGCGTAATCTTCACAGGCAAAGCTGATGGAATGGCCGCTAGCTCCTGCGCGTCCGGTACGACCAATGCGGTGTACGTAATCTTCGCAATCGTCAGGTAAATCAAAGTTAAACACGTGCGTAACTTGTGGGATATGTAAACCACGTGCTGCCACGTCAGTCGCAACCAATAAGTCAACTTCACCTTTAGTAAACTGCTCGAGAATACGTTCACGTTTCTTCTGTGGAACGTCACCAGTAAGGAGACCGACACGATGGTCATCTGCTGCCAAGTGACCCCAAATAGACTCACACTTATGCTTAGTGTTAGCGAAAATTATTGCGCGCTCTGGCCACTCTTCTTCGATCAGAGTTTGCAGAAGTGCCATTTTGTGTTCGTTCGATGGGTAGAATAGCTCTTCTTGGATGCGGTGACCGGTTTTTACTTCTGGCTCAACCACAACATGCTCTGGGTTGTGCATGTGCTCAAATGCTAATTCTTGAACGCGGTAAGATAGCGTGGCAGAGAACAGCATGTTCAAACGCTCTTTCGGTTCAGGCATACGGCGGAACAAGAAGCGGATATCCTTGATAAAGCCAAGATCAAACATGCGATCGGCTTCATCCAGTACCACAGCTTGAATATGGTTTAGGTTAAAGACCTTTTGCTTGTAGAAATCGATAATACGGCCAGTGGTGCCAATAAGGACATCCACACCGTCTTCGAGTTTAGCAAGCTGTTTATCATAGCTTTCCCCGCCGTAGGCAAGTGCCGCTTTGATACCAGTGCTCGCAATAAGTGATTCAGCATCGTTATAGATCTGAATCGCGAGTTCGCGAGTTGGCGCCATAATAATAGCGCGTGGCTGGTTTGGCTTACGACCTTCATGTTCCGAAGTGGTCAATAAATGGTTAAAGGTAGCAGTCAGGAAGGCAAGGGTCTTGCCTGTGCCCGTTTGGGCCTGGCCTGCAATGTCTTGGCCGGTGAGCAGTACCGGCAACGCCAAAGCTTGGATTGGGGTACAAAATTCGAACCCTTTTTTCTCCAAACCTTCAGTAATTTGGGGCGCTAATCCCAAATCGGCGAACTTTTGCTCTGTGATATGCGTCTTTTTCATTGCTATAGAATATCAGCTTAAGCTTGCAATACGAAAGTAAATACATTCCAATAGGGCATCTAAATACTGGTTATCATCCAACCAGTTCCGAAAAAACACATTGGAGTGGAAGATGAGTGATAAGATTTTGCAGCTAACTGATGACGGTTTTGAGAACGATGTGATCAACGCTGCAGGCCCAGTTCTGGTTGATTTTTGGGCAGAATGGTGTGGTCCTTGTAAAATGATCGCGCCTATCTTGGACGAAATCGCTGACGAGTACGAAGGCAAACTCACTATCGGTAAACTAAATATCGACCAAAACGCAGGTACTCCACCTAAGTTTGGTATCCGCGGTATTCCAACGTTGCTTCTGTTCAAAGACGGCAACGTCGCAGCGACTAAAGTAGGCGCTCTTTCTAAGACTCAACTTAAAGAGTTCCTAGACGCTAATCTGTAATTCGCTGATTAGATAAGACCGTGCAGTCCCACTGCACGGTTTTGTTTTTGAACACCAACAAAATCTAGACTAGGCTAGTATTTAGTGCTAATTTATCGCACGTTAAATAAACAAGTATCTCTTCTTGGTCGATCCTGTGACCAAATCCATCTTAACCAAAAAAACAGATCCTATTTTGACTAAACAAGTATCCACCACCATGAATCTAACAGAACTGAAGAACAGACCTGTGTCTGATCTTGTCAAACTTGGCGAAAGCTTGGGCCTTGAGAACCTAGCACGTCTGAGAAAGCAAGACATCATCTTCGCCATCCTTAAAGCGCACGCGAAAAGTGGTGAAGATATTTTTGGCGACGGGGTTCTGGAAATACTTCAAGACGGCTTTGGTTTCTTACGTAGTGCGGACAGCTCATATTTGGCGGGTCCTGATGATATTTACGTTTCTCCAAGTCAAATTCGTCGCTTTAACTTGCGCACTGGTGACTCGATTGCCGGTAAGATTCGTCCGCCAAAAGATGGTGAGCGATACTTTGCACTATTAAAAGTCAACACGGTTAACGATGACAAACCAGACAACGCGCGTAACAAGATTCTATTTGAAAACTTGACGCCACTGCACGCTAACGAGCGTATGGTGATGGAGCGTGGTAATGGTTCGACAGAAGATATTACTGCTCGTGTTCTTGACCTCGCGTCGCCAATTGGTAAAGGTCAGCGTGGTCTGATTGTTGCTCCGCCTAAAGCGGGTAAAACCATGCTGTTGCAAAACATTGCACAGAGCATTGCTTACAACCACCCAGAGTGTGAGCTAATGGTTCTTCTTATCGACGAGCGTCCAGAAGAAGTGACCGAGATGCAACGCCTAGTCAAAGGTGAAGTGATTGCCTCTACCTTCGATGAGCCAGCATCTCGTCACGTACAAGTGGCCGAAATGGTGATTGAGAAAGCGAAACGCCTTGTTGAGCACAAGAAAGACGTGGTTATCCTGCTTGACTCTATCACTCGTCTAGCACGCGCCTACAACACAGTCGTACCTTCATCTGGTAAAGTGTTGACCGGTGGTGTGGATGCCAACGCACTGCATCGTCCTAAGCGTTTCTTTGGCGCAGCACGTAACGTCGAAGAGGGTGGTAGCTTGACGATCATCGCTACTGCGCTAGTGGATACTGGCTCTAAGATGGACGAAGTGATCTACGAAGAGTTCAAGGGTACAGGTAACATGGAACTGCATCTGAACCGTAAGATTGCCGAGAAGCGTGTTTTCCCAGCGATTGACTTTAATCGCAGTGGCACTCGTCGTGAAGAGTTGCTCACCAAAAATGATGAGCTTCAGAAGATGTGGATTTTGCGTAAGATCGTTCATCCAATGGGTGAAATCGATGCAATGGAATTCCTCATTGATAAGTTAGCCATGACCAAGACTAACGACGAATTCTTTGATGCGATGCGTCGCCAGTAATCGCTAACAGATATTAAGAAACGCCTCCGCAGTAGCGGGGGCGTTTTCGTTTGCATTCTCAGCATAGAGGGCGCACAATGAGTAAAATGTTACAAGGAGGTTAACATGCAACACGGAATGTTGTCGTCACTACTCCTGTCTAGCCTATTGTTGTGTTCGGTGCCGAATGTGGCAGCCTCTGAGATGGAAGCACAACAAGTGGAGCAATGGCTGCAAGAGCCACAAGTGCAGGGGAAAGTTGCTGAGCTTTTTCAACTCGCTATCGAAGATGATGTCGATGGGCTTAACTTTGCACTACAAAGACTCTCGTTACCCTTTCAGGAAGCGACCCGCTTTCTGCTATTGAAGAAGATCGAAGATCATAACTTAGCGCTGACCTCGAAAATGGCGCTGTTTGTTGAACAGCAAAAAGTCATGGTTCCGACTTATCAAGTGCTAGAGCGTGGAGATGGGTATGAGTTCTCAGTGCCCGCCTTTGATTATCCCGCTATTGCCAATCGGCTTCTCAAGCAGTGGCGTCAAGATCAGTCAACTCTACACTTTCTACTGGCGGCGGAACGTAAGGAGCTAGTACTCAAGCAGTGGTTGTCTGGCAGCGACTACCAAGTACAAACCCGCGAAGCTTTGCTGATACACGAACTAGACAGTTTATCTCCTGGGGCAGTTAATTATCTCACCCAGCAGCTTACCGAAGAGGCGGTGACCAGTTGGTTGCCTTCATCATCTGTGATGGTGCGCTTGGCTCAAGTGAGCCGTGATCCTGGTGTCTACAAATTACTCTGGTTAATGAAGGCGAGTTTTCAAAGTGAGCAAGAATTGATTCGCCTGGCACAAGTCGGTGATGCGTTCTCACTGAGTCAAGTTATTGCTGCTTCACACAACCCGAGCCTAAAACAGCTTGCGATCAGCGAGCTTGCCGGGGTGCGTCCGATGACCGAGCCAGTGAAAGAATTTTTGATCAGCAAAATGTCGTTATCAGAAGATGCGCGCTTTATCGCTGGAGAGTTGATCTCTCAAGGTCATCGCTCTTGGTTGCAAGAGTTAGTCAACAGTAACCCGTCGGTTAACCGCGGTGCGATAAACAGTGTGATCGGACAGTAGCGCTTGCCAGTATAACCACAACAAAAAGAGGGATCGGTCGATTCCTCTTTTTTGTTATACTGCCTGCAGATTAACCAGCCGATTATTAGGTCTATGAGTTTTAAGGATTTACGCGATTTTATCGCTCATCTAGAGAAAGAAGGGAAGCTCAAACGCATCTCTCAACCAGTTGACCCAGATTACGAAATGACAGAGATCAGTGACCGCACTCTAAGAGCCGGTGGTCCAGCTTTGTTGTTTGAGAATCCTATCGGTTACAACATGCCGGTACTAACCAATTTATTTGGTACCCCTGAGCGTGTGGCGATTGGAATGGGGCGCAATGACGTTAAGCAACTGAGAGAAGTCGGTAAATTGCTGGCTTACCTTAAAGAGCCAGAACCGCCGAAAGGCTTTAAGGACGCACTCGACAAGCTACCCGTATTTAAACAGGTGCTGAACATGCCGGCTAAGCGCTTACGCAAAGCGTCGTGTCAGGAGGTGGTTTGGCAGGGTGACCAGGTCGACCTAGATAAGATTCCAGTGATGAGCTGTTGGCCAGAAGATGTGGCGCCGCTGCTAACCTGGGGGCTGACGGTGACCAAAGGACCGAGTAAGAAACGGCAGAATCTTGGTATTTACCGCCAGCAAAAAATTGGCAAAAATAAAATCATCATGCGTTGGCTTGCTCACCGTGGTGGGGCACTTGACCTACGAGATTGGATGGAGACGCATCCGGGTAAACCTTTTCCTGTCTCGGTTGCGTTTGGCGCTGATCCAGCGACAATTCTTGGCGCAGTAACGCCCGTTCCTGATACCTTGTCTGAGTATGCGTTTGCTGGCTTGCTACGTGGAAGCAAGACCGAAGTCGTCAAATCGATCAGTAATGATTTAGATGTGCCTGCTAGTGCAGAAATCGTGATGGAAGGTTATATCGACCCAAGTGAGTTTGCTGACGAAGGTCCGTATGGCGACCATACTGGTTACTATAACGAGAAAGAGAAGCATCACGTCTTTACCATTACCCACATTACCATGCGTAAAGATCCCATCTACCATAGCACCTATACCGGGCGCCCGCCTGATGAACCCGCGGTATTAGGGGTTGCGCTGAACGAAGTCTTTGTGCCGATTCTACAAAAGCAGTTTCCTGAAATCGAAGACTTCTACTTACCACCAGAAGGTTGCTCATACCGAATGGCGGTGGTAACGATGAAGAAGCAATATCCCGGTCATGCAAAGCGAGTCATGATGGGGGTCTGGTCTTTCTTGCGCCAGTTTATGTACACCAAATTTGTTATTGTCTGCGATGAAAAAGTGAATGCGCGCAATTGGTCTGAAGTGATTCAGGCGATGACTGAGAACATGGATCCAGTCAAAGATGCCCTGTTTATTGAGAATACGCCGATCGACTCGCTAGACTTCGCGTCTCCCGTTGTTGGTCTGGGTTCAAAAATGGGGTTAGATGCGACCGTTAAGTGGCCCGTTGAGCAGCAAGGAATAGAGAGTGCTGAAAAGAGCTATCCAACCCTGAGTGAACAATCGATGGCTGAATTTATCAGCAGTCAGCCGGAAATCGTCGACTTCTATATTCCAGAGACCTCAATCAAGCATGGCTTTGCGGTTGTCAGCATCAAAAAGTCCGCTGCAGGTCAGGCTTGGCTTGTGGCACAAAAAATAGAAGCTTTCTTGTTAGCGCATGGAGAGCCGAAGTTCATTGTGCTCTGTGACGATGATGTTAATGTGAGAGATTGGAATGACATTATTTGGGCGATTACCACTCGTATGGATCCAGCACGCGATACTAAACAAGTGCCGCAAACGGATCAGCATGTATCTCGACTTGTTCTTGATGCAACCAATAAGATAGAAAATGAAGAAGTGGCTCGTGAGTGGGGTACGCCGATAACGAAAGACCCACAAATTGTCGCAAAAATCGATGCGTTGTGGGATAAGTTGGGTATCCTATGAGCAAGACGGTGACCTTGCTACCCGATAATATTGAATTTGAAGTAGCAAAGGGTCAAACGGTGTTGGAAGCGGCGCTCAACAATAATATTCGCTTTCCACATCGCTGCCAGGTTGGCGCGTGTGCTGCCTGTTTATGTCGTAAACTAGAAGGGACAGTCTCTTATCACCTTGAACCTATGCTCACCGAGAAGGAGCAACAACAAGGATGGATATTTGCTTGCCAAGCCTTCGCCGAAAGTAATTTAGTACTTACTTTAGAAGAGTAAGTAAGAGGAACACCATGACTATCCAATGTAAAGTAAAGTCGATTCAGCCGTTGGCTTGCAATACTTACCAAATCCTTTTGCATCCCGAGAACCCAGTCAATTTTAAGGCTGGGCAATATTTAATGGTGGTGATGGGCGAGAAAGATAAGCGACCGTTTTCCATCGCCAGCAGCCCATGCCGTCACCAAGGAGAATTGGAGCTGCATATTGGTGCGGCGGAACACAATGCATATGCCCATGAAGTGGTCGAATCTATGAAAGCAGCACTGGCAAGCGATGGTGAGATTACCATCGATGCGCCACATGGTGATGCTTGGGTTCAAGAGCAAAGCGAGCGTCCATTGTTACTTATCGCTGGTGGTACAGGGTTTAGTTATGTTCGCTCCATTTTAGACCACTGCATTGCTCAGAATTTTACTAATGAAATCTATCTCTACTGGGGCGGTCGCGATGAGTGCCAGCTCTATGCCAAGCAAGAGTTGGAACAGATTGCACAGCAAAACAGTCACGTTCACTTTATTCCAGTTATTGAACATGCTGAGAAAGATTGGCAAGGCAAAGTGGGCAATGTGTTACAAGCCGTTGAGCAAGATTTTGACTCACTGGCCGAATACGACATCTATATAGCGGGACGTTTTGAAATGGCAGGTGCTGCACGTGAGCTGTTTACGCTCAACAAAGGAGCACAAGCGGAGCGAATGTATGCGGATGCGTACGCGTTCATTTAAATGACCGAGAATTGATTAAAAAGGGAGCGTTTAGCTCCCTTTTTATTGGCCTTTGCATGTTATTTCATCGAATGACCACTTTTTTCGTTTTTTTTATTAAAAGAACTTGCGCTTCAATATCAACTCCCTATAATGCCCACCCACTGACACGGCAGACGCCATAAGGCTTCAGGCCTAAGTCAATAAAGCTAACTAGTCATATTTCAAGCTGAAAAGATTGAAATAAAAAATTCAAAAAAGTGTTTGACACCAAGATTTGAATCGCTAGAATAGCTGCCTCTTCCGAAGTGATGTCGGTCACAAAGAAGAAAGCTCTTTAACAATATAAACCTATCAATCTGTGTGGGCACTCGTTGATGATAATCCAATTAGATACCTTGGTATCAAATTAGGTTTCAATGAACT
>JBCAXU010000017.1:0-44517 GCA_038533895.1 Pseudomonadota bacterium | reverse complement strand
ACCAAGAGATCTTGGGCGGGCTCAGCTTCTTCCCAGAGAATTGGACCTTTAAAAACTACGCAACCATCTTTTCCGACAATCTGGGTGTAGCGTGTGTATTTAGATTTTGTCATCGCCATGGTTGTTTCCTTACTTATTTTCACCGTGGGTCATTGCGGTGTAGAACACCCAGCTCACCAAGAGGATGATCAAGAAGTAGATGATTGAGAATGCCGCTGCTGGGCCGATATCAAACTGACCAATCGCCATTTTGGTCAATGTCTGACTGAGGAAGGTGGTCGAGTTACCGGGTCCACCGCCGGTCAATACAAAAGGTTCGGTGTAGATCATGAAGCTATCCATAAAGCGGATCAGAATACCGATCAGCAGTACGCTCTTGAGCTTCGGCAATTGGATGTAGCGAATGATTGACCACGTCGACGCTCGGTCGATATTTGCCGCCTGATAGTAGGCATCTGGAATCGCACGCAAGCCTGAATAACACAGCAGCGCAATCAACGACGTCCAGTGCCACACATCCATTAAAATCACCGTTAGCCAAGCATCAATCGGATTGCCGGCGTAGTTGTAGTCAATCCCCATGCCATTCAATGCCCAGCCAAACAAGCCAATGTCAGCGCGGCCAAAAATCTGCCAGATGGTGCCGACCACGTTAAGCGGGATCAGCAAAGGAATCGCCAGTACAATCAAGCAGAAGGCAGACCATTTGCCTTTAGTTGGCATGGTGAGTGCGACGATGATCCCTAGTGGTACTTCAATCAGCAAAATGGTGAAGGTAAAACCAAACTGACGCAGCAGCGCACCGTGCAACCGTTCATCATTGAGTGTTTCGCGATACCACTCCGTGCCGACAAAGTAGGCAGTATTGGCATCAAAAATATCTTGTAGTGAGTAGTTCACCACCGTCATCAGCGGCACGATGGCACTGAATGCCACCAGCGCAAATACTGGCAGCACTAAAAACCAAGCGCGGTTGTTGGCAACTTTATCCATCACTCTTCTCCCACATTGACAAGAAATTCATCGACATACAGCATGGTCCATTGCTCTGGGAAGCTGATATAAGCTTGATGTTGTGGCACCACTTGATCCTCCTGAAGGCGCGCTTTGATCTCTTGATTGCCAAGCTTCAACGTGACAATTTTGTATGTGCCCAAGTCTTCGACATGCAAAACATCACACAGCAGCGCCGAGTCGTGTCCCTTCTCCCACACATGAACAAACTCCGGACGAATACCGATTTTGATGTTTCGGCTCGCGGCATTGGCAATGGCATGGCGATAGGCTTCGGACAATGGCACTTCAACGTCATCAAACTGAACACCATTCTCTGTTGGCGAGACTTCGAGCAAGTTCATACCCGGGCTGCCAATGAAATAACCGACAAAGGTGTGATTGGGCCGCTCGAACAACTCTCGCGGAGTACCAAATTGCACGATCTGACCGTTGTACATCACTGCAATTTCATCGGCGAAGGTCGAGGCTTCGAGTTGGTCGTGAGTAACGTAGACCATGGTGATATTGAACTGCTGGTGGATCTGCTTAAGCTTGCGGCGCAGTTTCCATTTCAGTTGTGGATCGATGACCGTGAGGGGTTCATCAAACAAAATCGCCGACACATCGTCACGCACCAGACCGCGTCCCATCGACACTTTCTGTTTCTCATCGGCCGTGAGGTGCTGAGCTTTCTTAGACAGCACATTGGTCAGCTCCAAGATCTCGGCGATTTCCGTCACCTTGGAGTGAATTTTGGCTTTATGGACTTTCATATTGCGCAGTGGAAACGCCAGGTTGTCGTACACCGTCATGGTGTCGTAGATAACCGGGAACTGGAAAACCTGCGCAATATTGCGATCTTGCGGACGAAGTTCATTGACTCGAACGTCATCAAACATCACATCGCCTTGAGACGGACTCATCAATCCTGAAATGATGTTAAGCAAGGTCGACTTACCACAACCTGAAGGTCCAAGCAGTGCGTAAGCGCCTCCTTGCTTCCATACATGGTTCATCTCCTTGATGGCATAAGTGGAGGCCGCGGTTGGCTTTTTATCATAGGTGTGAGCCAGTGAATTGAGTGTTATTTGAACCATGAACGCTATCCCCTAACATCACGAATCGGGGCATGAATAAGGTTGCTATCCATACCGAAGACATAGAACTTGTGGATTGGAATATAAATTTTGATCGTCTCGTCGACCTCATAGCTGTGTACGCCGGGGAGATGCAGCACCATATCTAAATGAGCATTGCGCACATGGAGGAAGGTTTCCGATCCACTGATCTCGGCGACTTCGACCTGCACCGTCAGTTCAACGTCGTCATCATTTTTAGGTAGTAGGCTAAGGTGGCTAGGGCGGATGCCGAACTGATACTCGCCTTTATCAAGCTTGCTCAATGACTGATTGAGCGGAAAATGCGCACTCTGATCAAAAGTCACCTCGTTGGCAGTAATTTCGCCGGAGATCAAGTTGATTGGCGGCTCACTAAACAAGGTGGCAGAATCGACATTATCTGGGTGGTGATAAACCGAAGCGGTCGGCCCCGACTGAATAACCTTACCCTCATGTAAAATAGTGGTGGTTCCGCCAAGCGCGAGCGCCTCATTGGGCTCGGTGGTGGCGTAAATCGCAATGGTGTGGCGAGTTTGGAATAGCTCACGCATCTCTTGGCGCAGCTCTTCACGTAATTTGTAGTCGAGGTTGACCAGCGGCTCATCAAACAAAATGATTTCCGCATCTTTTACTAAGGCGCGCGCCATGGCCGTACGTTGCTGCTGGCCACCAGAAAGCTCCAGTGGATGCTTGTTCAAGTGCTCAGTTATGCGCAACATTTCCGCGGTGGCATGGACTCGCTCTTGAATCTCTTTCTCCGCCATGCCGGCTAAACGCAGTGGCGAGGCCACATTCTCAAACACTGTTAAGTTTGGATAGTTGATGAATTGCTGGTAAACCATTGAAATATTGCGGTCGCGCACCGACACGCCAGTAACGTCGATACCATTGACCCATATTCTTCCCGAGGTGGGACGATCCAGCCCAGCAATAAGCCGCATCAAAGAGGTCTTGCCCGCCAATGTGCGCCCAAGCAACACGTTAAACGAACCAGGCTCAAAGGTGAGGTTAACATCAGAGATGTGCATCTCTCCGTCAACGTATTTGCTTACCTGCTCAAGTGTTAATGACACTAATGACTCCTTACCATTCGAATAATCATTTTGTTTCGATATTGCTCAATAGAGCGAGAGTCGTGCCAATAATTTATTTTGTTAACAAATATTTTACAGAATGGCTTTCCAGGCCTTTAAACATAAGGTTAGGCTGACGAAAAACTCAATAAACCACCGATATTATTAGTAATTACTCATATGAGATCAGGTTAACACTTGTTAACAAAATGTGTTCAATAGGTGTTCAAACTGTTCATTGCAGTGATATGTTATTTGAGCGTTTGTGATCATTAACGTTCACATACGAACAATTAGAATAATAACTTTAATAAAACACTTACCGCTGCCACTGAACAACGCTATGGACAACAAACATCAATCAATCATCAAGCAATCTTGGCAACGCTGCCGAGATGCCGGACTGGTCCACCACAGCCATCCGATCATCGAAATGGAAACTGGCCACGCGTTCGACCTCACCTTGGAAGAGCACTCGGGGCTGATCGCCACCACCCAACAAAAGGTCCTGCCCTTTTACGACAGCTTGTTGGCCAACAGTAATTGCCTGGTCACTTTAGCCAACCCACAAGGTCAAGTACTCAACAGTTGGGGCGAACAACGATTTTTCTCACAACGCCAACCTGATGTGTTCCAAAACGGTGTTCATTGGCAGGAGGGACTGATCGGCACCAATGCGATTGGTACTGCGCTGGAGACAGGGTCGATTGTGCAGGTATTTCACGATGAACACTTTCTTACCTCCAATCGTTTTATGACCGGTTCTGCGGCCCCGCTATTTGATGCTGAGCGTAAAATGGCGGGGGTGCTGTCGATCTCAAGTGATGCTTACATGCCGACCGCGCACACACTGGGAATGGTGAAGCTGATGTCACAAGCGATAGAAAACCAGCTCATCGCGTCGCAGTTTCAATCTGACCACTACCTGCTGTGGTTCAACACCAGCGCAGAAAACATTGAAAGCCAGTGGTCATCGTTGTTGGTGTTTAACCAACAAGGGATGATCGTCTCAGCCAATCGCCGCGCCGAAATCGTGCTTGGTCAGGATTTAGCATTGCAACAGATTGAGCACATTTTTGACCTTAAACTCGACCAGTTACTCTCCCACCCGCCTTTTACTCCCGCAGCGATCACTAGCCACGCGGGCTTTAATTTTTATTCATTGATCACGCCGCCGAAGATCCCTCAAGCTCGACAAATAGACTATCGGCAATCGACCAACAAAATAGCCGCCTCAAAGGTGCAAGCACCGCTGGACTTAGAGCGTCTCAATATGGGCGACCCTCGCTTGGCCAAAGCGATCAACCAAGCCAGTCGTATTCTCAACACCGACATTCCTATTTTGATTCATGGTGAAACGGGCGTGGGCAAAGAGGTGTTTGTTAATGCGCTGCATCTGTCGAGTGAACGTAAACAGGCACCGATGATCGCGGTCAACTGTGCCGCGATACCTGCTGAGTTGGTTGAATCAGAGCTGTTTGGCTACGAAAAAGGCGCCTTTACCGGCGCCAGCAACAAAGGCTACATCGGTCTGATCCGTAAGGCAGATAAAGGTACACTCTTTCTTGATGAACTGGGTGATATGCCGCTCAACGTTCAGGCGCGGCTGCTGCGCGTGTTGCAAGAGCGTAAGGTGACACCACTTGGCTCGACCACTTCTTATCCGGTCGATTTTAAATTGGTTTCGGCGACCAACCGTCAATTAAAACAAGACGTCGAGCGCGGCACATTTCGCCAAGATCTCTACTATCGCGTCAGTGGGCTGAATCTATCGTTACCTGCTTTGCGCGAGCGCAGCGACATCGATGCACTGGTCAGTTATCTGCTCGCCAAATATGCGCAGCAAGGTCAACAACCAAGAATCAGCATCGAGGTGCTGTCGATGTTCAAGTCTCACCCTTGGCCTGGCAATATTCGTCAGATGGTGAGCGTGATTCAAATTGCGCTGGCGATGGCAGGCGACGACACCATTCGCATTGAACACCTTCCGGATGACTTTCTGCATGATTTGGCGCAGCAACAGCCTATCTATCCTGACACCGAGCCAACTGACGATTTGCCTATCGCCGCGACAATAGAATCAATCATGATTGACCACAGCGATGACGACTCGTGGTTAACGGTTTATGAACAACAGGGTCGCAATGTGTCTGCGACGGCTAAGGCGTTGAACATAAGCCGTAATACCCTGTATAAGCGACTTAGAGAGCAAGGACTACGTTAGGGATACCACTCGTCGATCAGCGCCACCGTAGAAGGTGGCGTAGCGTAGCGCAACATAACCCACCACTAGCGTAGCGACAATGAGCTCAAAGCTCGCCAAGCCGCGAATTTGGGCAACGTATTGGTGCTCCATCCCCGTTTGTTGCATCCAGGCGGCCAACTTGAACTGAGCCGTCGCACCAATCACCATTGGAAAGGTGAACGCCGCGTAACCCGGACTAAATGGCAGTCTCAGTAGTTTGATAAACGCAAGGTAGATGATCGCTGTCATCAACACGGCAATACCAAACAACAAGCCAATGATGACCGGCGAAGGTTCAGCGGTCACGGTCAAGTAACCCGCAAGTGATAAGCTGGCTGGCGCCGCCATGATGGCTATGGTCGGTTTCGCGGCATCAGGGATTTCATGAGTAAACATTAAGCGATATATCATCATAGGTAGCATCGCTGCGTAGGCCAACATGCCAAACAATAGCGCGACATTCGCAATCACAGCCAGTGCTGGATTTCCTGAAAAAGAAACATCCGCAACAATAATCCCTACTGGAGGCACAAACCAACTCGGCAGCATATGGTGCAGCTCAAACCCCTGCATGCGGTGATAGACAAAGCTGATTAGAAACACAATATGCAGCCCAACGGCGACGAGCCATAGCGTGTCACCCGCGAGCGGAACAAAGTGCCCCAGCGAGTTTGACACCACCATTGTGGCCATCGCGAAGGTGGGGACGACACTGCCCACAACGGGGTGTGCAAGATCTTCGCGTAGTAGTTGGCGGTGGAATAGAAACTTAGTCGCTAACACCAATAGCAATACGCTCGCTATCACTGCCCCAGCCCACTGGATATAACCATTCAGCGTAGCAGCGTTTTCCCAACACCAACCTAAACTGGCAATCCCAAGGGCCAAGCCCACCATAGGTGTTGGCGCACCCATCACTTTTGCTTTTGCTGTTTTGATCATCACTGCCTCACCCTATTTTAACGATAGGATCAGTTTACGCTTGCCATTTGTTCGCATCTATCTAATTATTTAGAACACTTGTTAAGATAAACTAAACAAAGACTATGGCGTCCAACATTTCGCTCAAACAACTCAAGGTTTTTATCGCGATCACACAGCACGATACCCTCACCGCCGCCGCGGAAGCCTTGTTTCTCTCCAAAGCAGCGGTGAGCATGGCACTGTCTGAACTGGAAAAACAGATCGGGCACGCGCTGTTTGACCGAGTAAATAACCGCCTCATTCTCAATCAAGAGGGACAGAAACTCCTGCCTTTGGCGGATGAACTGATTGAGCGAGCGCACACCATAGAGCAGCTGTTTGATAACGACCAAGCGCTATCTGGTCAGTTGCGTATTGGCGCCAGTGACACCATTGGTAATCAAGTCGTACCTTATTTGCTTAGCGACTTTCGCCGCGATACTCAACACTATGCGCAAAGCCTGCTGATCTCTAACTCAGCGCTAATTTGTGAGAAACTGGTCGACTATGAGCTTGACCTAGCGCTGATCGAAGGAAAAACCCTTCACCCACAACTTATCTCCCACCCTTTCAGCCAAGATGAAATGTGTGTAGTGTGTTCACCCGATTCACCACTGCTCGCTCAGCCATTCGGAATTGGGGATTTGGAAAACAGCGAGTGGATCTTGCGCGAACCCGGCTCTGGCTCTCGAGAGTTTTTCTTGCGCGTGGTGGCACCTCGAATCGAGCACTGGCACGAAGCGTTCCAACTCAATACCACCGAGGCTTTAATCAATAGCGTCTCTGCAGGGCTGGGGCTAGCCTGCCTATCTAAACTTGCCGCCCAGCCCGCACTCAATGATGGCAGAGTGGTCGAGCTTAAACTGTCGCTCGACATGAAACGTCGCTATTGGTTGCTGGTGCACAAGGAAAAATACCAGAGCCCGCTACTGAAAACCTTTATCAATTACTGTTATCAATGGCACAAAGACTCACCACTTAAGTCTCAGAATTGACCCGTCGTCTAGACTTAACTAGGCAAAAACTGTATAAAAAGACAGTAAATACATTCAACAATTTGAGTTAGAGGACCAACCATGGCTGTAATCGTCAAGTACGTGGTAGAACGCAACGGAGAAGAGAAAATGACTTTTACCTCTAAAGCGGAAGCTGACGCATATGACAAAATGCTCGATATGGCAGATGAGCTTTTTGAGCTACTAGGTAAAAGTGAATTGCTAGAAGATGAAGGCAGGCAAGAAGACTTGGCGATGTTCCTAGCACAAAACAAAGAAGAGGTGCTGTACGCTCTGGGTGCCAAGCGCAAGCCAGCGCCTAAGAAAGCGAAAAAAGTCACTGCAGTTGACGACGAGCCAGCGCAAGAAGACGCCGCTTAAGTCACTCTCAGCAACCATTCGATAGGCCTCAGTCACCCACTGAGGCCTAATTTTTTGCGGAAATCAATCGCACCACTTTTACCCTTATTAATCCTAGCAGCACTGCTAAAATTGAGGTTCTTCCCCAAAATTGAGTGAATCCAATGAACTACCGCGTTGAAGTATGTATCGATAACCTAGAATCTCTCCACAATGCCATAGTGGGTGGTGCAAGCCGAATAGAACTGTGCTCAGCGTTAACCTTAGGCGGATTAACCCCAAGCTTTGGTTTAATGAAAAAAGCCCGTCAACAGAGCGATATTGCGATTTACGCCATGATTCGACCGCGCCAAGGTGATTTTGTGTTTGATCAAGACGACACCGAAGCCATGTTGCTCGACATTGAAGCCGCAGCAGAAGCGGGGCTTGATGGCGTGGTGCTGGGTGCTCTGACTCCAAGCGGTGATGTTGATTTCGATCTAATGCAGCAGTTATGCGAGCGCGCCAAGCTCTACGAACTTGGCATCACCTTTCACCGCGCTATTGATCAATGTCGAGACTGGTCACAAGCACTAGAGCAGGTAATCGCTTTAGGCTGCGAACGGGTCTTAAGTTCCGGTCAGGCCGAAAATGTCGAGCTAGGCCGCAACACGCTGCGCGCCATGGTCAAACAGGCGGAAGGTCGTATCTCGATTATGGCTGGCGCTGGGCTTACCGCAGCCAACGCCGTCGAAGTCGTTCGCTATTCAGGGGTAAGGGAAGTCCATTTATCAGGAAAAACCAACCGCCCAAGCAAAATGCAAATATCGAGTGACAGCGCGAAAATGGGCGAAAACTTACTCGATGACATACAAATTCCAGTCACTAATCCAAGTGCGATTGAAAAGGTCGTAAAAGCTCTCAGTTCTTAAACTTAATCCACTCGATGGCGGCGTCTAATGCTAACCTTTTGATAACAAAGGAGTGCGTTATGGGTAAAAATAAACTCGATAAAAAGTTTTACGAGCAAGAGCTAGAGCAGTTGCAAATAGAACTGGTCAAACTACAAGAGTGGGTCAAACACCAAGGGCTCAAAGTGGTGGTGATCTTTGAAGGCCGCGATGCCGCAGGGAAAGGCGGCGTCATTAAACGTATTACTGAAAAGCTCAACCCACGAGTTTGCCGTGTCGCCGCTCTCCCCGCTCCTACCGAAAAAGAGAAAACCCAGTGGTATTTCCAACGCTATGTGGCACACCTGCCATCGGCAGGCGAAATGGTGCTGTTTGACCGCAGTTGGTATAACCGAGCTGGCGTAGAAAAAGTCATGGGGTTTTGCAGCGATGAGCAGTATGAAGAGTTTCTCCATTCATGCCCTGAGTTTGAACGCATGTTGCAGCGCTCTGGCATTATCTTGATTAAGTACTGGTTTTCCGTTTCTGATGAAGAGCAAGAAAAACGGTTCTTAGGCCGAATCAATACCCCGATTAAACGCTGGAAGTTTAGCCCTATGGATCTGGAGTCACGCAATCGCTGGGCAGAATACTCGGAAGCCAAAGATAAGATGTTTGCCTACACCGACACCAAACAGTGCCCTTGGTGGGTGGTGCCATCCGATGATAAAAAACGGGCCAGACTCAACTGTATTAGTCACTTACTAAGCCAAATCGACTATCAAGAGATCAGTTACCCAGAAATAGAACTGCCGGAGATCAATAAAGAGGGGTATATTCGCAAACCTATGGATGACCAAACCTTTGTTCCCGAAAAGTATTAATCATGGCTAGAGATCTCTTTGAGCGCTTAGATTTAAATCTGCTAAAGACCTTTTTGGTTCTTTCACAAGAACTGAACATGCGCAAAGCGTCACACAAACTGTTCGTATCGCAGCCTGCCATTAGCCAAGCATTACAGAAACTCAGAAATCACTTTGATGATGACTTATTTGTAAAAGCGCCGCATGGGCTCGAAGCGACCCCATACGCCATCCAGCTCGCCAACAGTATCACGCCTCATCTGGATGGGCTGAGCGCGGCGCTCAATCAGAGTCGAAGGTTTGTCCCCAAGGAATTAACTGGCACAATAAAAATCGCGGTTGCTCCTGTAGTATTGGGCTGTTTGTCCGGTTCACTATTCCAGCGCTTCAAGCAACAAGCGCCTAACTGTGTCATCGAATTGGTCGGTTGGTCGAGTGACACGTTCAACCAGATTCATCGCGATGAAGTACAACTCGGTGTAAACTTGGATGTCGCCATCCCACACAATATTCAAACTTATAAATTGGCGGAGTTAACCGGCAAACTCATTGTGCGCCGTGGCCACCCCGTCACCAAAAAAACAGTCACTGCGCAAGATATGCAGCCTTACCCCATAGCCTCCGTCATCACCCCGGGCTGGAACGATAACTTCACTCATGCTGCCAATATTATGCGCCAAGAAGGGGCCGAGCCCAGTGTGGGGTTTCGCTCTGAATTTATGATGGCGGTGGTTGATGTCGTTGAAATGAGTGATTTTTTCTTGCCTCATTCCAATTTATTCCCACTGCAACGCTACCCAAGTCTAAAAGCTTTAGATGTGGTTGTGGCTGGAAAACCCTATACTCACGGCGTGCATGGCTATTATCACAATAAGTACTGCAGCAGTGCCCTATTAGAGTGGTTATGTGTGCAAATCCAACAGGTCATCGATCAACAAATTTCAATCTCCCATCACTAGATAATAAGTTTTACTTATCAGCATTATTAAATTCAACAATTAGTACTTATCAACGATATCGCCTAATATGCTGACTCACAGCGCCAAGTTTCAAGGATGAACGGCAAACAACCGATAACTTGAGACTAATCTAATGACTTTTACCCGCTCCTCATTACTCCTTTTCTGTGCATTCAGCCCATTACCAGCCCTCGCCTCTGGACTTCACTTTTCACCAGATGTCAAGCTTGGTCCCTACTGGCAAGCAGGGGTATCAGGGGCTGGTTTACAGCTTGGAGTGAACGACATTTTGGGTTTAGATGCGCTTTATATCAGTTACTCCCATCTATCAGCTGAGCACTATATCGACAAAGACCGCCTCAAAACTTACCGCATCGGTGCGCAGCACTTACTGGTTAATCATTCGAACAAGATGGCACTTCAGCTGGAAGCAGGGTTGGTCGAGTATCAAGGTGTGCGAGATTATATTCTAACGGACAAACAACGTTATGCAGATGGGACTGGCGGCAGTGTGTCGGCAGCCTGGGTGATGTTTGTAAACGATAGTGTCGGTTTTAGAGCAGGGATGGATGTCAACTATATCAATCAGAAAAACACCCTGTTTGGCACCCACTGGTCAACCACATTTAACACTGGTGTGGTCTTACACTTTTAGCGCAGCGCATCGTCGATACTCTGCTCTCCTAAGTGGCGCACATCTTTGCCTTTGACGAAATAGATGATGTACTCGCAGATATTTTGGCAGCGGTCGCCAACTCGCTCAATAGCGCGCGCGGACCACATCACCTGAAGAATATTGGGAATATTCTTCGGGTCTTCCATCATATAGGTCATCAGCTGGCGGATAACGGCTTCATATTCCGCATCAATTTTGTCATCCAGCTTGTACACTTCAGCGGCCGCATCGACATCCATACGTGCGAAGGCGTCGAGCACTTGGTGCAGCATACTGATCGCTTGTCGACATAAAGGCTCGAGTGAAACTTGAAATTGGCGCTCTTTTGATGACGGACTTTCAATCGCCACATAAGCAATTTTTGTGGCAACATCACCAATACGCTCAAGGTCGGTAATGGTTTTGATAATAGCCATAATCAGACGCAAATCTTTCGCTGTCGGCTGACGCTTAGCAATGATTCGCGTACAAGCTTCATCGATAGACACTTCCATCGCGTTCACTTTATGGTCATCACGTACCACTTTGCGCGCCAGTTCGATGTCCTCTTTATGCAGCGCTTGCATCGCAAAGGATAGCTGCTGCTCCACCAAACCTCCCATGGTCAATACGTGAGTACGAATCGATTCGAGTTCGACATTAAACTGACCTGAGATATGGCGTCCAAAATTCATAGAGGAAGAGGCTCTCTTTGTTAACAAGGATAATTAAAGGTTAGCGCAATAGTGACAACCTGTGTGGGCAGTCGATGCTAGGCGATTTAGCGTTTAGCCGTATCTACCTGTGATATAGTCTTCCGTCTGCTTTTTCAATGGTGATGTAAAAATAGAATCGGTATCTGAGTACTCGATCAACTTCCCCATATGAATAAAGGCGGTGTGGTCACTCACTCGTGCGGCTTGCTGCATATTGTGTGTGACGATTACCACCGTATATTTGGTTTTCAGTTCGTTGATCAGCTCTTCAATGGTTAAGGTGGAAATAGGGTCAAGCGCCGAGGTTGGCTCATCAAGCAACAAGACTTCAGGTTCAATCGCAATGGCTCGAGCTATCACGAGTCGCTGCTGCTGGCCCCCCGACAACCCGAAGGCATTCTCATGTAAGCGGTCTTTTACCTCATCCCATAACGCCGAAGCGCGCAGCGAACGCTCGACCGCATCGTCGAGGGCGCGGCTGTTATTGACCCCTTGTAAACGTAACCCATAAACCACGTTTTCATAAATCGATTTGGGGAAAGGGTTCGGTCGCTGAAACACCATCCCAACTCGACGGCGCAGCGTGGCGACATCGACCTTAGGGTGATAAACATTTTTACCATGCAGTTTCACCTTACCTTTGACCCGACAGCCGTCCACCAAGTCATTCATGCGATTGATACAGCGCAGCAGTGTCGACTTACCACAGCCTGATGGACCGATAAATGCAGTGACCTGCCCTTTCGGAATGCGCATCGAAATGTCATTCAGTGCTTGGCTGTTTTGATAGAACAGGTTAAGCCCCTCAATAGCGATAGCGGTTTGCTCATCGCTGAGGTTATTGACGTCTAAAGGCGCTTGATAGCCGAGTGTTTGATTGACAGAAAACATGCTTAATCTTGTCCTAGTGTTCGGTATTTTTCGCGTAGGTTATTGCGAATACTGATCGCGGTTAAGTTCAGCCCCACAATCACAGTCACCAACAGGAAGGATGTCGCATAGACCAACGGCCTAGCGGCCTCGATATTGGTGGTTTGAAAGCCTACATCATAGATATGAAAACCTAGGTGCATGAACTTACGTTCAAGATGCAAGAAGGGGAACTGGCTGTCAATGGGCAAGCTGGATGCGAGCTTGACCGCGCCCACCAGCATTAACGGCGCGACCTCTCCTGCTGCACGTGCGATCGCTAAAATTAAGCCGGTGATCATCGCTGGGCTGGCCATAGGTAATACGATTCGCCACATGGTTTCAAACTGAGTCGCCCCCAAGGCCAATGATCCATGGCGTACTGAGCTAGGAATGCGCGTTAAGCCCTCTTCTGTCGCCACAATAACCACAGGTAAGGTTAATACCGCGAGGGTTAACGCAGACCAAAGTAGACCGGGCGTTCCAAAGGTGGGCGCGGGCAACTGATCCTGATAGAACAGCGCGTCAATTGAACCGCCCAGGGTGTAAACGAAAAAGCCTAAACCGAACACGCCGTACACGATAGACGGTACCCCAGCCAAGTTGATCACGGCAACACGAATCATCCGAGTAAAGGCGTTGTTTCCAGCGTATTCATGTAAATAAACCGCCGCCACGACGCCTAAAGGCATCACGATGACCGACATGATCAGCACCAACAAGACAGTACCAAACATCGCTGGAAACACCCCACCTTCAGAGTTGGACTCACGCGGATCGTCAGACAAAAATTTCCACGCCTGTACACTCCAGCGCAACAGTTTATCGCCAAAACTCATTTGGTTAGGGTACCACAAATCCAGAATCTGACTCAGCGGAATCATCACCTGCTGGCCAGTCATATCTTCCACGATTAAGCCTTGCTCGGTCAGTTGTGTTCGAAGCGCATCTAGGCTCGCTTCTGCTTCAATCAAGGCTTGACGATACTGTTCACTTTGGCTGAGGTACAACTGGTCAAACGCCTCATCTAAGCGGCCGTTGAGGCTACGTTTACGCTTCTCTTGTTCAAGGCGCCTCGCTTGCGCGGTAATGGTGCGAATATCGCCTTCGATCAGCTCGTCTATTTGCTGGTTGACTCGCTCTGTCAAAGCGAGGCCTTGCTCGAGCAAAAGGGCAAAGTCTTTACTGAACTGACCATTCGCGAGGCGGTAGCCGACCGGTTGGCCAAAGAAATCACCATCACGACTGCGCTCAATCACCGCCCAGTGTTCAGGCTGAGTAGGAGGTAGTAAGTTCACTTCCAATAAAGAGACAAAGTCGGCGGAGTAGAGATCACGATTCGCGACTTTGATCCTCACACGTTCAACCAAGCCGCGCTCTATTACCTCAGCAGGTAGGTCAACATCCATTTCCCGCAAATGGCTGATGGGAATCGACTCTTGAGCGTAAATTTGCCCAACTAAAGTTTGACCTTGATCGGTTTGCCACTGATAGAGTGGCGCAGGCCAAAAGTAAGAGAGCCCTTTCCAACCAATAAGCAGCAGTAGTCCCAGCACAGACAACAGGCTGACACTGACCGCGCCACCTGTTAGCCATATCCATGGAGAGCCTGACTTTAACCACTTAAACACGTTGAATCATTCCTACTTATAACCTCATTACAGTGAGCGGTATTTTTCACGCAGACGTTGACGGACCCACTCTGCCACAGAGTTGACGGCGAACGTAAACATCAGCAGCAACAGAGCCGCCAAAAACAGAATACGATAATGAGAGCTTCCTACCTCAGATTCAGGCATCTCGACCGCAATGGTCGCTGAGAGGGTACGCATTCCCTCTAAAATGTTCCAATCCATGATCGGCGTATTACCGGTCGCCATCAACACGATCATCGTTTCGCCGACCGCGCGGCCGAGCCCCATCATGATGGCGGAGAAAATACCTGGGCTAGCAGTGAGTAGCACAACATGAATCAACGTCTGCCACTGGGTCGCCCCCAACGCTAACGAGCCATCAGAGAGGTGCTTCGGCACGGAAAAAATCGCATCTTCCGCGATAGTGAATATAGTCGGGATGACTGCAAAGCCCATGGCGAATCCGACAACTAGCGCGTTACGTTGGTCAAAGTCGATGCCATACCCAGCTAAATAGACCCGCACATCCCCAGCAAATAACCATGACTCGATATTGCCACTTTGTGACAAAATCGCCACACTCAACAACACAATCCCCGGCATTAGAATCGCAGCGTGCCAGCCGTTATTAAATCGGCCGGTCCAATGATTGGGCAGCAAGTGCCAAATAAGCCCTAAACCCATGGTCGACAGAGGCAAAAACAGCATCAGCGCAGCCACAGCGGCTAGATGGCTTTCAACAATTGGCGCGAACCACAACCCCGCTAAGAAACCGATGATAACGGTCGGCAAGGCTTCCATTAACTCAATCGACGGCTTAACCACACGACGCATCCGCGGCGTCATAAAATACGCGGTATAAATCGCCCCTAGCACAGCAATCGGCACGGCGAATAACATGGCAAACATCGCCGCTTTCAAGGTGCCAAATGCGATAGGGACTAGGCTAAACTTAGCTTCAAACTCATCACTGGCCGAGGTTGTCTGCCACACATATTGAGGCTCTGGGTAACTTTCGTACCACACTTTTTGCCATAAGGAAGAGAGAGACACTTCAGGAAACGGGTTGTCGACCACGGCTACACTCAACTGCTGGTCATGCAGCGCAACCAAGTAAGACTCGTTGTTTGACATCGCGGCAATCGATGGCGCCTGCTGATAAGCGCGCTCAAACATCACCAGCTTTTCACTGGTGGTGTAATGACTCTGCACCGTGCCGTTAATGTAAAAGCTGTAAAACCCTTTGCGGTAAGTCTCTGGTAATAAAAACTGCAACTGAGACGCTAACTTGAACTGGCGAACTTGAGTGAGTGAACGCTCGCCTTGGCTAAGTACATCAAACCATTGTGAGACCAAGCCATCTTGATGGGTCACCAATAACGAATAAGCGCCCGACAGTAGATCTAAGTGCTCAACCTGATGCTGCTCTCGCCCTTGACTGAGATCGACCACTTCTCGCACGGCAAAATCTTGCGCCTGCTTTTTGGCTATCACCAACTGAGATCCTATTCTTAAATAAAGGGTCTCGCCATCGGGCGTAAGCAACATTTGATCAAGCTGTTCAATCGGCTCAGCAAACAGGTGACTCTTAGTTTGGCCGCCTTGTTGCCAGCGCACCATCACCCGGCCGTCTTGATACCAACCAGCAAGGGTTAAACCACCACGCTGAGCAAAAGCAAACTGCTTCAGCTCGCTATCTGGACGTTGCAGTCCAAACTCAGTTGGGTATGTGGAAAGTTCGGGAGCGAAATCGCGGCTGGTCTTCTTTAGCACTGTAGTTAGTTGCGGCTTCACAAGGTCAACCTCACCCGATGGCGTCGCAAAAGCAAACCATCCATCGGCGGCAACCGTACGAGCAAACAGACTGTTTTCAGTTCCTACCTGATGACTCAAAACTGGCTGCGTGGCACTTGATGTGATCGACCAGAAATCAATAAAACCTTGCTTGGAAATCAGAAAGGCGTGTTCGCCATAGTCATCGATACCGGCAGCAATGACATCCGGTGTGGTCACCTTTTGGCTATGAACATTTGGGGTAATTTTGGCGTCACTAAATAGCGGCAATACCATGATCGCCAAATAAACAAAAATCAGTACCAGCGCAGCCAGCACTCCAACGCCTCCAGCAGAAACGGCAAGACGGACTAATCTGTCTTTGATTAGTCGCTTTCTGTCTCGCTCTCGTAAAGAGAATTCTGCTTTGGTCATCTGTTTCGCTTACCTATTTTCGTCCGAGGGTATAATATTTCTATTAGGTGACAATTATATTACAGATCGCAATAAACAACTGAAAACAATGCAATAAAAAAATGCAATAAAAGTGTCATACAAACACCTTAAGTTGCTAGCCCACAGGGTTACACAGTGAGCTCGAACTCTTCAAACAAAGGATTGGAGTATGAGATGAGTACAGAAAAACTGTATATCGAAAAAGAACTTAGTTGGCTGTCATTTAATGAACGCGTGTTGCAAGAGGCTGCGGATAAACAGGTGCCGTTGATTGAAAGGATTCGATTCCTTGGCATATTTTCCAACAACTTAGATGAGTTCTACAAGGTCAGGTTTGCTGATGTCAAGCGACGCATTCTTATCAACCAAGAGCGTGGCGGCAATGATAACTCCAAGCACCTACTGACCAAAATGCAGACCAAGGCACTGAAGCTCAACGAACGTTTTGACGAGTTGTATGCCGAATTGATCCGTGAAATGGCACGGCGACGCATATTTTTAGTCAACGAAACACAGTTGAGCGAGGCGCAGCAAAAGTGGGTGACCAAATACTTTCGCCGTGAAGTACTGCCGCACATCACCCCACTATTGATGCGTGACGATATCGACGTACTCGAATTTCTTAAAGATGAGTACGCCTATATTGCGGTCGAACTCAAACATCAACAGCAAAACCAGTATGCCCTGATTGAGATCCCAACCGACCACTTGCCCCGATTCGTCACCGTTCCCGAGCAAAAAGGCAAAAGACGTAAAACCATCATCTTGCTCGACAACATCATTCGTTACTGTTTGGACGACTTATTCAGTGGTTTTTTCGACTATGACGAGCTTAACGGCTACGCAATGAAAATGACTCGTGACGCCGAGTATGATTTAAGCCACGAAGTGGACCACAGTCTACTTGAGCAAATGTCAGAGGGCTTGAGTCAGCGTTTAACAGCCATGCCGGTACGTTTTGTCTATCAAAGAGATATGCCACAAGAGATGCTGAGTTTCCTGTGTGACAAATTGCAAATTTCCAACTACGACAGTCTGATTCCGGGAGCACGCTATCATAACTTCAAAGACTTTATTACCTTTCCCAATATGGGCCGAGACTACCTAGAAAACAAACCGCTCCCCCCGATGCAATGTGCAGATTTTGACGGATTTGCCAACAAGTTCGATGCCATTCGCGCCCAAGATATCCTGCTGTACTATCCGTACCATACCTTCGAGCACATCAGTGAGCTGGTCCGTCAAGCCTCATTTGATCCAAAAGTTATCAGGATCAAAATCAATATCTATCGCGTGGCCAAAGACTCGCGTTTGATGAACTCACTGATTGACGCAGTGCACAATGGCAAAAGCGTCACCGTTGTGGTTGAACTACAAGCACGCTTCGACGAAGAAGCCAATATCGAATGGTCTCGGGTGCTGACAGAAGCTGGGGTTGAAGTGGTGTTTGGCGCTCCGGGATTGAAGATTCACTCTAAGCTACTGCTGATAAGTCGCCGTGAGAACGAAGAAATCGTCGACTACGCCCATATTGGTACAGGTAACTTTCATGAAAAAACCGCGCGAATTTACACCGACTTTTCGCTGCTCACCGCCGATCCTGAGCTGACCCGTGAGGTGCGCAATGTGTTCGGCTACATCGAGAACCCCTACCGTCCGGTGCGCTTTAATCATCTGATTGTCTCGCCGCGCAACTCTCGTAAGCAACTGTATCGACTGATCGATAACGAAATTGCGAATGCAAAACTAGGCAAAAAAGCAGCGCTAACCGTCAAAGTCAACAACTTGGTTGATAAAGGCTTAGTCAACAAACTCTATGGTGCCAGCACTTCTGGGGTCGAAATCAAAATGATTATTCGTGGCATGTGTTCCTTGGTGCCGGGGATCGAGGGAGTCAGTGACAACATCAAAATCATTAGTATTGTCGACCGCTTTTTAGAGCATCCTCGAGTGATTATTGCGCACAATGATGGCGATCCTGCGGTGTATATTTCGTCGGCCGACTGGATGACGCGCAATCTCGATTACCGTATCGAAGTGGCCGCTCCGGTTCGTGATCCACGCCTTAAACAGCGCATTATTGATATCATTAACATCCACTTTACCGATACAGTAAAAGCCAGATGGATCGATAAAGAGATGAGCAACAATTACGTCCCGCGCGGCAATCGCAAGAAAGTTCGCTCACAAATCGCGATTTACGACTATCTTAAAAATGTGGAAAAACAAACCAAAAATCAAAAACGCAAACAACCACTGACCAGCGAGCAGCCAGATCAGTCATTAAATTAGGTTAGCGCTATGAACCAAACCGCGGAAATACGTGATGTCGCCGCCATCGACCTAGGGTCTAACAGCTTCCACATGGTGGTAGCACGCGTGGTCGATCAAGATTTACAACTGGTCAGTCGCCACAAACAGCGGGTGAGACTTGCAGCCGGTTTGGATGGACAAAAGAATCTCGACAATGCCTCCATCGAGCGTGGATTGGAGTGCTTAGCCATGTTTGCCGAGCGCCTGCAAGGTTTCGACGAGCAAAACGTGCGAATTGCCGCCACCCACACTCTGCGTCAGGCCAATAATTCACATATCTTTTTGCAGCGCGCACGCGATGTACTGCCGTTTCCAATTGAAATCATTCCGGGTGTCGAAGAAGCACGACTCATCTATCTCGGGGTTGCGCACACACAGCCCGAGTCCGACTCCAAACTAGTGATTGATATTGGCGGTGGCAGCACCGAAATCATCATCGGTCGTGGCTTTGAGCCTGAGCTTATCAACAGCAAACAGATGGGCTGTGTCAGTTACACTCAAGAGCATTTTGCCAACGGTAAATTGTCGAAGAAGAACTTTGCCAAAGCGACGCTTGCCGCAGAGCAAAGGTTGGAGTCAATTGCTCATCGCTACAAAAAAAAGGGCTGGGATATCGCTTTTGGTTCGTCCGGTACCATTAAAGCTATCCGCGAGGTATTGATTGGCCTTGGCTATGAAGATGGATTGGTCACAACAAAACGACTGGATAAGTTAGTCTCCAAACTGTGTGAGTGGAGCACCATCGACGACATCGAGCTGGCAGACCTGACGCCTGAGCGCAAACCGGTCTTTGCTGCAGGAGTCGCGATTCTACACGCCATAATGACGAGCTTAAACATAACTGAGCTGCACTTTTCTGAAGGGGCGCTGCGCGAGGGGTTACTGTTTGAGATGGAAGACAGCTTCAAACGTTCAGATATCCGTATGCGTACCACAGAAAACCTTGCATCGAAGCACTTGGTTGATTTAGACCACGCCGCCAAAATTAAAGGCCACGCACGTGAACTGTTTCAGCAGATCCACAAAGAGGTTGGGATCAAAAAAAGCTCACAATTGGTTGATTTGCTTGAGTGGAGCGCGCTGCTGCATGAAGTGGGCCTGAGTATCAGTCTCCAAGCTTTTCATCGCCACTCTGCCTACATTCTTCGCCATACCTACATGCCAGGCTTTAACCGCGAGCAACAGCAAGTTCTTGCCATGCTAGTGCGTTTTCAGCGCAAAGCGCTCAAACTCAATGAAATGGAAGAATTTAACCTCTATGACAAGGACGATGTGATTAACCTGATACGGGTTTTGCGTATCGCGATTATTCTCAACGGCCAGCGTAACGAAGAACCCATCAATACTCCAAGATTAACCATTGACGGTGACAATTGGACATTGAGCAGTGACGACACCCAATGGCTGGATGACAACAAGTTACTACAAGCCGATTTTCTAACCGAGCAGGCCTACTGGCAAAATGCAGGATGGCAGTTAAGTCTCGAGCCGCTGCCTAGTCCGTGATACCGACTTTAGCCAGTTCACGTTGCGCAATCTGAGGCGAGATGGCCACGTAACCGTCTTTAGCCACTAAGGCCTGCCCTTGCGCAGAAAAGATAAAACGAATGAACTCGCGCTCAATAGGTCTCAGCGGTTTTAGCGGATGTTTATTCACGTAAACATAGAGATAGCGAGATAGTGGGTACTCACCTGTTAAGATATTGCGCTGACTTGCTTCGATGTAATTGTTACCTTGCTTGGCAATCGGCAATAATTTCACATCAGAGACCTGATAACCGACGCCGGAATAACCAATAGTATTAATGGATGAACCTACGGACTGCACTACCGAAGCCGACCCCGGCTGCTCATTCACACTGTTTTTGAAGTCGCCACCACATAAAGCGTGTTTTTTAAAATAGCCGTAAGTCCCCGACACCGAATTGCGACCGAACAGCTGAATACCGCGCCTCGCCCATTGATAGTCCAACCCTAAGTCTGACCAAGTTTTTATCTGCTCAGTGGAGCCACAACGTAATGTGGCTGAGAAAATGCTATCAAGCTGGGTAAAATTGAGCCCTTGAATCGGATTGTCTCGATGAACAAAAATACCGATCGCGTCGATCGCCACTCTTAACGCGGTAGGCTTATACCCATGCTCATTTTCAAAAGCTTCAATTTCACGATTGCGCATCGGCCGGCTCATTGGGCCAAATTGCGCGGTACGCTCAGTTAATGCCGGTGGCGCTGTGGATGAGCCCGAGGCTTGAACTTCACCATTCACGCTTGGGTAGAGGTGTTTGAACTCCTCTACCCACAATGTCGTCATCCCGGCTAAGGTATCAGAGCCGATACTAGTAATAGTGCCGGTAATGCCTGGTACTTTTTGATAGGGGCTAAGCTGCGGCTGGGCGAAAGCAGAACACGCGGTCAACCACATCACAACCGCAAGCAGGACTCTGATCATTTCACCACCAGCCTAGATGGCAACACAAACGAGAACTTACTACCAACGCCGACTTCACTGTGAATTTCAAGGTGCGAGTCATGGTGAGACAGAGCATGTTTAACGATAGCCAGCCCTAACCCACTGCCGCCAGTATCTCGCGAGCGGGCTTTATCAACCCGATAAAAACGCTCGGTTAAACGATGTAAGTGCTGCGGCTCGATACCATCGCCACTATCTTCGACTTCAAGGTGGGCACCTTGAGAGGTGTGATACCAGCGTACACGGATATCCGCCCCAGCAGGCGTATATTTAACCGCGTTGTACACCAAGTTGGAAATGGCACTGCGTAACTGATCATCATCGCCTAATACGCGCAGCTCTTTATCCACTTCAAAACGCAGCTTGTGCTCGGCCTCGCCACTTAAACTGACGGCTTCTTTTTCTAGCACTTCAAGCATAGCCGGGACATTCACAACTTCATCCAGCTCATGCATTGGCGCCGCTTCAATCTTGGACAAGGTCAACAACTGATTCACCAAACTGTTCATCCGATTAAGTTGCTCAGTCATCACGCCGTGGGCTTTGGTCCACATGGGGCCGACCACCATATCCGGGTCTTCAGTCATTTCAAGGTAACCTTGTAATACCGTCATCGGCGTGCGCAGTTCATGAGAAACATTGGCGAAGAAGTTACGGCGCATACCCTCTAGCTGCTTGAGTTGGCTTACATCACGAACCACCATCAGATGCTCCCCTTCAGTGTAGGGAACGATCCGCAGTTCAAGCATTCGCTCAACGTTGAGCGGTGAACGCATCTCCAGCGGCTCTGAAAAGTTTTTCTTACTTAGGTACTTGATAAAATCGGGGGTGCGAATCAAGTTTGAGATTGGCTGGCCGGAGTCATCAGGCCATTTGAAACCAAGTAGGTGCTGGGCGAGCTTGTTGCACCAGACAATATTCCCTTCGCCACGAAACACCACCACCGCATCAGGGAGCGATTCGGCACCATTGCGGAAACGACGAATTAAGTTAGTCAGCTCTTTGCGTTTTTTGCGCTGGCGCTGTTGCAAACGATAGATACCATTAAACAACGACTCCCAGTTACCACTGCCAGAAGGTGGGGTTAAGCGTTTTTCATCCCACAGCCAAGCGGAGAGACGCATTTGATTGTGCAGATGCCACACAAGCTGCAAAACCGTGGCCGCTAACAGCAACCACGGCATATGACCGAAAATCCAACCAACAATCACCCAAGGGGTGTAAAAAAAAGCCAGCTCCCAGGCTAGCTTTTTCCAAGTTAACCGTTCTACCACTTACCTCTCCGCTTGTGTCGTTACCCAACTAGGCTTTGGTTGAAAAACGGTAGCCAGCACCGCGCACCGTTTGAATCAGCTTATCGTGCCCCGCCGCTTCAAGCGCTTTGCGCAGGCGACGAATGTGTACATCCACCGTCCGGTCTTCCACATAAACATTGGTGCCCCAAACGTTGTTGAGCAGTTGCTCACGGCTGTACACCCGCTCTTGATGGGTCATAAAAAAGTGCAGCATCTTAAATTCGGTTGGGCCCATATCCAATGGTTCATCATTGGCAGTCACTCGATGCGACACAGGGTCAAGCTTCAACCCTTGTACATCAATTACATCTTCCAGTGCCGTTGGCGTTACGCGGCGAATCACCGCTTTAAGCCGTGCCACCAACTCTTTTGGTGAGAAAGGTTTAGTGATGTAGTCATCCGCGCCCACTTCAAGTCCACGGACTTTATCTTCTTCTTCACCACGCGCAGTCAGCATCACCACTGGAATATTACGTGTGAGCTCTTCACGCTTCATATGTTTGATAAAATTAATACCGCTGCCACCAGGCAACATCCAATCTAGTAACACTAGATCAGGGAAGGGTTCCGCCAGTTTTGTTACCGCGCTGTCGTAGTCTTCTGCTTCAACCGCTTGGTAACCTTTCTGTTCTAAAACAAAGCATAACATTTCACGGATTGGCGCTTCGTCTTCAACAACTAGAATCCTTCTAGACATAATCAAATAACCTTGTGTGAGTTGAGTTATTTAGGGCCACCTGCCCTTGTGCAACGCTAAGCATTATCACTAGCAATTATGACACTTTTGTGACCTTTGAAAACAAATTTTCATATAACTTTCATCCCACTATTGCGTGTTTGCAGTAAGACAAGCCGCTAAAAAGTCTTTATCATGAGCCCCCAAACTTTAGGTATAGAGAAAGAGTATGTGGTTTAAAAACTGTCTGGTTTATCGTTTTAACCGTGATATTGAATTCAATGCAGACCAACTAGAAAAGCAGCTACAAGAGTTTCGTTTCACTCCTTGTGGTAGCCAAGATAAGCAAAAATTTGGCTGGGTCACGGCGATGGGCAAGCATGGCGATATGATGACCCATGTGTCAGAGAACCGTATTCTGATCTGCGCTAAAAAAGAAGAGAAGATGTTGCCTGCGTCAGTGATCAAAGAGTCATTGAACGCAAAAGTGGACGCTCTAGAAGCGCAAGAAGGCCGCCCGCTGAAAAAGAAAGAAAAAGACACACTCAAAGAAGATATCGTGATGGATCTTCTCCCACGAGCTTTCAGCCGCAGCAATCATACCTATGTACTGATTCTGCCTAAAGAGGGCTTTATTCTGGTCGACGCCAGCAGCTATAAGAAAGCAGAAGATGTATTGGCCCTACTGCGTAAAACTATGGGTAGTCTGCCTGTTGTGCCTGCGATTCCAGAAAAAGCGATTGAAACCACACTGACTGAATGGGTCAAAACCGGCCAGACCCCAGCAGGGATTGAGATGCTCGATGAAGCGGAACTTAAGTCTGTACTGGAAGAAGGCGGCGTGATCCGCTGTAAGAAACAAGAGTTGACCGCAGATGAGATTCGCAGCCATATCGATGCCGATAAAGTCGTCACTAAGTTGGCATTATGGTGGCAAGAGCGTATCGAGTTTATTCTGGGGGAAGATGGCAGCATCAAGCGCCTGAAGTTCTCTGATGAACTCAAAGATCAGAACGATGACATTCCTCGAGAAGACCAAGCCGCGCGTTTTGACGCCGACTTCTCGCTGATGTGCGGTGAAATGAGCGCTTTCTTACCAAACTTATACGAGAGCTTAGGCGGCTTACCTCACCCTAACGCCTAACCTTTACTTGGGTGCTCGACCATTCGCGCACCCGCTTATCAATTCCCTCATCTTAGTCATGGACTTTTCCCTAGTCACAAGTCACATTTTGGCGTAAAATTTGCGCCCCCGATTCCATAAGGTGGAATCGGCCTGACTTGAGATCAGATTTAAGAGAATTACACATGACTGAGAAAGCATTCGTCCCTGAGCTACTGTCACCGGCAGGTAGCCTGAAAAACATGCGTTACGCTTTTGCCTATGGGGCAGATGCGGTATACGCAGGCCAGCCGCGTTACAGCCTTCGCGTACGTAACAACGAGTTCAACCACGAAAACCTAAAAATTGGTATCGATGAAGCCCATGCCCTAGGCAAAAAGCTTTACGTGGTTTGCAACATCCAACCCCATAACTCTAAGCTAAAAACCTTTATCCGCGACCTTAAGCCAGTGGTAGAGATGGGCCCTGACGCGCTAATCATGTCTGACCCTGGTTTGATTATGATGGTTCGTGAAGCCTTCCCTGAGATGCCAATTCACCTGTCTGTACAGGCAAACGCGGTCAACTGGGCTACGGTGAAGTTCTGGGCTGCGAACGGCGTTGAGCGTGTGATTGTTTCTCGTGAGCTTTCTCTGGAAGAGATCGAAGAGATCCGCGAACACTGCCCAGAAACCGAGCTTGAGGTGTTCGTGCACGGTGCTCTATGTATGGCTTACTCTGGTCGCTGCCTGCTGTCTGGTTACATCAACAAGCGAGACCCGAACCAAGGCACCTGTACCAACGCTTGTCGTTGGGAGTACAAGGTTGAACAAGGTAAAGAGAACGAAGCTGGCGATATTGTCGAGAAGTTTGATCCTGCGGAAGCGCAGCCTGTTGAAGTGCAAGATGAGCGCCCTGAGACGACTATCGGCCGTGGCAAACCGACCGATGAAGTGGTACTGCTTTCTGAAGCTCACCGCCCAGAAGATAAGATGGCCGCTTACGAAGATGAGCACGGTACCTACATCATGAACTCGAAAGATTTACGTGCAGTTCAGCACGTCGAGCGCTTGACTAAGATGGGTGTGCACTCTTTGAAAATCGAAGGTCGTACTAAGTCATTCTACTACGTCGCTCGTACCGCTCAGGTATACCGCAAAGCCATTGATGATGCCGTAGCAGGCAAACCGTTTGATGAGAGCCTAATGGGTACTCTTGAGAGCCTAGCTCACCGTGGTTATACCGAAGGTTTCTTACGTCGTCACACTCACGATGCTTACCAAAACTACGATTACGGCTACTCAGTCTCAGATGCTCAACAGTTCGTTGGTGAGTTTACCGGCAAACGTCGCGGTGATCTGGCTGAAGTTGAAGTGAAGAACAAGTTCATCGTCGGCGATAGCCTAGAGCTGATGACACCAAAAGGTAACGTCGTATTTACCTTGGAAGCGATGGAAAACCGCAAGTCTCAGCCAATTGACGATGCAAAAGGCAACGGCCACTTTGTTTTCATTCCTGTGCCAGAAGACATGGACTTGGAATACGGCCTGCTGATGCGTAACCTCAATGCTGGTCAGGATACCCGTAACCCGACAGGTAAATAATCATGGCATTGCTGATTACTGACAAGTGCATTAACTGTGATATGTGTGACCCTGAGTGCCCAAATGGGGCTATCTCTATGGGCGAGTCAATTTTCGAGATTGACCCAGATCTCTGCACTGAATGTAAAGGCCACTACGAAAAGCCAACCTGTCAGTCGGTTTGCCCGATCACTAAGTGTATTATCACCGATCCGAACCACGTTGAGACTGAAGAAGAGTTGCTCGAGAAGTTCGTGCTGATTCAAGGTCTGGCTTAGGCCTGAAGCTGTCAATCAAACGCCGCTCTGAGAGCGGCGTTTTTTTTGTTATTTATAACTTAACTCGGTCGCTTTGCCCTTGAATATGCGATAGACCGCAAAGGTGTAGAGTAAGATCATTGGCATGACGATCACCACCCCGTAGCCAACGATGGTTAAGGTTGCAGGCGAAGAAGCGGCTTGCTGCGCTGTCATCACCCCTGGCACCACTTGGGGGAAAAAGCTGTAGGCCAAACCGAGAAAGCTCAAAGCAAAGATCAAGGTCACGCCGAAGAAAGGCCAGCGAACACCGAGATCATTAACCATAGGTACTTGACGTAAATAGCGATCGACCAAGTAAATCGTCGCTAGAACAATCAATGGGATAGGGGCTAGTAGCAGCATTTCAGGAAAACTAAACCAGCGCTGAGCAACCTGCTCATTAACCCAAGGATTGACCACACTCACCACCAAGATACCAAGCGCTGCAAGCCAACCTGCTCGACGTGACCAACGCGCAGCGCGAATTTGCAACTCCCCTTCGGTTTTGAGCACCAACCATGCCCCCCCGATGTATACGTACGCCGCGGCAACACACAAAGCACTCAATAGTGCAAAGCCATACGCCTCACTGCTGTGTTCAAAGCCCATGATGTAACGCCCAACCATATAACCTTGAGTAAGCGATGCCAAAAACGACCCCACTTTGAAACAGATATCCCAGCGATCTTTATGATCTGACACTGCTTTAGCACGAAAGTCGAAGGCTACACCACGCATAATGAGTGCAATCAGCATTATTGCAGTAGGCAAATAGAGCTCAGTCAGAATCAAGCTATGAGCCGTGGGAAATGCGATCAACAATATACCGACCGCTAATACTAACCAAGTTTCATTTGCATCCCAAAACGGGCCGATGGAGGCAATCATTCGATCCCGTTGCTGTTCATTGTTGCCTGGCAGCAACATACCAACGCCGAGGTCATAACCGTCCAGTACCGCATACATAAATACGGAAAACCCCAGCAGTAGCAAATAGATTTCTGGTAGATAGTCAAACATGGTTATGCCTCTTGAGTCTGAACTGGTGCTTGATGAGCAACGACATCTTTGCGTGCCAAATAGAATAAGGTATGAATGTAAGCCACCAGCAATACCGCATAGATAACCAAATACATGATCAATGAAATCATCACGTTAGATGGGGCGACTGGGGTCACTGCATCAGCGGTGCGCAGTACACCACTGACCAGCCAAGGCTGACGACCTATCTCAGTCACATACCAACCCGCGAGTGTTGCGAGCCAACCAGAGAACGTCATCGCTACCACCGTATATAGATAAGGCTTAGGTAACCCTTTGTTACGCGCGAGACGCCAAGCGCCATACCAACTGACTAAAAGCATCAGTACGCCCACACCGACCATGACACGGAAACCAAAAAATAACGGTTTCACTGGTGGATGGTCTGGCGCAAATTGATTGAGGCCGACAATTTCGCCCTGCAGATCGTGAGTCAAAATCAAGCTCGCTAAGTTGGGGATACCCAGTGCGAAGTCGTTACTACGCGTCTCTTCGTTCGGCCAAGCAAAAAGCAACAGCGGTGCGCCCTGCTCTGTCTCCCAAACACCCTCCATCGCCGCAATCTTCGCTGGCTGATGTTCAAGCGTATTCAAACCATGCAAATCACCGACTAAAATTTGCAGTGGGATAAAACCTGCCGCAGCAAACAGCGCCACCTTAAGGCCTAGTTTGGCAGCGCGATGAGTCGGCTGCTTAATCGATTGATAGGCGCTGACACCAGCAATCAAGAAACTCGCGGTGAGTGCCGATGCCAGTAAGGTGTGTGCAAATCGGTAAGGCAGTGATGGATTCAAAATCACCTCTTTCCAACTGGTGACATGCACAATACCGTCAATAACCTCGTAACCACTTGGTGTATGCATCCAGCTATTGAGTACTAATATCCAAAAAGCAGACATGGTGGTTCCCACGGCCACCAATACCGTCGCTAGCGTATGGAACCAATCGGGGACCCGTCCTCGACCAAACAGCATCACACCAAGAAACGTTGCTTCCATGAAGAAAGCCGTCATCACCTCATAACCAAGCAGTGGGCCCGCCACATTACCGACTCGCTCCATAAAGCCTGGCCAGTTGGTCCCGAACTGAAAACTCATGGTGATACCCGACACCACGCCAAGTGCGAAGGTGAGTGCAAACACCTTGACCCAAAAATAGTACACGTCTAGCCACACCGGTGCCTGTGAACGGTTATAGCGCCATTTGAAGAAAACCAGCATCCACGCCAGGGCGATGGTGATAGTCGGAAATAAGATATGAAAACTGATATTGGCCGCGAACTGGATCCGCGACAGGATAAGGGTGTCTAACATGCTACGTCCTCAAACACTCTTTGGGCTCTTTAGAGCGCGCGATTGGATGTAATTTAATTACGTAAAACAACGCAATTTGGATTACTCCAGCTAGATATCACGCAAAGCGCTGATAATAAAAATTGATTTATATCAATTTTTACACCGATAATCAGTAACAAAGAGGGACAAAAATGATGAGAAATGTATCTAAAAGTTATAAATACAAGACAATTTGGCTGCAAAAGCCAAGGAAAGCACCGACTTCGAAATAACCTCAATAACCTATCGCTTATAATGAAATAAAATTACAATAAGTTAACAATTTCAACTAGGAGGTAGGGGCATGTTGAGTAAGCTGTAGCAGGTCTAGGCACTGCTCAGGCATGATTTTAATCGACTTCTTAGTCGGCGCAGTAGCCGGTTTAGGCTTACTGGGTTTAGGTTGTGGCTTCCAACTAGCCAGCTCTGCTCCACATCCATCACCGACAGGTGGCTGTGCTTGTGGTCGGCAAGATGAACTATTCTCTGGGCATTTTAAGCGGACATGCATGTGGTAGTGGTGTCCCCACCAAGGGCGAACTTTACGCAACCAAGCTCGATCGCTACTTTGTTCGCTATCGCACAGCTGTTGCTTAATCACTGGGTGAACAAATATTCGCGCGACTTGCTCATTGGCGGCGGCAAACTTAATCAACTCAAAGTGGCGCGAATCCCACCGATCTTTAACCAGTTGGTAGCCTTTTAAATCCACCACACTGAATGGCTCTGGCTTGGCCAACTGTTGCTCAGATAAGGGCTGCTCCGCTAAGCGCAGCCAAATATCAATATCCAGTCCTGTCTGATGACTAGAGTGTCCAGATGAAAATCGCCCGCCTTGCGGCAAAGAGATATCACCAATCAACAAACCGATATTGAGTTGATAGTGGGCTAGCTTAGCCAGCGACTGAACATAACTGATGGCGTTAGGGTGGCCGTAGTAACGGGCGCGCTCCGCACGCAGCACTTGATAACCATCACCGTCCAGCGGCAGTGCCTCGGCCCCGGTTAAACACCCATTCGCATAACTGCCAATCGCTTGAGGAAAATGAGGAGAGGGATGTTTTACTTGCTCCCACGGCGTAGCATGGGTGGCAGAAGTCACCAAAAAGAGAACAACCGATAACAGATATCTCAGCCGAACACCCTGAGCCATATTGCCTCCTTAGTGACTCCTTCCATTAGGCTAGAGCCAGATTAATAATGTTCACCATTATCATAGTAACCGCTAGCGTTAAGCGCAGTGAAAATAACCGCGACATCCACATCTTCACCAATCACAGCGCGCACTTGTTGGGTAATGATCTTCGCCACTTCATCCTGTGTTTCTTGGCCACGGTCAAACCATAACACCTCGACAAACGGATACGCCGCACAGACTTCACCTTCATGGTAGAAAGTGGTGTAGACATACTCGAAAGTAAAGTCTTCACGCGGGCAGTCCATATGTGGCTGCAACTGGTCGATCAAAGGGGCAGAGAGAGTTTGTACGGTTTGCGGCTCAACAGCTCGAAAACGTAAATGAGGCATAACTGGCTTCCTATTGTTGTGTTTTAGTTATGATAACAACTTGGCGAGCAATGTCTCGTGTGCTGCTCTTCAAAGTGGTCAAATAGCGAATAGGCTCTCACTGTGAATAATCAAAACGAACGGTGATCAGCTCACCATCACTGCGCAGCTCCGCCTGACCAACGCTCGCTTGCCAACTCAGAACACGCTCCGCAGATTGTGGAGATTGGTTAATAAAGGTCACTAGCGCTTTGTCCACCTCATTAGCTGGCATAGTTTGTAGCGCAGTTTTAATATCAAACTCTTGTTGCTCGATGGACATTTTGACTAACTGAAAACCGTCACGACGTAGATTGAGCTGAAGTTGCGATAGTAAATGCGGGGTAAATTCGCCAAGTAATGTCACCACTAAGTTCTCTGGTGTCAGCGTCGCCTCAGCGTAGAGGTGCACTTGATAGTAACCCACCCTATCCTCACACCAACGCTGCGGTTCACATTCAGACCAGCCCGTTACTATGTTAGCGCGCATCATCTCTGGCTCTGTCGCTAGCCACACGCTTTGAGCAGACAGCAGCGGGCAGAACAGAATCAATAATCCTGATAAATAACGCACGACCTTCCTCCGATAAAAACAACAAAGCCGCTGTTTCCAGCGGCTTTGACTATGACTGCAATGCGTTATGGCATTTCGTCGAACTCTGCACCCTCTTTTTCAACTTGGGGTGGCATCAAGTGTTCTTTGGTAATACCCAGTTTCAATGCCAGTGCCGAAGCGACATAGATTGATGAGTAAGTACCTACAGTAATACCCAGTAACAACGCGGTTGCGAAACCGTGAATCATAGCTCCACCCTGAGTGAACAAGGCGATAACAACGAACAAGGTAGTACCAGAAGTAATCAAAGTACGGCTCAATGTTTGAGTGATTGAGCTGTTCATGATTTCAGCTGGTTCACCTTTACGCATCTTACGGAAGTTCTCACGAATACGGTCAAAGACCACGATGGTATCGTTGAGCGAGTACCCCACAACCGTCAGCAATGCTGCAACAATCGTCAGGTCAACTTCGATCTGTAGCAGTGAGAAGATACCAAGCGTAATGATAACGTCATGAGTAAGGGCCATTACCGCACCCGCAGCAAGACGCCACTCAAAGCGCACAGAAACATAGAGCAAGATACAGATCAGCGATACCAAGATGGCTAGACCGCCGGCCTCTGTGAGCTCGTCACCAACGTTAGGACCAACGAACTCGATACGACGCATCTCAACGCTGTCACCGGTGCCATCTTTAATCGCATTTAGGATCTGATTGCCCAGTGTTTCACCGGCCACATCTTCACGTGGTCGCAGACGCACCATCACGTCACGAGCACTACCGAAGTTCTGAACGGTAGCATCACCAAAGCCTTTTGCTTCTAAAGCACTACGAATATCTTCAAGGTTTGCTGGTTGCTCAAAACCCACTTCGATCAAGGTACCGCCAGTAAAGTCTAACCCCCAGTTCAACCATTTGGTTGAGAGAGTAAAGATTGACGCACCAATCATGAGGATTGAGAAAACAAATGCCAGCTTCGACCAACGCATAAAGTCGATCGTTTTGTCTGTTTTCATTAACTGAAACATATTACTTCCTTAGATCGACAATTTTTTGATGCGTTTACCGCCGTACAATAGGTTCACGATACAACGTGTACCAACGATGGCTGTAAACATTGAAGTCAAGATACCGATAGACAGTGTCACGGCGAAACCTTTGATCGCGCCAGTACCGACCGCAAACAAAATGATTGCAGTGATCAGCGTGGTGATGTTCGCATCGGCAATAGTACTGAATGCGTTCGCGTAACCTTGATGAATCGCTTGCTGAGGATTGCGACCTTCTCGCAACTCTTCACGGATACGCTCGAAGATGAGCACGTTGGCATCCACCGCCATACCCACCGTCAGAACAATACCTGCAATGCCCGGTAGCGTCATGGTCGCCCCAGGGATCATCGACATAATACCGATGATAAGTACAATGTTGGCAATCAAGGCACAGTTGGCAAAAATACCAAACTTACGGTAGTAAACCAGACAGAAAAGCATGACCGCAACCAAGCCAAAGATACACGCTTGAACACCCATATCGATGTTCTGCTGTCCCATAGAAGGACCAATGGTGCGCTCTTCAACAATCGAGATTGGCGCGATCAGCGCACCTGCACGCAATAGCAACGCTAGGTTATGTGCTTCTGATGCCGAATCAATGCCTGTGATACGGAAGTTACGACCAAGAGCCGATTGAATCGTCGCTTGGTTGATGACCTCTTCGTGCTTGTTGAGAATGACACGCCCCTCTGGCGTTCTGCGGCCACTGTCTTTGTACTCGGCAAAAACCGTTGCCATCAGCTTACCAATATTCTGGCGAGAGAAAGCAGCCATCTTGTTGCCACCTTCGCTATCAAGCGAGATGTTAACCTGCGGACGACCATACTCATCGACACTAGAGCTTGCGTCAGTAATGCTTGAACCACCTAAGATCACGCGCTTCTTGAGCACAACCGGACGACCATCACGATCTTGCTTAATTTCGCTACCCGCTGGCGCACGACCACTGGCTGCGGCAGCAAGGTCGGCTTTCGAGTCGACTTCGCGAAACTCTAGTGTTGCTGTCGCACCAAGAATTTCTTTCGCACGAGCCGTGTCTTGAACACCAGGTAGTTCAACAACGATACGACTTGCACCTTGACGTTGAACCAGCGGCTCAGCCACACCCAGTTCGTTAACACGATTACGCAGAATGGTAATGTTCTGCTCTACCGCGTAATTACGGATTTCAGTTAAACGTTGCTCTGTAAAAGTGGCAGTGAGCGCAAAACGACCTTCAGATGCAGAATCAACAAAGATCATATCCGGGTGGTTTTTCTCAAGGATGCGCTGAGCGTCGGCAAGTTGTTCTTCATTGCGCAGCAACACTTCAACAGCGTCTTTGCCTGAAGGACGAATCGCGCGATAGCGGATTTTCTCTTCACGAAGTTCACTGCGGAAAGCTTCTTCTTGCTGTCCAACCAGTTTTTCCATCGCAGCATCCATATCCACTTCCATTAAGAAGTGAACACCACCACGTAGGTCAAGACCAAGCTTCATTGGCGCTGCGCCAATAGACTCAAGCCAATCAGGCGTTGCAGGAGCAAGGTTGAGAGCAACAATAATATCGTTGTCCATCGCTTCACTGATGACATCTCGAGCACTGATTTGGGTATCAGTATCGTTGAAGCGAACAAGAATGGATCCATTTTCTAAAGCAATGGATTTATGAGATAAGCCCTGTTTATCAAGAGCTTGAGTGACAGAATCCAGCGTCGACATATCTACAGAGGCGCCACGCGCCCCTGTAACTTGAATGGCCGGATCTTCACCGTAGATATTTGGAAGTGCATACAATGCAGCGATAGCGATGGTAAACACCACCATCAAATACTTCCACAAAGGATAGCGGTTAAGCACAGCGAGGATCCTTAAGCTGTTTTATAGAGATTTCAGTGTACCTTTTGGCAGTACTGCGGTAACGAAGTCTTTCTTGATAACCACTTCGTTATTGGTGTTTAGCTCGATAGAGATGTAGTCATTCTCTTCAGAGATCTTAGTGATTTTACCTACTATACCACCGCTAGTGAGTACTTCATCACCTTTACCCATCGACGCCATTAGGTTCTTGTGCTCTTTCACGCGCTTAGCTTGTGGACGGTAGATCATGAAGTAGAAGATCACCGCAAACATACCTAGCATGATCAACATTTCAAAACCGCCGCCAGCTGGTGCACCTTCTGCTGCTGCATGAGCTTGAGAAATAAACATTAAAATATCCTCTATTATTATTTATTAATATCCAAGTTGGGCATTCGCAATTTAGTTTCAAGCTTGAGTATGACCAATAGCGATCACTCTCTCAAAAATAACGTGCGTTTGCCTACTTTATTAGCAAAAGCCTCTGGCACAATGCCAAAGGCTTGAATAGTTTGAATCTGTGCGGTTATTGCTCTTTTGCGAGTGGCGGAACTTCACGGCCACGACGCTCATAGAACTCTTTCACAAACTCATCGAAACGATCTTCATCAATCGCATTACGGATGCTTTCCATCAGACGCTGGTAGTAACGTAGGTTATGGATGGTGTTTAGGCGTGCACCCAAAATTTCGTTACAACGCTCGAGATGGTGTAAGTACGACTTCGAGTAATTTTGACAAGTGTAACAGTCACAGTGTGGATCTAGCGCAGTTGTATCGGTTTTGTGTTTCGCATTACGGATCTTGATCACACCGCCAGTCACAAATAGGTGACCGTTACGCGCGTTACGTGTTGGCATTACACAGTCAAACATATCAATACCACGGCGCACACCTTCAACCAAGTCTTCTGGCTTGCCCACACCCATTAGGTAACGAGGCTTATCTTCCGGCAATTGAGGACAGGTATGCTCAAGGATGCGGTGCATGTCTTCTTTAGGTTCACCTACTGCCAGGCCACCAACTGCATAGCCGTCAAAGCCGATATCCGTCAAACCTTTCACCGAAACATCGCGCAAGTCTTCATAAACACCGCCCTGCACGATACCAAATAGGTTGTTCGGGTTTTCTAGCTTGTCGAAGTGATCACGTGAACGCTGTGCCCAACGTAGCGACATTTCCATCGATTTTTTCGCTTCATCATGGGTCGCTGGGTATGGCGTACACTCGTCGAAAATCATCACGATGTCAGAGCCCAAGTCTTTTTGGATTTCCATCGACTTCTCAGCGTCCATGAAGATCTTGTCACCGTTGACCGGGTTACGGAAGTGAACACCTTGCTCAGTGATGGTGCGCATTTTACCCAAGCTAAATACTTGGAAACCACCCGAATCCGTCAGGATAGGACCATGCCAGTTCATGAAATCGTGCAAGTCACCATGCATCTTCATAATTTCTTGGCCAGGACGCAGCCAAAGGTGGAAAGTGTTACCCAATAGGATTTCAGCACCTGTGCCTTTTACTTCCTCTGGCGTCATACCTTTAACAGTACCGTAAGTACCCACCGGCATAAATGCAGGGGTTTGCACTGTGCCACGTTCAAAGGTCAATTGACCACGACGTGCAACACCGTCTTTTTTCTTAAGATCGAATTTTAACTTCACGAAGCCTCCGGTTGTCAGAGAAACAGTCTGACATTAAGTTCAGAGCTTTAAGCTCTATGAGGAGCGGTCGCCTTCCATGCGAGAGACAAAGCATCCTTGTGCTTTGCTTCCTAGCTTACTGCTAGCACTCGTAAATTTTTTGTTCCTAGTGCCAATCAAACCATATTTAGGCTCGAATAAGATTCTGAATCACGCTCGTGCCTCGCTGTTCAGAATGACAACTTTGACCTTGTCATTCCATAAGTGAGGAACGAGCTATCTGGAATCTAAGTTCTATCGCGCTCGAGCCCAATTCTAGGAACTCGTCACTAATCTCTTCTTGATAAACATCGAGTCGCCATATGAGAAGAAACGGTACTTATTCTCGACTGCGTGTTTATAGGCGTTCATCGTATTTTCGTATCCTGCAAACGCACTGACCAACATAATTAAGGTCGATTCTGGCAGGTGAAAATTGGTGATCAAGCAGTCCACGAGCTGATACTCGTAACCTGGGAAAATAAAGATTTCCGTGTCACCAAAGAAAGGAACCAGCTCGGTACCGTTTTTCAGCGCATCTTGTGCTGCGCTTTCTAAAGAGCGTACTGACGTGGTGCCGACCGCGATAATTCTACCACCTCGCTGTTTGGTTGCTTTGATCGCATCCACGACTTCTTGCGGCACTTCGACATATTCGGCATGCATATGATGCTCAGCAATGTTGTCCACTTTTACTGGCTGGAATGTGCCTGCGCCGACATGCAAGGTCACGTAAGCAAACTCAGCGCCTTTCGCTTTGAGCTTTTCTAATAGTGGCTCATCAAAGTGCAGCCCCGCAGTTGGCGCGGCCACGGCTCCCGGCTTTTCATTATAAACCGTTTGATAGCGCTCTTTATCGGAATCTTCGTCAGGACGATCAATGTAGGGTGGAAGCGGCATATGGCCAATCTCTTCCAATACCGCCAACACGTTCTGCTGTGAGTCAAACTTGAGCTCGAACAGCGCGTCGTGACGCGCCACCATTTCGGCACGGTACTCGTCATTATCCCCGACAAAAATGGTGCTGCCCGGTTTTGGCGACTTTGAACAGCGAACGTGAGCCAGAATACTTTTCTCATCCAGCACGCGCTCTACCAACACCTCTAACTTACCGCCAGACTCTTTGCGGCCAAACATTCGTGCTGGAATCACGCGAGTATTGTTGAAAACCACTAAATCGCCTGGTTTCACTTGCTCAAGGACATCGGTAAAGGTGCCGTCAACAAGCTCCCCGGAGTTGCCGTCCATCTGAAGTAAACGGCTGGCAGTACGCTCTGGCTGAGGGTAACGAGCAATAAGCTCATCGGGTAAATCAAAGTGGAAGTCTGATACTTGCATGTTACTAATCTTTAGTCGTGATTTTATATGTCGTGATGGAAGTCGAACTGATTCTGTCACAAGCAGACGACAAGTTTTTTGCAGCCGACTAGTATATTCCCCAATGAGGCAATAGCAAGAAAAGAGATAGGGAATATTATAATCAGATACAATTTGATTGACTTAATGCCCCTCCCCACACCCAGCGTTAAGCGGGTCATATTTTACGACTGATTATTGAAAATTCGCGATAAAACCCAACCAGCTCCCAATATCAAACAGCAAAAATGACTATATTTATCCAAGAGCCTCAGTAACCTTTTAACTAAACCAAAAGGTTAACCATCATGATCAACACATGAGTCAAGGGGCAATACAAGTCATACTAGGAGGTCGCTATGATAAAAGTAGAAGACATGATGACGCGTAATCCACATACGTTGCTTCGCTCTCACAACCTCGCCGATGCTAAGAACATGATGGAAGCACTCGATATTCGCCATGTACCGATTGTTGATGCCAACAAACAAATGCTCGGCGTGGTATCACAAAGAGATGTCTTGGCTGCGCAAGAGTCCAGTTTACAGAACATTCCAGAAAACCAAGCGTTTACCCTCAACACGCCACTCTATGAAGTGATGAAAACCGGCGTCATGACTGTCGCGCCTCAAGCAGGGCTAAAAGAGAGCGCCATCTATATGCAAAAACATAAGGTCGGCTGTTTACCTGTTGTAGACCGAGGCGAGTTGGTTGGCATCATCACCGACAGTGATTTTGTCGCTATTGCGATCAACTTACTTGAACTTGAAGAAGAGTCGGAGCCTGAAGAGATGGAATAAAAGGCACGCGGGTTGAATGCTTAGGCCTGCCCCCGAACGCTATCAGCAGCAAATCAAGCAATTCCTACCTTTGTGTTTTGCTTGATACATACATTCATCAGCACGTTTTAACAGTCGATCCACGGCTATCGTCTCGGCGTACGTTTCAGTGCACCCGATACTAATCGTTAACGTACCGTCGGGACTCTCTGGATTTGGTAGTTTTAGAGCTCTCACCAAGGCTAACAACCTTTCAGCGACTTCTCTTCCTTGCGCGACATCTGTTTCGTGTAATATCAACACTAGCTCTTCTCCGCCATAACGATACATTTTATCGTCGTACCTCAGTATCGCTCCCATCGCATTCACTACTTTTTTCAGTGCTTTATCCCCTTCCAGATGCCCCCAGTAATCGTTATATTTTTTAAAGTAATCGATATCGCACATTAACAGAACAAACGGCTTTTTGTGCAGCTTATGATGTTGAATAAAGCTCGGTAAATCCTCTTCCAAAGCTCTTCGATTAAGTATGCCCGTCAAGCCATCTCTTCTCGCACTCTCTTTCCAATGCTCTGACATTTCTCTCTGCGCAGCAATCGCTCTGGATTGAATCAGATACAGGGCGCTAAAAACAACAATCACAAACAGTCCAACGATCGCCCCACGATACACGATATCGTGATACACGTTTGTTTTGCTCAATAACTCTTGCACCATGGTCGTTCGGGTATTGTTTTGTTGATTTTCTATGCTCGAAGTACAAGATATTGCCGAGAGCAAATGGTGGCCGTATGAAGAAGGAGACAAAGGAGCACTAACGGAGCTATCCATCACTATTTGGCTCACACGATCAAGGTGCTGGAGTGCGTCCTCAGTGCACCCGTAAGTGGAGATATACGGACCGAAGTTGAGTAACGCATAGGCCATATCCAATTCATAGAGCACTTTTTCGCTGGGTGTTTCCTCAGCAAACAGCAGTTCTAGCGCATTGAGCATATGTGCTCTTGAACGAAAGGAGAAAGGACGTTCTGTTATTTTGTCCGAGCTTTCAAAAAATCTCTGCACTTGCTCCGCTTGAGGCTTTATTGCGCTGATGTAAACAAATACTCCAATCAGCAGTACACAGAAGGCCCCTGCGCCAACTAAAACAGGTCCTCTCAATAATGATGATCTGGGTTTTGTAAACCAATACTTCATCAGTTTGATTCTATTTTTGTCACCATCCAAATCCAATCGTTGAAGCTTCTTAGATTGCTTACCTCTGTCTCTTCGTAGCTGGATTCAACGAGCCTTACAGGGCCATGCTGACGTACTGTTAGTGGCTTTCCATCCTCATGAGTCACCAATAGCCAATGCTTCTTAGGCCAGTTATTGAGGCTAACTTGGTAGTCGTCTAACGCCGTCAACGTTACGGAAACTGGTTCTTTAGATGAATACCGAGCGATAAAATCTTCTAAGTAAATGCCTTTCATCTCGACTTTTCGCCCCCTGTATGGTGCGAAGATTACGATGATATCGTTCGACTCTGATCTCAGCGTTTCGATAGGGACTTGCACCTTCCCTTTATCTGTTATTACTTCAATACTCTTGATCGTTGCAAAACTTGCGGCAGAAAAAAAGAGCAATAACGATACGACAAATTGAAGTAATTTGTTCATGCGAGATATCACTGTAGATGAAAGGTTATAATAACAATAGCTACAATTCCTGCTCCTACACTGTACCAACTGACAAGAGTAACTATAATTTTTTTACTAGTGTGTAATTAATCACATATTTATCATTATCAACTATCGTAGTAAGAGGCAAAAAAAAAGAGCGGCCTGCGCCGCTCAAAAGCATGTCAAAGTTTATGCCTAAACAGAATACCAATTCCCAATGGCGAGTCAGCTAAAGCCTGCATTTCTAACTAACTCACACTGGGTCAAGGGCTAGGGATTAAAATTGGTCCTCTTCAGTTGAGCCTGTAAGCGCGGTCACTGACGAGTTACCACCTTGAATGGTGTTGGTCATCTTGTCGAAGTAACCCGTGCCCACTTCTTGTTGGTGAGCAACGAAGGTGTAGCCTTTCTCAGCCGCTTGGAATTCAGGGCGCTGAACTTTCTCAACGTAATGGCGCATACCTTCACCTTTCGCATAGTCATGCGCAAGGTCGAACATGTTGAACCACATGTTGTGGATACCCGCCAACGTGATGAACTGGTATTTGTACCCCATATCAGAAAGCTCTTGCTGGAACTTAGCAATGGTTTCTGCATCTAGGTTTTTCTCCCAGTTAAACGACGGTGAACAGTTGTAAGCCAGCAATTGATCTGGGTATTCCGCGTGAATCGCTTCGGCGAACTTACGCGCTTCTTCCAAACAAGGCGTTGCCGTCTCACACCAAATTAGGTCTGCGTATGGCGCATAAGCTAGGCCACGAGAAATCGCTTGGTCGATCCCAGCACGAACGCGATAGAAACCTTCTTGCGTGCGCTCACCAACGATGAAGTCTTTATCATATGGGTCACAGTCTGAGGTTAGTAAGTCTGCGGCGTTGGCGTCGGTACGGGCAATCACCAATGTAGTTGTACCTGCAACGTCAGCGGCTAGTCGCGCTGCAACCAGTTTTTGCACGGCTTCTTGAGTTGGAACCAATACTTTACCGCCCATGTGACCACATTTTTTCACTGACGCTAATTGGTCTTCAAAGTGAACCCCAGCAGCGCCTGCATCTATCATCGACTTCATCAATTCGTAGGCATTAAGTACACCGCCGAAACCCGCTTCCGCATCGGCCACGATAGGTAGGAAGTAGTCGATACCGCCTTCATCTTCTGGTGACTTACCAGCAGACCACTGAATTTGGTCAGCACGACGGAATGAGTTATTGATACGCTTAACAACAGAAGGAACTGAATCAACTGGGTAGAGTGATTGGTCTGGGTACATCGTTGATGCGGTATTGTTATCCGCAGCCACCTGCCAACCCGACAGATAAATTGCTTCGATACCGGCTTTCGCTTGCTGGACCGCTTGACCACCAGTCAGGGCACCGAGACAGTTGACGTAGCCTTTTTTCGCATCGCCGTTAACCAGCGACCAAAGTTTGTCTGCGCCACGTTGTGCGATGGTGTTAGCCGGAACCATAGAGCCACGTAGCTCTACCACTTCTTCAGCAGTGTAAGGACGTTTTACCTGTTTCCAACGTGGATTGGTTGCCCAATCTTTTTCTAGAGCTTCGATTTGTTGGCGGCGAGTTAAGTTAGTCATCGGTCTATCCCTCTATTGATGAGCGCTTTGTTGTTCTGCGCTTTGAATTTTTGTTGCTCACGGCAGTACATCCTGCTCTACCGATTCGCTTTCACGTTATTGTTAGGTTGTGGAGTTAATATCTATCAGTCCAAGTAGTCATAACCTGGAATGGTTAAGAAGTTGGTCAGTTCGTCGCTAGTCGTGAGCTTGGCCATCAGCTCGGCCGCTTGTTCAAATCGACCAGATTGATAACGCGCCTCTCCTACTTCTTGCTTAACGACTTCGATCTCTTCGGCAAGGTACTGTTCAAACAGAGTTTTGGTTACGATTTGGCCGTTATCCAGCGCTTTACCATGCTGGATCCATTGCCAAATAGAGGCTCTTGAAATTTCGGCCGTCGCCGCATCTTCCATCAGGCCGTAAATCGGCACACAGCCGTTGCCCGAGATCCAAGCTTCGATGTATTGCAATGCGACGCGAATGTTATGGCGCATGCCTTGTTCGGTAATCTCACCCTCACAAGGGGCGAGCAGATCCGCAGCGGTGACAGGTGCATCTTGCTCACGGGAGACATTTAGCTGGTTGCTACGCTCACCTAGTGCTTGTCCGAATACCGCCATCGCAGTGTCTGCTAGGCCAGGATGAGCAACCCAAGTGCCATCATGTCCATTGCTCGCCTCCAGCGTTTTATCGTTGTACACCTTGTCCAACACTTGCTGGTTGGTTTGCGGGTCTTTCGCAGGGATAAAGGCGGCCATCCCTCCCATTGCGAAAGCGCCTCGCTTGTGACATGTGCGGACAAGTAAACGCGAGTAAGCGTTTAGGAACGGCTTGTCCATCGTTACCACCTGACGATCCGGCAGCACGCGATCCGGGTGTTTTTTCAACGTTTTGATGTAGCTAAAGATGTAGTCCCAGCGTCCGCAGTTCAGACCAACAATATGCTCCTTCAGTGCGAATAGAATTTCGTCCATCTCAAACACGGCTGGCAGTGTTTCAATCAATACTGTCGCCTTGATGGTGCCAGTATCGAGTCCAAAATAGTCTTCAGTGAAATGGAACACTTCGCTCCACCACTGCGCTTCAAGGTGCGATTGCAGTTTCGGAATATAGAAGTACGGTCCACTGCCCTTTTTCATCAAGTTTGCGTAGTTGTTGTAGAAATAGAGGGCAAAATCGAACAGGGCACCTGGAATGATCTGACCATTAAACGTAACGTGCTTCTCTTTAAGATGCAGGCCACGTACTCGACAAATAAGAACAGCTGGATCATCGTTAAGTTGATAGTGCTTACCATTCGTCGGATTGGTGTAGCTGATGGTCCCGTTTACCGCATCACGCAGGTTAATTTGCCCATCTAGGACTTTATCCCACGCTGGCGACATTGAGTCTTCAAAGTCAGCCATGAAAACTTTCACATTGGCATTCAGTGCATTAATCACCATTTTTCGGTCGGTTGGACCGGTGATTTCTACGCGGCGATCTTGCAAATCGTGCGGAATACCTTGAATTTTCCAGCTACCTTCGCGGATATCTCGCGTCTCTTCGAGAAAGTCAGGCAGTGCGCCAGCGTCAATGCGCGCTTGTTTTTGTTCTCGCACTGCCAGTAGCTCATCAACACGCTGGGCAAATTTGCCACACAACAGAGACAAAAAGGTTTGGGCTTCAACAGGGAAAATCGCTTGATGTTCTGGTGAAAGGGTACCAATGACATCAAGCTGGCCTTCGGTATGGAAGGTTTCTTGGGCTTGGTTAGTGTTTTCTCTGTCTGGCGTGTTGGTAAGCATAATTTCTTCCTTAACTATCCATGCTATCTATGGGCATCGGCTACTTGGGATATTGACCACTTACATTTGTAACTATCAAACAACAATCAAACATCTTCATCGATTGGTGATTAATGCGGTGTATCACTGTCTTGACCTTTAGATTGACCGAGCTAAACCTGCTTTACAATCTAGACATAAGTCTTACTAGGTATGCATTTAAGCTATACCAACATTGAGTAGAGTAAAAGTACTAAAGTAAACAAAACGTTAAATTCGAAGTTTTATTCCGCCAGCGATAAAGCCTTGATTTCGATCACCAAACCGTAACCAGTTACGTAATTTAATTACAGTAAAATTAGCGATGTAAAACCGTTTCAAACAAGCGTTTGACTTATAGCAATAGTAAGTAATCCCTGCTGGCTAGTGCCAAACAGGCGATGGGTTGAGTAGAGATCAAACAGAGAGGAAAATGATATCTGTAAAATTCACAGTGTGAAATTTCACTATTTAATGAAAGCTTCATCAAAAATTTGTTGTGAAATTTTACAAGTTAAAGTTCACCAACAGAATAAAATGCTAAAAAGCACACTAAAACTAGTGTGCTTTTGAGGCGTATTTACGGTTATGCGAGTAATACTTATCGCTAAAGCAGGGTTGAAACGACATCGGCCAGCTGGTTAAAAGTATTCACTCGAGATGAACTTGGGCGCCAAACTAAACCAATATGACGATGTGCTTGCTGCCCGGGGGCATCAATCACGACCAAATTCTGATTGTCAATCAAGCCGTGATCAATCGCCATTTGTGGGATAAATGTTGTCCCCATACCATTGGCCACCATCTGCACTAGGGTATGCAAACTGGTGGCAGAGAACGGGTTGATTTTCTCTTTGTCGGTCAGTTGGCAGGCCGATACCGCATGCTCGGTCAAGCAGTGCTCTTTCTCGAGCAAAAATACAAACTCATCGGGCAGATCGGCATAGCGGATAGGGGTTCGAATCGCATCCGCTTGATTTTGACTGATGATCATGCGAAACGGATCGCTACCAACAATTCGGCTATCCATAGTGCCGATATCGACAGGCAAGGCCAAAATCAAAACGTCGAGCTCTCCATGACGCAAGGCATCGAGCAAATTGGTGGTTGTATCTTCTCTTAGCAGTAAGTTCAACTGCGGAAAACGCTGGTTGACCTCTTGTACCAAGTCGCACAACAAGAAAGGGGCAATAGTAGGAATGCATCCTACTCGTAACTGCCCTTCCATCTCATCACCTTGGCACAAACGGCCAAGCTCAACCAAATCTTGTCCCTTAGCCAAAAGCTCACGCCCCTGCTGAACCACCATTTCCCCCGCTTGAGTAAACACCAGTGGGCTTTTTTTGTCTTTCTTCTCATACAGCGGACAACCAATCAGCTCTTCGAGATTTTGGATACCTTTGCTTAAGGTCGATTGACTGACAAAACACTTTTCGGCAGCGTCACTGAAATGGCGGGTTTCATAGAGGGTGATCAAGTAGTGTAACTGTTTGAGGCTAGGCCACTTATTCATAGAACTATCGATTATTCATGGTTAGATATTGACCAAGTTAATGAAACCAAACTTATCGCTTTTTTCGATTAACTTAATCTATTTAATTCGCTTTTTTACATACTACAATGTGTACTATAGTTTGTCTCGTACAAACACGGACCGAACCCGCGCCCTATACGCAGGTTTGGAACTAACTATATATATTAGGAGCAAAAAAATGGTACTAGTAGGTCGTCAAGCCCCAGATTTTACTGCTGCAGCTGTTCTAGGTAACGGTGAGATCGTTGATAACTTCAACTTTGCAGAGTTCACTAAAGGTAAGAAAGCGGTTGTTTTCTTCTACCCACTAGATTTCACTTTCGTTTGCCCATCTGAGCTAATCGCATTCGACAACCGTTTTGAAGACTTCAAAGCGAAAGGCGTTGAGGTTATCGGCGTGTCAATCGACTCTCAGTTCTCTCACAACGCATGG
>JBCAXU010000016.1:0-45275 GCA_038533895.1 Pseudomonadota bacterium | reverse complement strand
GTCACCAACTGCAGTGCTGTAGCCTTTAGACTTAAGAACTTTAGCTAGGTTGTGGAATACTTCTGCACCGATACGTAGACCTTCTTTAAGAGTCTTAGCGCCAACTGGTTGGATCATGAACTCTTGGATGTCAACGTTGTTGTCTGCGTGCTCACCACCGTTGATGATGTTCATCATAGGTAGAGGCATAGAGAACTGACCAGCAGTACCGTTTAGTTCAGCGATGTGCTCGTACAAAGGCATACCTTTAGACGCTGCAGCCGCTTTAGCGTTCGCTAGAGAAACCGCTAGGATTGCGTTAGCACCGAACTTAGATTTGTTTTCAGTACCGTCTAGCTCGATCATTACTGCGTCGATTGCCGCTTGGTCTTTCGCGTCTTTGCCCACTAGAGCTTCAGCGATTGCACCGTTTACAGCTTCAACAGCTTTAAGAACACCTTTACCTAGGAAACGAGCTTTGTCGCCGTCACGAAGCTCAAGCGCTTCACGTGAACCAGTTGATGCGCCAGATGGAGCAGCAGCCATACCTACGAAACCGCCTTCTAGGTGTACTTCAGCTTCTACTGTTGGGTTACCACGTGAATCGATGATTTCACGACCTAGAACTTTAACGATCTTAGACATTGAATGTTTCCTTCTCGTTGAATATATAATGTCAAAATTAAAGGCAGCAGCACAACTCACGCTACTACCTGTATTCTTTACTTCTCTGATTCGCTGCGTTGGTAGTCACCAGCCGCTTTAACGAAACCTGCAAATAGTGGGTGACCATCGCGAGGTGTTGAAGTGAACTCTGGGTGGAACTGAGCCGCGACAAACCAAGGGTGGTCTGGGTTCTCAATCACTTCAACCAGTTTCTTGTCTGCTGATAGGCCAGACACTTTCAAACCTGCTTTTTCGATCTGTGGACGAAGATGGTTGTTCACTTCGTAACGGTGGCGGTGACGCTCATGGATAGTCGCGCTACCGTAAAGTTCACGAGCTTTAGTGCCTTTCTCTAGGTGGCACAGCTGTGAACCAAGGCGCATTGTGCCGCCTAAGTCTGACTTCTCTGTACGCTCTTCCACGTTACCAGACTCGTCAACCCACTCGGTAATCAGACCCACAACTGGGTACTTAGTTTCTTTATTGAACTCTGTTGAGTGAGCCCCTTCCATACCCGCAACATTACGCGCGTATTCGATCAGTGCGACTTGCATACCCAAACAGATACCTAGATATGGCACCTTGTTCTCACGAGCGTATTGAGCCGCCAGGATTTTACCTTCGACACCGCGGTCGCCAAAACCACCTGGAACCAGAATAGCATCTAGGTCAGCAAGCAGTTCAACCCCTTTGCTTTCTAGATCTTGAGAATCGACGTATTTAATTTTTACGCTGAGACGGTTCTTAAGGCCTGCGTGTTTCAGTGCTTCGTTCACTGACTTGTAAGCATCTGGTAGTTCGATGTACTTACCGACCATACCAATGGTCACTTCACCGATTGGGTTCGCTTCTTCGTAAATCACCTGTTCCCATTCAGACAGGTTTGCTTCTGGTGCGGTAATACCAAAACGAGCACAAACGAGATCATCCAGACCTTGAGATTTGACAAGTTGAGGGATCTTGTAGATCGAATCCACGTCCTTCATAGAGATAACCGCTTTTTCTGGTACGTTACAGAAAAGCGCTATCTTCTTACGTTCATTGGCTGGGATCATGCGATCTGAGCGACAAACTAGAATGTCTGGCTGAATCCCGATAGAAAGCAACTCTTTTACCGAGTGCTGAGTTGGCTTAGTTTTCACTTCACCCGCTGCCGCTAGGTAAGGAACTAAGGTCAGATGCATAAACATGGCGCGCTCACGGCCAAGCTCGACTGCGAGCTGACGAATGGCTTCCATGAAAGGTAGAGATTCGATATCGCCTACCGTGCCGCCAACCTCAACGATTGCGACATCGTGGCCTTCTGAACCAGCAATAACACGATCTTTGATCGCATTAGTAATATGAGGGATAACCTGAATGGTTGCACCGAGGTAATCACCACGACGCTCTTTACGAAGAACATCTGCGTAAACACGACCTGCTGTGAAGTTGTTGCGCTTGGTCATCTTGGTGCGGATAAAACGCTCGTAATGACCTAGGTCAAGGTCAGTTTCAGCGCCATCTTCCGTGACAAACACCTCACCGTGTTGAGTTGGGCTCATTGTGCCTGGGTCAACGTTGATGTAAGGGTCAAGCTTCATCATAGTCACTTTTAGACCACGAGCTTCTAGAATAGCCGCAAGGGATGCTGCTGCAATACCTTTACCTAGAGAGGATACAACCCCGCCAGTAACAAAAATGTAATTTGTCGTCATGTTTAACCTGAAATTGGTTGAATGAGGGAAAATGGATTTCTTCTGGACGGGATATAAATATACCAGAAGCCCTTATCCGCCACAACGTGAAATCTATCACACTGCAATTTTTTATTTTTTGCTTCAAATCAAACTGCACAAAGAGAAAACAGACATCGAGATTTTGTTCTGAGTCACATTTGTCTCAAAAAAAGCTTCCTCTGAATGCGTCTATAAATCTGGCTCAAGTCGCTTTACTTGCTGCCAATAATCTTCTAATTGCTCCAAAGAGCAGTCACTGAGATTGCGACCCGATTGCGCTACTTTCTGTTCCACTTCACGGAATCGGCGTGCAAATTTTAAGTTCGCTTTGTTTAACGCGACTTCCGGATTTGCGCCTAAATGACGAGATAAATTGACACACGCAAACAGCAAATCACCAAGCTCTAATTCGACTTTTTCTTGTTCGGGTGATACCTGTAGAGCTTCGTCTAACACCTCTTCAATCTCTTCTTGCACTTTTTCGACTACTGGTCCGATCGAGTCCCAGTCAAAGCCAAATTTTGCGCACTTTTTCTGTATCTTTGTAGCACGAGAAAGTGCCGGTAGAGAGACTGGTATAGAGTCTAGGATACTTTGTTCACTTTTTCCTGCTTGGGCTTTTTCTTTGGCTTTCTCTGCCTCCCAGTTGGCATTGATCTGCTCATCGCTTTCAAACTTGGCATCAGAAAAAACATGCGGATGACGGCGAGTCAATTTTTCGTTAACGGCGTCAACCACCTCGGAAAAATCAAATAGGTTCTGCTCTTTCGCTAACTGGCTGTAGAAAATCACCTGAAACAGCAAGTCACCAAGCTCTTCTTTAAGGTTGGGCCAATCACGGTTTTGAATGGCATCCACCACTTCATAGGTTTCTTCAATAGTGTGCGGCACTATGGTGTCGAAATTCTGCTTAAGATCCCAAGGGCAACCGCCTTCTGGATCGCGCAGCTTGGCCATGATCTGTTCTAGCTGTTCTATCGGATGACTCATATTCTTATTCCTTTGATCCTTTATTTCTAAAAGAAAAAGGTGAGCGGCCAACACCACTCACCTCTGATTAGCTCTCAGCCATCCCCAAGAGTAAAGCATGCTCTATGAGGAAAACTCTATCCACTTAGGTTGCCCTTCTCGGAAGGGATAACATTTTTGCTTCGCGACCTAACCCAAACGTTTGACCGACATAACATCGCGGATCTGCTCTACCCGCTTCGAAACCCGTTGTAAGATTTCAATATTGGTCACTTCAAGGTCAAAATCCATAATGGCCAGTTGACGACGATAATCGACACGGTTTTTCATACTGGTCACTTTGATTTTTTCGTTGGCAAACAGGGTAGTGATGTCTTTAAGCAGTCCACTGCGCTCCATGGCTTCAACGCGAACAGTCAGAATATAGGAGCCGACAAAGCCACTCCCCCAAACGGTGTCAATAATGCGCTCTGGTGCGTGATGACGCAGCTCTTCTAACTGCTCACAATCACTTCGATGTACTGAGATACCGCGCCCTTGGGTAATGTAACCACAAATATCATCGCCAGGAATCGGCTGACAACAACGAGCAAGGTGAGTCATGAGGTTATCGACCCCTTCAACCACGACGGCATCTTTTTTTGGACGACTTTGCACGGGAGCTTTGCTGACGGCTTCTTGAAGCTTTTCAAAGGCTTGCTTATCTTCTTCCTCCGCTGTGGGTTTATTCACCAAAGCATTAATGTGATTAATGATTTGGTTGATACGCAGGTCGCCACTGCCCACACCAACATAAAGCTCATCGGCACTATTGACGTTAAACCGTTTCAGCGCATAGTGCTCCGCATCTTTCAGAGTAGCGCCAATTTTGGCCAGTTCATCCTCTAATATTTCACGCCCCGCCTCGAGATTTTTCTCTCTAGACTGTTTGCGGAACCACGCGTTGATTTTCGCCCGAGCTCGACCTGAGGTGACAAACCCCATATTGGGGTTGAGCCAATCGCGTGACGGGTTCGGCTCTTTCGATGTGATGATTTCGACCTGATCGCCCATCTGCAACTTATGAGTAAAAGGAACAATACGACCGCCGACTTTGGCTCCGATACAACGGTGACCGACTTCTGAGTGGATGTGGTAAGCAAAATCGAGAGGCGTCGCTCCCATTGGCAAGTCCACGACATCACCACGAGGGGTAAAGGCGTAAACGCGGTCATCAAACACCTGACTGCGCAGTTCATCCAACATTTCGCCCGAATCAGACATCTCCTCTTGCCAATCGAGAAGTTTACGCAGCCAAGTTATTTTCTCATCGTAACCGCTGCGACCGCCGCCGCCCTCTTTATATTTCCAATGCGCCGCCACACCAAGCTCTGAGTCTTCGTGCATGTCTTTAGTGCGAATCTGGATCTCTATCGTTTTGCCTTCAGGGCCTAAAATCACGGTATGAATCGATTGATAGCCGTTGGGCTTAGGGTTGGCGACGTAATCGTCAAACTCACTAGGTAAGTGCTTATACTTAGTGTGCACTGTGCCCAGTGCGGCATAGCAGTCTTGCAGTTTATCGGCGATAATACGCACCGCTCGCACATCAAACAGCTCATCAAATGCTAAACCTTTTTTCTGCATCTTGCGCCAGATACTATAAATATGCTTTGGCCGTCCACTCACTTCAGCGTTGATGCCCAGTGCTTTCATTTCCGCCGTCAGGTCATCGACAAAGTTTTTGATGTACTGCTCGCGCACGATCCGACGCTCAGAAAGTTGTTTGGCGATCTGCTTGTAGGTTTCTGGCTGCTGGTAACGGAACGCATAATCTTCCATTTCCCATTTAAGCTGACCGATACCAAGGCGATTGGCTAATGGCGCATAAATATTGGCACACTCTTGCGCTGCAGCGCGGCGCACCTCGTCTGGCGCTTTTTTTACCTCGACCAAATTAGCGATTCGCTCAGCTAGCTTGATGATCACACAGCGGAAATCATCAACCATAGCCAATAACATGCGACGCACGTTATCTACTTGAGATGAGGCGGCGCTTCCCTCTAGGGTCACGTTTAGTTGGCCAAGTGCGGCCATCTCTTCGACACCATCGATGAGTTTAATGGTTTCTTTGCCGAAATCTTCTTCGAATTGAGCGCGCGGGTAAGCCCCACTTGATACGATGGGAAACAATAACGCCGCAACCAATGTGGCTTTATCCATTGACAGAGTGATAAGAATCTCAATCATTTCACGCCCGCGCCATAGCAACAGTGTCCCTTGATCGTTATCTTTTAGAATTGCTTCACTCTTGAGATAAACTTCTTTTAAGCGCTTGGAAACTTTGGGATCTTGATGAAGACTATCGATCCACTTATCTAGCTCAAACTGTTCGTCTTGATTTAAATGTGCGCTTCTTACCGCAACCATTATCTTCGTCCTGTTATCTTTCTATTTTTGAACCGCTCGACGTCAGTTGTGCACCAACTCGAACCGTTCTTTTAATCCTTTACAAAGAGCGCCATTGATTCTAAATGGCTTGTATGCGGGAACATATCGAGCATACCTAATTTTTGTAATTTGAAGCCTTGTTTTAGCAAGCTTTGTGAATCTCGAGCTAATGTTGCTGGATTACATGAGACATACACGACTCGACTCGCTCCTAGCGACGCAATTTGCTCTATGATACCACTGGCACCAGCCCTTGCAGGATCGAGCAGTATTTTATCAAATTTTTCGGCCGTCCAGGGCAGACCAGAGACATCTTGTTCTAAATTTGCTTGGTAAAAACGGGCGTTATCGACGTGATTGACACGTGCGTTATCGCTTGCCTTATTAACCATCTCATCAACACCCTCTACTCCCACCACCTGTGACACATTTTGCGCTATCGGTAAGCTGAAATTTCCAAGGCCGCAGAAGAGGTCTAGCACACGGTCTTGCGACTTAAGCTCTAACCATGCGAGGGCTTGGCTTACCATGCCATGGTTGACGCTTTGGTTGACCTGAATAAAGTTATTCGGTTCAAACGGAATCGTTACACCCGACTCCTGATAATAGGGGCTTTCACCTACCACTCGATGCAACTGCTCAGCTTGGGGCATAAGATACAGTGTTGCTTGATGCTGCTCAGCAAACTGTTGCAACAATCGCTGTTCCGACTCAGTGAGTGATTTTAGGTGACGCAACACGATGACCTTGGTATTGTCGCCTTTGACCAGTTCCACATGTCCTAACCGCTGCTGATTGGAGAAGCTTTGCAACAGCTTATGCAAGGGAGCAATTAACTGACTTAGCTCCAGGTCCAAGATCGGACAGGCATCAACCGTTACTATTTCTTGACTGTGTTTTTTACGGAAACCAAACTCCAGCTGTTGAGTCCGCTTGTTGGGCTTTATGCTGATGCGGGTACGGCGGCGATAGCCTTGTTGTGGGCCAACCACTGGCGCTTCAGGGTCAACACTCTGCCCAGCAAACTTAGTCATGAGTTGGCTAAGCGTCTGCTGCTTGTAGGTGCGTTGCGACTCGATATCGAGATGCTGCATATTGCAGCCGCCACACTCTTGATAGTAAGCACAAATCGGCTCGACACGCTGCTCACTGGCTTTTTGCACCTTGATCAGATTAGCGCGCGCATACTTATTCTTACTCTCGGTCAGTTGAGCCAATACCTGTTCACCTGGCAATCCGCCCTCAATAAACACCGGTTTTCTGTTTTGATAAGCGATGCCAGCACCGTGGTGATCGAGCTTTTCAATAGTGAATAACTGGTGCTTGGTGTTGAGTTGAGTTTTCTTCTTAGCTTGGAAAAAACGCGCCATAGTGGTTGCCTGTGTTTATGAGGCCAAACGGCCAGTTGCTCGAAAAAGTGCTTACGTGCCAGCTTTTGTGCCTGAATCATTGTCTGAGTCGACCGAGTTGATTATGCTTAACCCTTCGGCAGTCTCATCTTTTTATTGCGACTATTTTCCCATATCCACACCACGATGTTTAGACAATAATGACCAGATATGGCTTGCGCGCTCGCGTTATTACTCTTACTTTAGCTCCAACCCTGATCATTGGATTGCTTTTGAGTGCATTTTTCTCGTTTAATCGCTATCACGACCTCGAGACCCAAGTCGTCAATTCTGGCTTGAACATCATTGAACCCCTCGCCATTGCCAGCGAAGACGGCTTGAAGAACAATAGCCGCGAATCGGTGCGACGCATCATCAGCTATGCACACCGTAAAAACTCTAAATTTGTACGCAGTATTGCTGTGTTTGATTACAGTCACGAGCTATTCGTCACCTCTAACTTTCACCCTAACTTTGAGCTACTCACTTTTCCTAAAGATGCGCCGATTCCGATGCTGGTTAGCTCCGAGTTAGATAAGAACACCCTTATTCTACGTGCTCCGATCATAGCAGAGTCGGGCGTTGTCGCGACCATGAGAGGCCAAAACGCCAACCCTGCGCTCGGCTACGTCGCGATTGAGCTGGATCTCTCGTCACTGCGCTTACAGCAGTATCAAGAGATCTTTTCTGCGTGTTTGGTGCTGCTAATTGGTTTGGGTTTATCAGCGATGTTTGCCTACCGGCTAATGCACGACGTTACTCGCCCAATCTCACATATGAAAAATATGGTCGACCGAATTCGCCGTGGTCACTTAGACGTACGAATTGAAGGCAAAATGCACGGAGAATTGGATTCGCTGAAAAATGGTATCAACGCAATGGCGGTCTCGTTGTCGGAATACCACGTCGAAATGCAACACAGTATCGATCAGGCGACCTCAGACCTACGAGAAACATTGGAACAGCTCGAAATCCAAAACGTCGAACTCGATATCGCGAAAAAGCGCGCTCAGGAAGCTGCGCGTGTTAAATCCGAGTTTCTTGCTAACATGTCGCACGAGCTACGTACTCCACTGAATGGCGTCATTGGCTTTACTCGTCAGATGCTCAAAACCACCTTGACCAATAGCCAAACCGACTATTTACAGACCATCGAAAAATCCGCCAAGAACTTACTCAATATTATTAATGATATTCTCGATTTCTCTAAGCTAGAGGCGGGCAAGCTAGCACTAGAGAATATCCCATTCGACTTCCAAGGCTCTCTCGAAGAGGTGGTGAGCCTGCAAGCCACCAGCGCCCATGAAAAAGGGTTAGAGCTGACCCTGAAAATAGATCCTAAGATCCCGCCAGGTTTAATTGGCGACCCACTGCGCATTCAGCAAGTATTAACCAACCTAGTGGGCAACTCGATTAAGTTTACCGAACGCGGCAATATAGATATCAGTGTTGAACTTCGCTCCCAGCGTGATGATTTGATCGAACTGCAATTTATGGTGCGCGATACAGGGATCGGGATTTCTGAGCGCCAACAGTCACAGTTGTTCCAAGCCTTTAGTCAAGCTGATGCCAGCATCTCACGCCGTTACGGCGGTACTGGTTTGGGCTTAGTCATTACCCAAAAACTGGTTAGCCAAATGGGCGGTGAGATCAGTTTAACCAGTCGTCTGCATCAAGGCTCGACGTTCTGGTTTACTCTGCGCTTAAGTGCCACTGATATGCCAGTCAGCGAATTGCTAGAGACGCAATCTCTACGTCAACGCAGTTTGCTTCTGGTTGAGCCCAACATGCAAGCGGCCTCAGTGATACAGCAAACGCTAGCACAAGAGGGGCTGGTTGTGACCTATCGCTCCTCACTGCCAGAAGAGGTCGAACATTATGACTACGTGTTGCTCAATCTAGCGCCTAATCGAGACAACGATACCGCAAGCGTTGAAGCTTGGGTTGAACATGCGTTGCACTGCGCCGCCCATGTGGTGGTCGGCACTCCAAGCACCGCTCTAGCGTTGTCAGACCATTTGATTCAGAAATACCCAATTCACTGTATTACCAAGCCATTGTCGCGCCGCAAGTTGCTGCAAACACTAGTGGCCAATCAAGAGATAGCTCCGATGTTAGAGCCACTTCCTGAGCAAAGTGAAACTCTACCGCTCACCGTAATGGCCGTGGACGATAACCCAGCTAACCTCAAACTGATCAGCGCCTTGCTCCAAGAGCGTGTGGAACGGGTCATCACCTGTACCAATGGTGTAGATGCGGTGCAGCAAGCGCAAACTCAAAAATTTGATATCGTGTTGATGGATATTCAGATGCCACACATGGATGGGGTGACTGCGTGTAATAAGATCAAACAAACCACACTCAACGCCGACACTCCGGTGATCGCGGTAACGGCGCATGCAATGAGTGGTGAACGGGACCGCTTACTCAATGCCGGGATGGACGACTACTTAACCAAGCCAATTGAAGAACATATCTTGCAACAAGTCTTGATGCACTGGAGCCCTCATATCAGTCAACAAGCGCTGCAGAAGCTCGATATCAACTCCGTACAAATGGATATCCCCATTGATGAATCCGCGGTGAGTAACGAACGCAATACCATGATCATCGATTGGCAAGCAGCATTGAAGCAGTCAGCCAACAAAGAAGATTTAGCCCGAGATATGCTGCAGATGCTGGTTGACTATATTCCAGAGGTCAACGCTATCGTTGAAAGCGCTTTAGAAGATGAGCATTGTGATACCGAACAGTTAATTCACTACGTGCATAAGTTGCATGGCAGTAGCTCCTACTGCGGTGTGCCTCGATTGAAAAGTGTCTGTGCCGCGATTGAAAAAGCGCTGCGTTCAGGTGCAACTATTGAAGAGATCGAGCCCGAACTATTCGAGCTACAAGATGAAATGGAAAAGGTTGTCGCCAGTGCGAAACCCTATTTAGAGAGCTAAGTGCGACATTAACTCTCTAAGATTACCGTCGCCACTGCGTAGTGGCGCTCATCTGAGATAGACAGGTGAATACTCGCCACCTGTTGTTGCTGGGCGATATATTGTGCTTGACCAGATAAGCTCAACAAGGGTTTGCCAAACTCATCATTGGTGACTTCAAAATCCTGGAAAGTCACTCCAGCAGCTATCCCGGTGCCAAGCGCTTTAGACGCGGCCTCTTTAGCGGCAAAACGTTTAGCAAGAAAACGCCCTTGCTGCTTGATTTCACTGAACCTAGACCATTCAGTCTCGGTCAAAATACGTTTGGCAAACGGCTCACCACTGCGAGCGAGGGCTTTTTCCACTCGCTCGATTTCTGCAATATCCGTTCCTAAGCCGACGATCGCCATAATTAACGACGCGCTTCAATCATAACGGCTTTCATATCCGCCACGGCTTTATCAAGCCCATCAAACACTGCACGGCCAATGATAGAGTGACCGATGTTGAGCTCAAAAATCTCAGGGATCGCTGCAATGGGGGCGACATTATGGTAAGTCAGACCGTGACCTGCATTGACGGTAATACCAAGATCCGCAGCATAGCTTGCACCGGCAGCGATCTTCTTAAGTTCATTCTGCTGATCCAACTCAGTTTCGGCGTCGGCATAGTGACCGGTGTGCAACTCAATAAATGGCGCACCGCACGCTTTAGCCGCATCAATCTGTTCACGATCCGCATCGATAAATAGTGACACCTTGATACCCGCCTCTGTCAGCCGTTGGGTTGCCGCTTTCACTTTGTCTAAGTGCCCGGCCACATCCAAACCGCCTTCAGTGGTTAGCTCTTCACGCTTTTCTGGCACTAAGCAGACGTACTCAGGTTTTGTCTTCAACGCAATTTCGACCATTTCGTCGGTGACCGCCATCTCTAAATTCATTCGCGTTTGCAGCGTTTCACGTAGGATGCGAACATCGCGATCTTTAATATGACGACGATCTTCACGAAGGTGGATTGTGATTCCATCCGCGCCCGCACGCTCAGCAATTTCAGCCGCATGAACTGGGTCAGGATACTTAGTCCCACGTGCATTGCGCAGTGTCGCGATATGGTCGATGTTTACGCCTAGGTAAATTGAGCTCATTTTCCAATACTCCGTTTGGGAATCATACTAAGAAAGAGTTCCCTGCTTTTTAATGGTTTGCCGCCAAGATACGGCTTTAAGGCTATACGTGTAAAGCGTTTTGCCGCTTTAAGTTGCTCTTTTGTTGTAAAGCGACGCTCGCTAATAGCGATCAACTCGTCACCGACAAAGGTCAGATTGTCATGGCGCACCGATGCGATAAAACCTTTCTGCTCTCGATAGCGATAGGTCATCTTAGGGTCAATTGGCTCACCCGTTCCGGCGCAGTGCATAAAGTCGACGCCATAGCCCAGCGCCGACAATAGCGCGAGCTCAAACCGACGCAGTGCCGGCTCTGGGTTGTCACTTTGAGCAAGCTCAGTCAGAGCATGCAAATAATCATGAAACAGGGCAGGCATCGGCACTTCCGCCATTAGCACCCGACCCAGTAACTCATTTACATACATGGCTGAATAGAGATTAATCCCGGTCAGAGGCAATCCCAAACTGATGGGCTCAGCCTGCCTGAGGGTTTTCATCGAGCTATTGCCTGACCACTTGAGCAACAAAGGGGTAAAAGGTTGTAGCGCCCCTTTTAGGTTGGATCGCTTACTGCGTGCTCCTTTCGACATCAAGGTCACACGGCCATACTCTTCGCTAAAGACATCCAAGATCAGGCTCGACTCGCTGTACGGTCGCCTGTGCAGCACAAAACAGCGCTGTAAGCCTTCTGATGACATAAAACCTTCTAATCGAAAAAAGGAGCCAACAGGCTCCTTTGATTGTCACTCGGGGAGCGAAGCGTCATGCCTCTCTCTGGTTAGAGATCATCGATGTATCCCAATGAACGCAGTGCACGCTCATCGTCCGCCCAACCTGATTTCACTTTCACCCAGGTTTCTAGGTACACCTTACGGCCAAACAACTCCTCCATATCCAGACGCGCCTCGCGGCCAATGGTTTTGATTTTTTCGCCGCCTTTGCCGATGACCATTTTCTTCTGTCCACTGCGTTCGACCAAAATCAACGCATTGATGTGGAAGCCGTCGGTTTCTGGGTTGTAATCAAAGCGTTCGATTTCAACCGTCACCGAATAAGGCAACTCTTCACCGGTAAAACGCATCAGCTTTTCACGCACAATTTCAGAGGCCATAAAGCGCTGTGAGCGATCGGTGACGTACTCTTCTGGGAAGTGGTGTGTTGCTTTAGGCAGGTGCTCTCGCACGTGTTTGCGCAGCACATCGATATTCTTACCGTGTTTCGCCGAAATAGGCACTACATCGACGAAGTCCATCTTTTTCGACATCTCCATCATGTGCAGCATCACTTCGTTGCGATCGGCAACGTTATCGACTTTGTTGACACACAATACGACTGGGAAGTTTGACTTCTGCAGCTTAGTGAGAACCATTTCATCGTCTGCCGTCCAATGGGTTCCGTCAACCAAAAATAGTACCAAGTTCACATCGCTCAGTGATGAGTTCGCTGCGCGGTTCATCAAGCGGTTGATGGCACGCTTCTCTTCAATGTGCAAACCAGGAGTATCAACATAAATCGCTTGATAGTCGCCTTCAGTGTCGACACCCATAATACGGTGACGCGTGGTCTGTGGTTTACGTGAAGTGATCGAAATTTTCTGTCCGAGGATACGGTTCAGTAATGTCGACTTACCCACATTAGGACGGCCAACAATCGCCACAAAACCACAATGTTGGTTTTCTGGAGAGCTAGGCTGTTCGTTGTTCGACGAGAAAAACGCGTCGATATCAAAATCGTTGTTATCCGTTGAATCAGTCATTGGTCAATTGCTCTAGTGCTAATTCCGCAGCCGCTTGTTCTGCCTTGCGGCGGCTGGTGCCTTTACCTATAACAGGTTGTCCAATACCTGCTACGTCACACGAAACCGTAAACTCTTGGTTGTGCGCTTCACCTTTAATATTAGTCACTGTGTAAGCGGGCAGTGGTTTTCTTCGCCCTTGCAAAAATTCCTGCAGGCGTGTTTTAGGATCTTTTTGCGAAACACCAGGCTTAATCGCGTCTAAGCGCGTCTGATACCAACTCAAAATAATGCCTCTGACCACCTCGATATCGCTATCGAGATAGATGGCACCGATGATCGCTTCCACCGCATCAGCGAGAATGGAATCACGACGGAAACCACCGCTTTTTAATTCACCTGGACCTAATTTTAAGTGATCTCCTAGTTCGAATTCACGACCTAGTTCTGCGAGCGTATTACCACGAACTAACGTCGCGCGCATACGGCTCATGTCGCCCTCATTAACTTTTGGGAAACGGTGATAAAGATCATCAGCAATGACAAAACTTAAAATTGAATCGCCCAGAAACTCAAGACGTTCGTTATGTTTTCCATTAGCGCTACGATGTGTCAGCGCTAAACTGATCAACTCTGCATCATTAAACTGATAGCCGAGCCTTTTCTCTAGTTTTGCAATAGGAGAATTCATGCTCTCTCATTCATTTGATTACAATTATCAAAATAGTTGGAGTTGTAGCTAGGCGGCAAGTAAGTTCAGCTCTATGCGCATAGATATGCTATGTGATTAGAACGGCCGGTTTTCCGGTGAACTTACGCAGCCAACAAGGCTACAACTTCAAATATGAAGATTATTTAGTTAATACCACCGATGCGGTTAAACCTCACACCAGTTGGGATCCAAGACGGTAGCACGCTATCGCTATCTCGTTCAAACTCAAAGCTTATCCAGATAGCAACCGCTTTTCCGACTAGGTTAGCTTCTGGAACAAAACCCCAGTAGCGACTGTCCGCACTATTGTCACGGTTATCGCCCATCACAAAGTACTGACCTTGTGGTACTACCCACTCATTGACACCATTGCGTGGCTGATAAAGCTCAACACGGTCACGACGAAGTGGATTGACCAAGATCTGATGACCCACCTCACCCAATTTTTCATCCAACTGAATCAGTGGGATACCATTTTGGATAAATTGGCTCTCTTCCACATTCGATAGTTTGACCGGTTGACATGTACTGTCGCCCGTAGACTGAATGCAGATCTCTTTTTTGCTGTTATAGCGTACGGTGTCCCCAGGAAGCCCAACGACACGCTTAATGTAGTCAATGTTTGGTTGTGGCGGGTACTTAAACACAACGATGTCACCACGCTCAGGCTTGCCGGTTTCAACCAATTGAGTTCGCCATACCGGATCTTTTAAGCCATAAGCGTATTTCTCAACTAAGATAAAATCCCCGACCAGCAAGGTGGGCATCATTGAGCCTGACGGAATTTGAAACGGCTCATAAATAAAAGAGCGCAATACCAACACCGCGGCAATCACCGGGAAAATGGAAACACTATTCTCAATCCACCAAGGTTGCGTCTTCACTTTCTCGACCAGTGCGGCATCTAAACCATTCGTTTGCGCCTCAACGTCCGCCACCTTTTGTTGGCGCTTTTTAGCAAACACCAGCTTTTCTAATACCCAGACCACACCGGTTACTAGGGTTACGATGACTAGGATGAGTGAAAATGTATTCGCCATTGACTTCCCTTATCTCAAAAATACGAAAGTGAAAGAGCCGAAACCCTTCCACTTGCCAATAAAACTTGCTTAGAGCAATCCCTTAAATAGTTGGTGTTACAGCTAGGCGGCAAGCAAACTCAGCCCTATGAGCATAGAGGTTCTATGTGATTAGGGCGGCCGGCGAACCGGTGAGTTTGCGCTGGCAACAACGCTGTAGCGCCAACTATGACAGGGATTAATCTTTTCCTACGTGCAGGATTGCTAGGAAGGCTTCTTGAGGCAGCTCAACGTTACCGATCTGCTTCATACGTTTTTTACCTTCTTTCTGCTTCTTCAGTAGCTTCTTCTTACGGCTCACGTCACCACCGTAACATTTGGCAATGACGTTCTTACGCAGCTGTTTTACGGTTGAACGAGCAATGATGTGGTTACCGATCGCCGCCTGAATAGCAATATCGAACATCTGACGAGGAATAAACTCTTTCATCTTCTCGACCAGCTGACGACCGCGAGTCTGAGCCTGATCTTTGTGCGTAATCATCGCCAGAGCATCGACAGTGTCACCGTTAAGCAACACATCAACACGAACCATATTAGAGGCTTCAAAACGTTGGAAGTTGTAGTCTAACGAAGCGTAACCACGAGATGTCGATTTCAGACGGTCGAAGAAGTCGAGCACCACTTCTGCCATTGGGATATCGTAGGTTACCGCCACTTGGTTGCCGTGGTAAACCATGTCGACCTGAACACCACGCTTCTCAACACACAGGGTGATAACGTTACCTAGATACTCCGAAGGCACAAGAATATTACAGCGAGCGATAGGCTCACGAATTTCTTCAATATCATTCACAGCAGGAAGCTTAGCTGGACTATCGACATAAAGTATGTTGCCGTTAGTCTCTTCCACTTCATACACTACCGTAGGCGCAGTAGTGATCAGATCAAGATCGTATTCACGCTCTAATCGCTCTTGAATGATTTCCATGTGCAACATGCCAAGGAAGCCACAACGGAAACCAAAACCCAGTGCCGCTGAGTTTTCTGGCTCGTAGAACAGTGAGGCATCATTGAGGCTAAGTTTGCCCAGCGCATCACGGAAGTTCTCGTAATCATCAGATGATACTGGGAACAAACCTGCATAGACCTGAGGCTTCACTTTCTTAAAGCCTGGTAGTGGTTTATCACAACCGTTCTTCGCCAGCGTCAGCGTGTCACCAACCGGGGCGCCTAGAATGTCTTTGATGCCACACACGACCCAGCCTACTTCGCCAGTACGTAAAATATCGGTATCAACCTGTTTTGGTGTAAAGATACCAATACGGTCAACACCCCAAACCTGGCCAGTACTCATCACTTTAATTTTGTCGTTTTTCTTGAGCTCGCCGTTTTTAATACGAACTAAGGAAACAACACCTAAGTAATTATCAAACCAAGAGTCAATAATTAGTGCTTGTAGTGGCGCTTCTGGATCACCTTCTGGTGCAGGAATCGCGGATACAATGTTCTCTAGAACATCATCAACACCGATACCGGTTTTCGCACTACAACGAGTCGCCTCCATCGCGTCGATACCAACGATTTCTTCGATCTCTTCTGCGACACGCTCTGGATCGGCTGCAGGAAGGTCAATCTTATTCAGAATTGGTACCACCTCAAGATCCATTTCGATCGCCGTGTAACAGTTAGCAAGAGTTTGAGCCTCAACACCCTGCCCCGCGTCAACCACGAGTAACGCCCCTTCACACGCGGCTAGAGAGCGAGACACTTCGTAGGCGAAGTCTACGTGTCCAGGAGTATCGATGAAGTTGAGCTGATACGTTTCACCATCTTTGGCGGTGTAGTTTAGCGTCACACTCTGTGATTTGATGGTGATACCGCGCTCACGCTCTAGATCCATTGAGTCTAGAACCTGTGCGGCCATTTCACGGTCGCTTAATCCACCACATACTTGGATCAAACGGTCTGATAGGGTCGACTTACCATGGTCGATGTGGGCGATAATCGAAAAGTTACGAATGTGCTTCATGATTTGGTGTGACTAAACTCTTTTAAATAGGGACAAGAAAGCCGCGCTTTATGCTCAGTATAGTCAGCATTGATGGCGGCATTTCGTTCAAGTTGGCAGATTCTACCCAATTTCTAGCCGGTTCGCACTAGCTAATTGGTTCACCCAGCACCCTTAATAAGGTGACTTGTTGTGAAGAGCGTTGCTCTAATTGATAGGATAATCGCTTGGCGAACAAGATACCGGCCAACGTCGCCAATGCGGAGACAGCGATCACTAGCCCCTCTCCCATGGCGAGCATAGGTGCAAGCCACCACTGACCAATCAAGGCACCGGCTATCATTGCGAACAAGGGAACCAAATAGACCAAAGCGGCGGATTGCAATACGCTCTTTTCTGGCAGACCAATTTCAACCACTTGGCCGGGCTTGACCACTTTTTCAGTGACCAAGTACCAATTGAGCGATTTATTGCCCACCGCTTTAGAGACAATTCCAGTACCGCAGCTTTTTTGCGACGAGCAACTGCTACAGCTAGTTTGCTGATCGCAACTCAACTCAACCTCAAACTGTTGGCCGTTAGCTTCGACCTTGGCCACTGTTGCGAGTGCCGTCATCATTGCGTGGTACTCTGACTGTTTTTGAAGGTCACTGACTGCGCGATACGCTTTGCGGTCGACGGTGGAATATCGCCAATCACCGAGACCTCTCGCTCATCTTTAACAAAACTGTGTAGAGTACGGCGACCTTGGCGAACCAATTGTCCTTTAAGAGATAAGTCATCGCTGTTAGAGACGTAAACAGAGAAGCTAAACAGACCATCACTATACATCTGGCTTTCAACCATACGATCGGTGTTGTTCATGCGGTAGCGATTCAGTTCTTTTGCCTCGAACCCATTAGGCACCCAACCCACCGTCCAATAAGACTGCATCACCTGGCCTTTTGGCAAGGAGAGCACATCGGGCAATTTCACATCACGTAAGCCACTTAGAACTTGGGCAATTTGATCACTCAAACTGTAAGAAATTGTGCGGTACTGCTCGAGCACTTCACCATCACGGTCAACGAGATCTGCGCGCAGTGGCAGTTTGCTCTTCTCGTCAACCCACAGTACGTATGAATAACGTTGACCATCTTTTGGCACCACGCGCAGTACATGACAGGCAGCACCTGCTTCACGAGCACGGCCCATGGGCACAAAGTCGTAGTAGTCAATTAAACGTTCGACATCAGAATTGAGCAGCGGAATGGTCGGTGCAACCACATTACCCGACTCTATGGTGAAAGGCTCAACACCAGGCTCGATATAGCTGACCTCGTCGCCACGACGAATCACCTCACGGACCGGACCACTAAGATACACTAAATGGGCAAACTGCTGATCGTCTGCTCGAGCGTGACGATAGAGCAAAGGCTCGATACTGTTTTTCTTAATCAGTATGTAAGAGAGTTCGTAGTTTAAGTGCTGACTGGCTTGGTTCATTTGAAGCAACAAAGCCTCTGCAGCTTTTTCTTCTGCAAAGGCCAAGTTTGAGTTCAAACTGAACAGTGTCAGCACACTGATCAGGATTTTTTTCATTCAACTACCGTTTCAGGATTATCGCTTTGCTCAATACTCTGACTGTTTAAGCGCAGTTGCAATTCATAGTCTTGCAGCATGGCATGAATGCGGCGGCGCTGCTCTTGAATGTTGGTCTCATTTGAGCTTGACTGCTCAACGGAAGAACGCGTCAGGCTTACCGGCTCTGCGCTCCCTGCAAAAGGAATCGTCTGCAGCACCGGCAATGCATCGTTTTCTGGTGCTGCGGCATCGCTACCACCGTACTGCTGCACTCCCAAAATAACCACAAGAGACACACACGCCGCCATGGCCACTTGGCCAAACTGGTTCAACCATGCGGGTAGCTGACGACGCGCTTGTGCTGGAGTCGGCTGAGTTTCAATACGTTGATGTTGTTCTAACTGAGTTACTGTTGAGTGCGTTGGCTCGTTTTCTAAAGCCATTGCGACGCTTTCAGCAATATTCCACTCCGGCTTTTCCGGAGCATCGCCACGCATCACATCACCAATCAAATGATAATGCTTCCAAGATTGCTGGCTCTGTTGGTCGTGCTCTAATTCTACAATTAGCGCCTTATCTACCAACTCTCCATCCATGAGTGCTGAAAGTTTCTCTTTGTCAGCCATTATTTTCACCATTAAAGTTACTGGTCTAGCGTTGCATTAGCGGTTGAATCTTCTTTTCGACCGCTTCGCGAGCACGAAAGATGCGCGAGCGCACCGTTCCTACAGGGCAATCCATTACCGCGGCAATTTCTTCATAGCTTAAGCCATCGAGCTCACGCAATGTCATCGCGGTTTTTAAATCATCAGGCAGCGCTTCAATTGCGCTAAATACCACCCGTTTCAACTCGTTGGACAACGTCAAGTTCTCAGGGTTCGATATTTCTTTTAAAGCACTACCCGTTTCGTAATATTCTGCGTCTTCCGAATCGACATCTTGCGCTGGTGGACGCCGACCTTGAGCCACAAGATGGTTTTTTGCAGTATTAACGGCAATCCGATATAACCAAGTATAGAAGGCACTTTCTCCACGAAAACTCGGGATAGCTCGATACGCCTTAATAAATGCTTCTTGTGCTACATCGGGAACATCACCCGGATTATTCACATAGCGGGAAATAAGATTGCAAACTTTGTTCTGGTACTTAGTCACCAGCAAATTGAATGCTTGTTTATCCCCATTCTGAACTCGCTCAATTAATACTTGATCGGTCAGTTGCTCGTTCATTCGAGCGGGTACTCCTATTGTTATTCACTCTTATCTTCTCAGACATGAGTATTAATTATGCAAAATGTAGTCTTGACACCACTGTCTACTTGAGCACTATTGTGACCTAGTCGGAAAATTTAAGTTCAATCTTTCTGCAAACTTTTTTAACACAATGACGTACTAAGCTACCTCTTACGCGATTTTGAGGTTCTGGGTACTGAAATGCAATGGCAATTTACCAGTGCATGCATTCAAGCAAAGCCTGGCTGGCAGTGCTACTATAGTCGCTAGACGCGCACTATAGCCTAGATGCGAAGGCCATTGTAAATGATTTGAGAGCGAGGTCGCTCATTGACCTGTCATGCTGCGGTCAAATAATTGCAGTTTGACTTAGGGACAATTTAACTCGGGAATTTAACAGTTTTATGAACGCAAACCGTGAACATCAGTGTGATGTGTTGGTGGTGGGTAGTGGTGCCGCTGGTCTTTCTTTAGCCCTACGAGTTGCCGAGTACGGCAAGGTCATTGTGCTCAGTAAGGGGCCGCGCAGCGAAGGCGCGACCTACTATGCACAAGGTGGTATTGCCGCCGTCTTCGATGAGGACGACAGCATTGAGTCTCACGTTCAAGATACGTTAATCGCAGGGGCAGGCTTGTGTGAACAAGAGACGGTTGAGTTTATCGCCAAAAATGCCAAGGAATGCGTGCAATGGCTGATTGACGGTGGCGTCCCTTTTGATCGAGAAGAAAACGACAGCGACGACGCCCCTCGATATCACCTCACCCGTGAAGGTGGCCACAGTCATCGACGTATTTTGCATGCAGCCGATGCAACCGGTATGGCGATGCAAACATCGCTACAAGACAATGTGCACAATCATCCCAACATTACGGTTCTCGAACGCCATAATGCCCTTGATCTTATTACCGAAGATAAAATTGGCGGAAACAATAAAAAAATCGTCGGTGCCTACATCTGGAACCGCAATCAAGAGCACGTTGAAACGGTGCGCGCCAAGTTTGTTGTGCTTGCCACTGGCGGTGCATCTAAGGTGTATCAATACACCTCCAACCCTGACGTCTCTTCGGGAGATGGTATCGCTATGGCCTGGCGAGCAGGCTGCCGAGTCGCCAACTTGGAGTTCAACCAGTTCCACCCAACCTGCCTATACCATCCGGAAGCGCGTAACTTTTTGCTCACTGAAGCACTGCGCGGTGAGGGAGCCTATCTGCGCCGTCCTGATGGTTCGCGCTTTATGCCCGATTTTGACTCGCGAGAAGAACTTGCTCCCAGAGATGTGGTCGCCCGCGCCATCGATTTTGAGATGAAGCGTTTGGGTGCAGACTGCATGTACCTAGATATTAGTCACAAGCCGGCAGACTTTATCGAAAAACACTTCCCAACCATCAATACCCGCTTACTGGAGCTAGGCATTGATATGACTAAGGAGCCGATCCCTGTCGTCCCTGCGGCGCACTACACCTGTGGTGGGGTCATGGTCAATCAACAAGGGCAAACCGATCTTGCCCAACTGTACGCCATTGGCGAAGTCAGTTATACCGGCCTACACGGTGCCAATCGAATGGCGTCAAACTCATTGCTCGAGTGCGTGGTTTATGCCTGGTCTGCGGCCAATGATATTATTGCTAACTTAGACAAAGCCGAGCTTCCTGACTCTCTGCCGGCCTGGGATGAAAGCCAAGTGAACTGCTCAGATGAAGAGGTGGTGATTCAACACAACTGGCATGAACTGCGCTTATTCATGTGGGACTACATGGGGATAGTGCGTACTGATAAACGCCTAGAGCGAGCGCTGCGCCGCATTCAACTGCTACAGCAGGAAACTCACGAGTACTACAGTAACTTTAGAGTTTCGAACAACTTGCTGGAGTTGCGTAATTTACTGCAAGTAGCGGAACTGATGGTACGTTGTGCCATGGAGCGTAAAGAGAGTCGCGGCCTGCATTACACCCTTGACTATCCAGAACTGGCCGAACATAGCCAGCCAACGATTTTGACACCTGAAAAGCTGAAAAATCAGTAACTCTAAACGGGATAAATAGGTGTTAATGCTAGGGAGCTCAGTGCTCCCTTTTTAGTAACACCACCAATTGTCTGTAGCTCACATCAGGTAGACTGTCGCGCCAGATGAGTCTGCGTTGGTTATCCTGCAGAACGAGCAACAACACGAATGACATCAATGGAAACAACACCGTTTTTATCTGATAGGTGTGATTTGCCGTGTCGGCCTGACGAGGCGACACAAAAGTCACTTCACCTTGCAGTGACGGGGCTAACCAAACGTGATGAGGGTACAGCTTAGCGATTACGATTAAGAGAAAGGCGATGGCAACAAGCGGAAGTGGGGAAATCAGAGTGATTACACAGGCCAAAGTTGAGAAAATAACGTTGGCCTGCTTTGCATATTTCGAAGGCGTCAGGACTACCCTAGCGCACTTTACTGAGGTTGTGGGCGACAATTTTATCTACCATAGCAGCGTGACCTAGATTTTCACTTCGACCATGGCCCATAATCCAAGTGAACAAATCGGGGTCATCACATTCAAGCAGTGAGACAAAATCACGTTGTTCATTCTCTTGTAGGCTATCAAAACATTCTTCAAAAAATGGCATTATCACGACATCGAGTTCCAACATTCCGCGTCGGCATGCCCATTTGATCCGCGCTTTTTCTTCTGCGGTATACATTGTAATTCCTCACCAAAACAGGTTGTGTGGCTCGAGTGTAACAAGCAAATCTGCCGACAACTAGTGCGCCAGTCACACTCCCGACCAGAGCGTGTCTTTTCATCCTTGCACTTGAAACAAATGGCACACAACTCAAAAGGTTGTTTATCACCAACAATAGGCGATAACATAGCAACCATCCGATTATTGTTAGGTATTCATCATGGACTGGAACAACGATTTCGCACCATTGCAACTCTCCTCCAATGACGCACTCCCTTCGCTGGCTATTGCTGTACTCAATGACTGGGGCATGATCACTGCGCAAGGTAACGACAGTAAGTCCTATCTACAAGGACAAGTGACCTGTGATGTTGTCACCCTAGATCCAAGCCAATCGACTGTTGGTGCCCACTGTGACGCCAAAGGTAAAGTTTGGAGTGTATTTCACCTGTTTCATCATCAACAAGGTTATGCCATGTTTCAGCCCAAAGAGTTGATTGAAAAGGAATTGGCTGAACTAAAGAAATACGCGATTTTCTCTAAAGTCGAGTTTGAGCACAGCAAAGATACCTTACTCGGGGTTATTGGCGCAGAAGCCGACACCTTAATCGATAGCCTGTCTGATCAAACAGGCGAGGTGCGTTCGATTGACGGCGGCACTGCCGTCAAAATAGACGCCAATCGTTGGCTACTTGCTTTAACTGAAGAGGCAGCCAAATCTTTGGTCCTTGCTAGCGATGCGCAAAAGGTCGACTCAGCACTTTGGACACTACTCGACATCAAGGCTGGCTATCCTCGCCTGACTGCAGAACAGCAAAACGAACATATCCCTCAAGCGCTCAACGTTCAGGCATTAAATGGGGTTAGTTTTAGCAAAGGTTGTTATACCGGACAAGAGACGGTGGCTCGCGCTAAATATCGTGGCATCAACAAGCGTGCGCTATTCATTATCGAAGGGAGTGCTGAACAAGCTATTGAGGCCAACGCAGAGTTAGAACGCGCCGTCGGTGATAATTGGCGTAGTGCGGGTAAGTTGCTGGCCAGCTATCGCTACAGTGACCATAAAGCACTCGCCATTGCTGTACTACCGAACAACCTTGAAGCTGATACCCAGCTCAGACTGAAACAGCAGCCTCAGCACCTTTGGCACTTTGCTCCCCTTCCCTATTCACTAGAAGACAATGACTAACATCATTTCTACCCATATTACTCAATATCTGGAGTCGCAGCAGGTCCCGTTTCGCCTGCTGCCCCATCAGGCCCCAGCCACCACCATAGAGGATGCCGCTAGGCAACGTGGTATTCGCCCTGCGCAGATGGTCAAGTCCATTGTGATGCGTGATATGAGCAATCGGTATGCGATTGCTTGTGCGCCCGGAGATCTGGCGGTCGATCCAAAGAAAGTACGAGCCTTGCTCGATTGGCGACGTATGACCTGTGTGGGAATGCAGGAGGTAGTCAGTCTAACTGGTTACCAAGTGGGCACTGTGGTACCGATCCTGTTAAGGACACCGATGGTAGTGGTTTTTGATCAACGATTGCTGACCGAGCCAGAAGTCACGATCAGCAGCGGATCAAATATGGCTGGAGTCGCATTACGCTGTGAAGATCTGATACAACTCTGCCAGCCTATTGTCGGGGAGATTTGCCGCGTTCAATGAGGATCGGCGATAGCGCGCTAAATTTTGCAATCCATTACATTTTAGCATGATCAGCTTCGCATCATTGATCACTTGCAATTAAATTATTATTCATTATTAAAGCGTAAGTAGTCACAGGTGTCATTTTGCAGTATGCTGAACCTGTTGGTTAAAGAACGCTCTGCTTACGTTTTTCGGGGCGACACATGAGCGGATTGGAAGCTCTAATCTAGCAAGTGTAAATCCTTCTCCAACAAAAAAGTGAATCCACTGATTGTTTCAGGACATCCACTTTTTGTGTAATGCATCTGTGACTATTCGCCCGCTAATTTTATGCGGGCTTTTTTTTAAAACTTTTTTACATAATACTCACACCATACCGATAAAGTTAAACTATTCTTAAAGCTGTCATAAACATCGGGCCTAATAGGTCACGAATCATAATCCTCACCAGTTCCAATAACAGAACATAAATGAGGGAGCTATCACAGTTAATTGGATATTTATCCGAGTTTTTGCCTACAGCAACACAAATATCCAAACAAAACTGTTTTTACTGCATATTCCACCATAAGAATCACACTATTGAGGGTGGCAAATACGTATAATCTGCAGTGCTTGCTAAAAAGAAGGAAGGACGTATGAGACTGTTTAAGCGCTATACACCAGGTATGATTGCTAAACACATTAGCCGGCTATTTAAGGGAAGAATATACATCTATGGTGTGGGCAAGTTTGAGTTTGATAACGGAAAACTTATCCTGCCAGAAAAAGCAGATACACGGCATTTCAAGACCGTCAAAGAAGTGAATCAAGAGGTGATGCGACTGCGCTGCGCCTACGCTTAACAAATTCAAAAAGGGTTGGCTCTGCCAACCCTTTATCATTTAAAGCTGTGGTAATGGGTAATTTATCGCTGCGGTGATTTCAGCGGTAGCGGTTTAGCCAATTCAGGCAAGCGTCCTTTAAGCCCTAATGCACGCTTCATTATTTCATCTTTAGCGCCGGGCAATTGACCCGCTAATTTCATTCCCAATCCGCGGATCAGTTTTTTCGCAGGGTTGTCACCTTCAAACAGATTCTTAAAGCCTTGCATCGCAGCGATCATTTTTGCCGCTTCCGCTTTTCGCCAGCGCTCATAACCACGTAAATGACGTTGACTACCAAAGTCTTGTCCGCTTCGGTGCAGTTGGATCACTTCCTGAGCTAAGCTCGCCGCATCAAGCAGCCCTAAGTTTACCCCTTGTCCTGCGAGCGGATGAATGGTGTGCGCAGCGTCACCGACCAGCGCAACACGTGGGGCGACAAAGTCTCGTGCGTAGCGCATTTTTAGCGGAAACGCGAAACGCTCCCCCACAACTTCACATAAGCCGAGTCGATGATCAAACTCAGCAATCAAGGCTTTATTAAACTCCTGCTCAGGCATGCTCACCAGCCGTTCAGCACGAGTCGGATCCGTTGACCAAACAATGGAGCACAAGTGGCTATCGCCAAGAGGAAGAAAAGCCAACGGACCTTGAGCGGTAAAGATTTGGCGAGCCACGCTCTGGTGCGAGTCTTCGGTACGAATATTGGCCACAATCGCACTATGCCCGTAGTCCCAGTGCGTCAGTGGAATATCTTGTTGCTTACGCACCCATGAGTTAGCACCATCCGCACCCACCACCAGCTTGGCAGTCAAGGCCTGACCGTCATCCAATGTAATCCACGCTTCGCGCTCACCAATGGCCAGTGTTTGGCACTGGGCGGGCAAGTACAAAGTGACATTATGCTGCTGTTTCACTTGCTCAAGGAGAGCCAGTTGAATCACACGATTCTCAACAATATGGCCTAAATCCGGTTGAGCCAGTTGCTGCGCTTCAAATTCAATACGAGCAAAGCTATCTTGCTCCCACACTTCCATCGCAGCGTAAGGCGCAGCGCGGCGCTCAACAATACCTTGCCAAGCGCCTAGATTGCGCAAAATGACTTCACTCGAGCGACTTAGCGCAGAAACACGTACATCCGGCAAAGCTTGCAGGTCACTCTCAGGTTCACGGCTTTCGATAACCGCTATGCGCAAATCCGTCTCTTTGAGAGCAGCAGCCAAAGCCAATCCAACCATACCACCGCCAACGATCGCGATATCAACACTTTGCATCATTTCTAGTTGTCCTTTGTTGCCACTCTTAACGAGCGACTAAACCTAACGTTCTTTGTAATAGAGGGGCTTTGAGTAACGGCAGTGTATCCATCGCCGCGAGCCCGAGATTGCGCGCCATCCGTAACGAGAGATAATCGTTGGAAAAGAGATGCACTAAGCTTGAGGTCGTGGTGATGGTGGCTTCTCTATCCGCTTGGCGCGCCTGCTGATACTGTTTTAGCGCTTGATAACAACCAGGGTCATCAGCAAACTGAGCGATATGCTCGGTTAACGTAGCGACATCGCGAATCCCTAGATTGAAGCCTTGACCAGCAATCGGATGTAAGGTTTGCGCAGCATTGCCAATGACAGCGACGCGGTGTGAGATAGTCTGCTGACGATAGCGCAGTAGTAATGGGTAACTGGCACGCTGACCAATCTTGCTAATCCTACCTAACCGCCAACCAAACGCCTGTTGCAATGCCTGTTTGAATTCATCATCACTGGCTTTCATCATAGTATTGGCCTGTTCGGGGTCAAGACACCATACCAGAGACATTCTTCCTTGAGACATTGGCAATAATGCCACCGGACCTGAGGTGGTAAAGCGCTCAAACGCTCTGCCCAAATGCGCTTGCTCTGTGGCGATATTGGCAATGACCGCCACTTGAGAATAATCATGTTGATGTAACTCTAGGCCGACCTGCTCACAACAAGTCGACGTCGCGCCATCGGCAGCCACCAACAATTTAGCTTCGATTTGGCTATCATCACTTAGCTCTATCTTCATGCTATGTTGATTGCGTTCCAGTCGCTGCACTGCGGCGTCAATCAGAGAGATATTGGGGTTCTGCTCCGCTTGTTGACGATAGAGGTTACCCACATCGGCCAGTTCAACGACGTAACCTAACGCCTCAACGCAAAGCTGCTGACGAGTGATCTCCGTCATTCCTGCATGAGAGCGATCCGAGACATGAATGTGCTCAATGGGAGTGGCGAACTCACTGATCGCCTGCCATAAACCAAACTGTTTAAGAATCGCTACGGTGCCATAGCTAAGTGCAATTGAACGAGAGTCAAAACCTGGGTGCGCTTGATGATTGGTTTGGAAAGGGTCGATCACCGCAACAGATAACGGCGTCGGAGAAAGCTTATTTAGCGCTAAGGCTAAGGTCATACCGGCCATCGCACCCCCTGCGATGACCACGTCAAACTGCTTCATAGTGCTACCTAATTAGTGAATCGTAGGTGCCGCTTGAGCCTCGACTTTACGGCCAAATTCAGCGTGAATGGTCAACACACAGGCTTTAACATGCTCGATCACTTGCTCAAGGAGCTGCGCTTGCTCTTCCATATCATCGTCTTCATCAATGCCAAGCTTAGCGATCTCTTCGAGGTCAGCCAGCGCCTCTTTCACGTCCGCATCCGCTTTGCCGATCGGAGCGTTGACCAACCCTACTCCCGAAATAAAGTGGTTCACCCAATCAGCAAGCGCATCTGCCACATCAAATAGAGTCGCGCTGGCTTCTTCATCAGGCAACAGCAGTTCTAGGTCCATGCCGGAGCCGGTTAACTCAACCACCGATGCATCCAATGTGGATTGCGCAAGTTGCAGCACTTTACTCGGCCAGCCCATGCCTTCACTGACATAGTCAAACACCAGTGGTTGCCAACTTTTATCCGTCAGGCTCAAACCGCCACTTAGCATGCCGGCCAGTAAACCGTGTAACTCAGCAGGGTTGACCGCTAACCCAGCAGACTGCAGTTCGCTGGCAAATGTCAGATAATCGGGTAACTTGGTATCGCTCATCGCATAGACCTAAATCAGAGAAAATAATCTCAATCCTATCACTTACCACAGCGAGCGAAAACGAGTGATTACGCAATTGTGAGTAGCTTTTATCCAAATTGCCCAATTACTGTGTTTTTGCCCGCTGATTTCCAGTCGTGGGTGGGGAAAAGCTTGAATCTTAATACGCGTTTTTCTATAGTTTCCCCCTCGGTGATTATCTGCTTTATCACCTCAAGCAACAGATATAGAGTCGGTATGAGTAATCAAGCGGTAGAAGTGGAAATCTTAGGCAAGCATACTCTTGTTAACTGTCCTGCAGGGCAAGAAGAGTCTTTGATCAATGCCGCCAAGCGACTTGATGAGCGCCTAAAAGAGATGGCCGCGAAAACAAAAATCACCAACGAAGTTCAACTTTTGACGTTTGTTGCGTTAAACTTTTGTCATGAGCTAGACGCTCGTGACAGTGATTCAAAGCAGGAACAAGATGCCTTATCTGAGCGAATGGAACAGCTCTCAGCATCGTTAGACAACGCAATCAGTAAAGTGAAGCCAGGACAGCAGTAAGCTTTACCAACAAATTTACCCTGGAGTGTGCGTGAGGGGATTAAGTCCCTGAGCCGATAAGCAATACCTAAGGGTTAGTACTTGATAACTATTGAGCAAGCTCGGCTTGAACCGAGAAGCCTACGGTTATCTCTGCTGATCCGCCTTGAACCAGCTGGTTCAAGGGTCGATATCTCCAACGGCACTCTGGGGTATTCCTACTCGATACCCGACTAATGTGGGTAAAATATGACTGTTTCTCGTCAACAAATCCGAGCCGATATCCGTAAAAAGCGCAACCAACTACCGAGCGATACTCAGTATCTTGCCGGTCTGGATCTAATCCGTCAGTTCGCGCAACTTCCAGAGCTACTAAGCGCCCAGCACATCGCTCTGTATCTCACCGCTGATGGAGAAATCGACACCAAGCCGCTGATCGAATGGTTATGGCAACAAGGCAAATCAACCTATCTTCCCGTTATTCATCCTTTTTCCAAAGGGCATTTGTTGTTTCTTCGCTACCAAAGTGACACATCGATGGTACTCAACCAATATTCGATTGCCGAACCTAAGCTAGATCAAACCCAAGTCTACCCGGTGGCTAAGCTAGATTTAGTGTGTACTCCGTTAGTCGCCTTTGATCGTCAAGGACAACGCCTCGGCATGGGTGGCGGCTATTATGACCGAACGCTCGCTCCATGGTTCGCAACGGGCCAAGGTCCAAAGCCTATCGGACTTGCCCATGACTGCCAGCAGGTCAAGCAACTCCCGGTGGAGTCTTGGGATGTGCCACTGCCCAAAATAGTGACCCCGAGCCGCATCTGGGATTGGGAATAAGGGTCATTTGGCGATATAATCGCGCCGCAAACCATATTACTACCGCTTTTAGGAGATGAGCATGACTCAAGATGAAATGAAGAAAGAAGCTGGTTGGGCAGCACTGAAATATGTGACCGAAGGCAGTATTGTAGGTGTTGGTACTGGCTCGACCGTCAATCACTTCATCGATGCACTTGCCACTATGAAAGAAGAAATTAAAGGTGCAGTGTCAAGCTCTGAAGCGTCCACCGAGAAACTCAAAGCGCTAGGTATTGAAGTGTATGATTGTAACGACGTCGCTAAACTCGACATCTATGTTGATGGTGCCGACGAAATCAACCCAACCCGCGATATGATCAAAGGCGGTGGTGCAGCGTTAACGCGTGAAAAGATTGTCGCTGCCATTTCAGACAAGTTCGTTTGTATCGTCGACAACACCAAAGCAGTAGATGTACTTGGTCAGTTCCCACTACCAGTCGAAGTCATTCCGATGGCTCGCTCTTACGTGGCGCGTGAGTTAGTTAAGCTTGGCGGCGATCCTGCGTATCGTGAAGGTGTGATCACAGATAACGGCAACGTCATCCTTGATGTTCACCACATGAAAATTACCGACCCGAAAGCACTAGAAGACAAAATCAACGCTATCCCAGGTGTAGTAACGGTTGGGCTGTTTGCTCATCGCGGCGCCGACGTTGTCATTACTGGCACGCCAGAAGGGGCGAAAATCGAAGAGTAATATCGATTTTTTTGTTATTTCATTACAAGCGGCGCCAATTGGCGCCGTTTTTTTCATTTTACTCAAGAAAAATTATGCCTTATTCCGTAATTTTCTTACCCAAACTGTTTTTTTTTTGATAACTTAATGGTCAGAAGACGCACAAGGAAAACGTTTGCGTGATGTTATAAGCCGTGCAAAACGTTTGCTTTATCTGCTTTTGCCCAATGTGCGCCAGTTAAGCCCAATTTCCCCACTTTAAGGAAGAAGACAATGGCCAAAGTTTCTCTGGAAAAAGATAAAATCAAGATTCTGTTGCTTGAAGGTCTGCACCCATCATCGGTAGAGGTCCTCCAAGCGGCTGGCTATAGCAACATCGAATATCACAAAGGCTCTCTTGCCGAAGAAGAGTTAATCGAAGCCGTAAAAGACGTGCACTTTATCGGTATTCGCTCGCGTACCAACCTATCAGAAAAAATCATCAACGCGGCAGAAAAACTGGTCGCCATTGGCTGTTTCTGTATCGGTACTAACCAAGTTGACCTCAAAGCTGCGGCCAGCCGTGGTATCCCTGTTTTCAATGCCCCTTTCTCAAACACCCGTAGTGTCGCCGAGTTGGTGTTGGGTCAAGTACTACTACTACTGCGTGGGATTCCAGAGAAGAACGCATTGGCACACCGTGGTATCTGGAAGAAGAGTGCCGACAACTCTTACGAAGCACGTGGTAAGCGCCTAGGTATCATAGGCTATGGGCATATCGGCACCCAGCTCGGTATCATTGCTGAAAACTTAGGTATGCGTGTCTACTTCTATGACATCGAGAACAAGCTGTCACTTGGCAATGCCACTCAAGTACACACCATGAGCGAACTGCTCAATAAGTGTGATGTTATTTCGTTGCACGTACCAGAAACGCCAGAGACCAAAAACATGATGGGCGCAGAGGAATTTGCTCGCATGAAGCCTGGAGCAATTTTCATCAATGCGGCGCGCGGCACTGTAGTAGACATTGAAGCTTTGTGCCATGCCTTGGAATCAGGTCATCTGGCAGGGGCGGCCATCGATGTGTTCCCAACCGAGCCAAAGACCAATGCCGATCCATTCGAATCACCACTACAAAAATTCGACAACGTGATCCTAACACCTCACGTTGGTGGCTCAACTCAGGAAGCGCAAGAGAACATTGGTATTGAAGTCGCGGGCAAACTGGCTAAGTATTCTGACAATGGTTCAACGCTCTCAAGCGTCAACTTCCCAGAGGTATCGCTCCCAGAACATCGTGATTGTTCGCGTCTACTGCATATCCATAAGAACCGCCCGGGTATCATGACGCAAATCAACACCATTTTTGCCGAAGAAGGGATCAACATTGCCGGTCAGTACCTACAGACCGCCGCCGACTTTGGTTACGTGGTGATTGACGTTGAAACCGAGCGTTCAGAAGAAGCGTTGCTGAAACTGAAAAGTATCGAAGGCACGATTCGCGCTCGTATCCTTCACTAATACAAAAGAAGACAAAAAAATCACCGCATTGGCGGTGGTTTTTTATTGCTGTAATGTGCTCGATTAAGGCTTGAGTGCCCGCTCTCCACGAGCGATACCCACTACCCCACTTCGGGCCACTTCAATCACTTCGGTGACTTCTGAAATAGCTTGGATAAAGGCGTCCAGCTTTTCACTGGTACCCGCCATCTGCACAGTATATTGCGAGGCCGTCACATCGACGATCTGACCGCGGAAAATATCAGCAGTGCGCTTTACCTCAGCACGAGAAAATCCACTCGCTTTCACTTTTACCATCATCAACTCACGTTCGATATGGTCCAACTCGGTCACTTCTTGCACTTTAAGCACATCAATCAGTTTGTTGAGCTGCTTCTGGATCTGCTCAAGCTCCATATCATCAGAAATGGTGGTGATGTTCAGTCGAGATAAGGTTTCATCATCAGTAGGCGAAACCGTCAATGACTCAATGTTGTAGGCGCGCTGAGAAAACAAGCCAACCACTCGGGATAACGCACCCGGTTGGTTTTCTAATAGCAGTGAAATAATGTGTCTCATATTAAGTTCTCTCCGTTTTGCTTAGCCACATTTTGTCCATACCCTCACCTTTAATTTGCATCGGGTACACATGCTCGGTTTCATCCACACTGATGTCTATAAACACGAGGCGATCTTTCATCTCTAGCGCCTGCTTAAGACCCGATTCAAGTTGATCCGGGGTTTCAATGCGAATACCGACATGACCATACGCTTCCGCGATGGCAGCAAAATCGGGAACAGAACTCATGTATGAGTTAGAGTGTCGGCCTTGGTAAATGATGTCTTGCCACTGTTTTACCATGCCGAGGAATCGGTTGTTTAAGTTAATGATCTTAACTGGGATATCATACTGAAGTGCCGTCGAGAGCTCTTGGATATTCATTTGAATACTGCCATCTCCGGTCACGACCACGACTTCTTCATCCGGTTTGGCAAATTTCACCCCCATTCCCGCTGGCAGACCAAAGCCCATGGTGCCTAGACCACCAGAGTTTATCCAGCGACGCGGCTTGTTGAACGGGTAGTAGAGTGCAGCAAACATTTGATGCTGGCCGACATCGGAGGCGACGTAAGCGTCACCATTGGTCAGCTTATGTAATGTCTCTATGACTTGTTGCGGTTTAATGCGCTCGGCTGAGGTTTCATAGCTCAAACACTGACGATCGCGCCAGCTTTGAATCTCATCCCACCAGCAATTTAATGCCTGTTGATCGTTAGTGCTACCTTGCTCTTCCAGCAAACTGACCATGCTGTGTAACACTTTGTCGGCAGAGCCAACAATAGGGAGATCCGCTTTGACATTCTTAGAGATCGAAGAGGGATCGATATCGATATGCATGACCTTGGCATTCGGGCAATACTTCTCAAGATTATTGGTGGTACGGTCGTCAAAGCGAACCCCAACACCAAAAATAAGATCGGCTTTATGCATCGCCATATTTGCTTCATAAAGACCATGCATTCCCAACATACCTAATGAGTTTTTGTGCGTACCAGGGAATGCCCCTAGGCCCATCAAGGTGCTTACAACCGGCAGGTTCAGTGCTTCGGCGAGCTTAAGCAAAGGCTGTTCCGCTTCAGAGATAACCGCGCCACCACCGACATAAAGCACCGGCTTCTTCGCTTCCAGCAGCGCTTTAAGGCCTTTTTTAATCTGACCTTTGTGTCCGCTAGTAGTCGGCTTGTAAGAGCGCATCGACAGTGATTTAGGGTATTCGTAAGGTAGCTTCACCAAAGGATTCATCACATCCTTCGGCAGATCAATAAGTACCGGGCCTGGTCGACCGGTAGTCGCAATATAGAAGGCTTTTTTTACTGTTTCAGGGATGTCTTCGGCCTTTTTCACCAAAAAACTATGCTTTACGACTGGGCGAGAAACACCAACAATGTCACACTCCTGAAACGCGTCATTACCAATCATGTTATTTGGCACGTTACCTGAAATAACAATCATTGGAATTGAGTCCATATAGGCAGTGGCAATACCAGTAATTGTATTGGTCGCACCAGGGCCAGAGCAGACCAACACCACGCCAGGGTTACCCGTGGCGCGCGCATAGCCATCGGCCATGTGGGTAGCCGCTTGTTCATGGCGAACAAGTACATGTTTAATTTGATCATCTTTCGCGTGCAGAGCGTCATAAATATCAAGTACAGATCCACCTGGGTACCCAAAGATCTGCTCGACGCCTTCTTCGATCAAAGATTGCACTACCATCTCTGCACCGGACAACATTGCTGCCATATTTTTCTCCTTAACCAATCAGCCAATGTGTGAGGTCGACACAATGGGTTGGTTTTTCATAGTCTAGGTCTTATTCGTAGCCTAATTCGAAATACTTCCACTTTTTCGGCTATGCCTTGCTCACAGGTAACATAAAGCAAGGTTACGCAACAAATGTAACGCTTTCTTATCAAGGGGTCTAATGCGATTTTTGTCTCAAACTACACTTTATTCTTTCAATAGACACTTCATAACAAAACTACTTGGCTTATTGATAAAAAATTAGTGACATTCACCAATGAAAGTTAAAATTTCGCTCAATTATTTTGTGAGCGTTACGCGTAATAAAGAGTAATGACACTTCGTTCCTTACCACTAAAGTGCCAAAAAAATCCCCCAGCCATCGATATGATGAACTGGGGGATATTTGTTCAATCAGAAAATTAACACATCGATAAACTACTTTTTATCGGCCTTATCTGTGTACATTTCTTCGATTTCATCCTGATATTTGTCGTTAATGACTTTACGACGAAGTTTCTGGGTTGGCGTCAGTTCACCCGCGTCCATAGAGAACGCTTTGGGCAGCAACTTAAATTTTTTCACTTGCTCGAACTTAGCCAGCTCTTGCTGCAGATCGTTGACTCGCTTTTCCAGCATCTCAACAACCTGATGATGCTTAACCAACTCAACACGATCATGGTATTTGATGTTGAGTTCCTTGGCATACTCTTCAAGTGAATCGAAGCAGGGTACGATCAACGCAGACACGAATTTTCGCGTATCCGCGATAACAGCGATCTGTTCAATAAAGTGATCTTTACCGATCGCCCCTTCTATCATTTGTGGTGCAATGTATTTTCCGCCCGATGTTTTCATCAGCTCTTTGATGCGGTCGGTAATAAACAAGTTGCCATTTTCATCAATATGACCGGCATCACCCGTCTTCAAAAAGCCGTGTTCATCAAATGTTTTGGCGGTTTCTTCTGGCATCTTGTAGTAACCGCGCATCACCATAGGCCCGCGAACTAGGATCTCGTTATTGTCGCCGATCTTAACTTGAGCGCCGGGCATCGACATCCCAATAGAGTCAGGATTGAAGCATTTGTCATCCCAGCATGAAACTGTAGCCGTGGTTTCGGTCATACCGTAGCCCAATTTAACGTTGATTCCGATAGCGTGGAAGAAACGACCGATAGTTTCGTCCAGCTTAGCGCCACCACAGGGCATAAAGTGGATATTGCCCCCGAGCAGAGCGCGTAACTTAGACAACACCAGTTTGTCTGCCAAAGCGTGTGATTTCTTCAATATCAGCGAAGGCTTGCGACTTTCTTGGTGACACACCGCCATCTTCGCGCCCATGTTCACAGCCCAAGTGAACAGCACTTTGCGGATAAACGGCGCTTTGGCCACTTTTTCGTGAATCGCCGAGAAGATCTTCTCGTAGAAGCGAGGAACAGCACACATGACGGTTGGACGCACTTGGCTCAGCGCATCGCGTACTTGCATAGTGTCTTGTAGGTAGCAGTTGGTTGCTCCCTTATACAGCACGTAAAACGTCCAAGCGCGCTCGAAAACGTGCGACAGCGGCAAGAAACATAACGAGACATCCTGTTGCGACAGGCTCAAACGTTGATCATGGCCCTCTAGCTGTGCGGCGATATTGGCATAATCTAGCATCACCCCTTTAGGCTGACCTGTCGTGCCTGACGTATAGATAAGCGTTAACAGATCATCGAAGTTTGCTTGGTCGAGGCGAGTATCAAGTTCTTGCTGGTGCGCTTGGTTCGCTTGGGCAATAAATTGCTGCCAAGAGGTAGCAAAGCTGTAATCACCAATGTCCACATCCTCTGACATGGCGACAATCAACTCTAGATCAGGGCACTGCTCAAAAATAGATACAGCGGCATCAAATTGTGCCTGCTCACCGACAAACAGCACTCGTACATCGGCATTTTGCAAGATGTAGGCTGATTGAGCAGCGGTATTGGTCGGATAAATCGGTACCGAAACAGCGCGCAACTGCATTGCGGCAAAGTCAGCGACTGTCCACTGGGGCATGTTGTTGGAAAATATTCCGATTTTGTCTTGGACTCGAATACCGTGAGCCAATAAGGCAAGCGATAACGCATCGACTTGCTGACCAAATTGCTTCCAGCTTATGCCGTTCCACATGTTGCCTACTTTGTGCTTGAGGGCAATGCGATCTTTGCCTTGCGCAATCTGGTCTCGAATTCGTTTTACGATATGAAAATCTAGGTTGGCCATTTTTACTACCTTTAGCTTACACCTGTAAGCTTTAATCAGCGCACAAGTGTACATTTCAAGCTAGAAAAGGCAACTGATGGGCATCAAAGTTATCAATATAAATAGTAAAAAACCTTGAATGGCGCACACCATTCAAGGCTTTAGAGATCAGGGTTGACGACGGCTAGTTCAAAGCAACCACTTCACCACAGATCATCATTAATTGATCTCGCAGCCAGATGTGTCCTTTGTCTTTTTCGCTCGACTCATGCCAGCTCAAATAGCCGCTGATCTTGCTGTTTTCGAATGGGAAGCTCAGAATCTGTAGTTGCTCCTTGTTCGCCGCGTTTTCTACCATCCAACGAGGCGCGATAGTCACAAGTTCAGATTGACCAACCACATATAGAACGTTGCTTAAACTCGTGCCTTCGTAATAAGCCTGTACATCGAGATCGCGATAAGCCTGTTCAGAGAAGCTGCGCTGGCCATGTACTTTAGACAGTTTCGCATGGCGCTCATTAGCAAGCATTTCAGCGCTCACTTCGCCCTGAATACGAGAGTGGCACTTAGACGTTACCACTACTAACTCATCTTGAAACATCTCTGTGCTTGAGAAGCCTTGCTCATCAAAGCGGGCATAGTCAATCACAAAGTCAATCTCTTGATAGCGCATACGTTCGGCAAGCCGACGATCAAACTCCGCATCTAAATGCAGCTGCACATTGGGTGCTTGCTGATGAATATTGGACATGATTTTTGGTGCAAAACGCATATCACACGGACTGCAAATAGCCAGTTTAAACAGGCGAGTTGAAGTCTCTGGAGAAAATACAGAACTTGGCAATTCGTTGCGGATCAGCTGTAACGCCTGACGTACAGGACCAAACAGTTGGCGAGCTCGCTGGGTTGGCTGAATACCACGCCCCTGACGCATAAACAACTCGTCATTAAACATCACTTTTAGTCGAGCGACAGCATTGCTCACCGCAGGTTGAGACATCCCTAAGTTATGTGCTGCTCGGGTAATATTTTGTTCTTGCATCACAGCATCAAACACGGTTAGCAGGTTGAGATCTACTCCACGGAGAGTGCTTTCCATACGGTAACTAGCAATAGCTCCCATAGACTCTTTTTTGTCAATCATCGGCAAAGCCTCATTAATTCATAATCGTAAGATTTGTTCATCGAAATCGGTTTGGAATAGAAAACCTGTGTTTCGTCTATCCGTTGTATTTGTATGTTAGATATGTCGAGACGAATCGTTACTATCTACGAATCATTTGGTGCTTAGCAATAAGATTGACAATTAATCAGTATTTTTTATCTGATTATTCTAATTTACCTTTTAATACATAAGGTTAAGTATTGAATAAAAAAATATAAAGCAGGTGAATTTATAGATATATATAATAATTTGCTATTGTTTCGCTTGGCAGTCATCAAGATTGTAATTATGTCTATCGATAATGAATGAGCTCTAGATCCAAAACGGACATCAATTATTCATCCTTAACTGCGGCGTAATCTAAGGCGGTTGTTAAACGTGGGTCGCATAACTTGGAAAGTCCACTTGATCCCATAACTCCCGACATAAACGGGTCTTATCGTCCCAATTGCCTTGCTTTATCCACTCAACAATCGCGGCAGCTACATTCGGGTAACTGACACTCTCAGCACTAGCCTCATCGAGCCAACAGCGAACAACTGAAGCATCCAGGTACTCCATACAAGTGGCCAACCCGAGTTGTTCAAGTGTGGCGACGTTACTTATTTGTTCAAACTGCCCACTCAGTGGTTTAAGCAATAGCTTCTTACCCAGTGTTAGCGCTTCCGATGGCAGTTCAAACCCACCATTAGCAATCACTCCACTACAACGTACAAGATAATGATGAAAGTGCTCGACGCTGAGTGGCAAAAACTCAATGTTGTCGATACGGCTCGGCTCGATGATTTCTGGATGAAAACAGACAAATTGCTGAGTCGTAAATCTGAGCAGTAAGTCGGTGATATCATCGAGATGCTCAAACGGTAGGTAAACCAAGATCATCGGCTCTTCACCTCCGCAAGTTGGCTGTGTTGAGACGATGGGGGGTAAAATAGGTTGATCAAAATGATACCAATGTAGCCCGATATGATGCTGGGTCGGTGCAAAATTGCGTACGATCTGCTTATCCAGCCAGCTAGCGCCTTTGAGCGGCACTGAATAACGAAATGCATTTTGATGACTAATACTGATCGACGGCACGCCAAACTTTTTGGCCGCCCAGGCAGAGACAGGTTCAAAGTCATTCAACACTAAGTCGTACTGTTCCAGCTCAAGCTGATTGACGTCTTGCGCAAACTGCCAAAGGTTGTTGTGTGTCGCGGTCTTTAAATAATTCACATGACCTTTTTCGCTAACAAAAGTAAACCCACGGCGAGTGGCGAAATCGCCAAAAGGTTCCATCGAAAAATACTTACTCGGCTCTCGGCCGGTAAAAAGATAGTCAACATTGAAGCCTTGCTCCGCCAATTCGAGAGCCATCGCGCGAGCCCGGGCAATGTGACCATTACCCGTGCCTTGGACTCCATATAATATCTTCATCTTTTAGCCTCCAACCCAAGCTAATGCCAACTGCGCGCAGCCGAGTCCGAGCAAGGCGCCTAAAATCACATCCGTTAAAAAGTGCACACCTAAAAGCACGCGTGCCGCACCAATTAAGCTCGCCCAAACAAACACAACACCAAACATCTCTGGATAGAAATGGCTGGCAATAGCGGCCATTAAAAATGCGGCGGCGGTATGACCTGAGGGCAAACTGTAGCGATCTGAAGGCGTAATATAGGAGGTGACTAAATCGGAAAGCTCTTGTGGGCGACGTCGCTTAAATAGATTTTTACACAGCCAATACAGGGGCAGTTCTATCACAAAAGCAAGCAAGGCCGATGTGACAAAGTGTTGCCCCTCTCTCTCACCAAGGCTGTACGCCACAATGCCGAGTAGCGCATATAGATGACCATCACCGGTATGCGAAATGGACTTACTTAGCCTAGAAATAGGCTGAGCGAACTTGTGAGTCAAACAAAAAAGAGAAAATGCCAGATCAAACTTAGCAATCGGTTCTATCGAGCGCATCCATTACTCCTTTCCCTCGTGCGGATACGCTCAATCTACTGATCCTCGGTGACAGATCGGTGAAAGTTTCACGCCATTTCGATGACACAGTACTCTCGAGATAAGGCGATGATTTACAGATATCCTGCGAACGACGCGGCGAGTTAAATAAAAAACAACTTTAGGGTTGACGTGGCAAGTCGAGTGCGGTACTAATTTGTTAACTTAATTTTGTGGATAATTTAACGCCCATCAAGGAACCGTTAACAATGACCAAGCATTTTTCTCTCCTGCTGAGCCTCCTCCTTATCGTGACCAAATCGCGCGGGTAGGCTGTGGAAGAAAAATAACCACACAGAATGACACTAAACCCGCACTCAGATGCGGGTTTTTTTTATACCTAACTTTTTGCAAAGTAATGGAAGTAAACGATTAACTGATGGCAAACACATCAAATCACTAAGGAAGCAAACATGAACGATCAAGTCATAATTTTCGACACCACATTACGTGATGGCGAACAAGCGTTGTCAGCAAGTTTGACGGTTAAAGAGAAACTGCAAATTGCCTATGCGCTTGAAAGGCTCGGCGTTGATGTGATTGAGGCAGGCTTCCCTGTTTCATCTCCTGGTGACTTTGAATCAGTACAAACCATCGCGCGCAACATCAAGAACAGCAGAATCTGTGCGCTTTCGCGTGCCGTCGCGAAAGATATTGATGCCGCCGCTGAAGCACTAAAAGTGGCTGACCAGTTCCGCATTCACACCTTCATTTCCACATCGACGGTGCACGTTCAAGACAAACTTCGCCGCAGCTACGATGACGTGGTGGAAATGGGTGTAAAAGCAGTCAAACACGCACGTAATTACACCGATGATGTTGAGTTTTCATGCGAAGATGCAGGGCGTACGCCAATTGACAACCTATGTCGCATGGTTGAAGCAGCCATCGACGCGGGCGCAAGCACTATCAACATTCCTGATACGGTTGGGTACACTGTCCCCAGTGAGTTTGGCGGCATCATCCAAACCCTATTCAACCGTGTACCAAACATCGACAAAGCGATCATTTCTGTTCACTGCCATGATGACTTGGGTATGTCGGTGGCCAACTCTATCGCGGCCGTGCAAGCCGGTGCGCGTCAAGTTGAGGGCACCATCAATGGCATCGGTGAACGAGCAGGTAACTGTTCGCTAGAAGAAATTGCAATGATCATCAAAACGCGTCAGGAGTTTTTAGGTGTTCATACTGGCTTGAAACACGAAGAGATTCACCGCACCAGTAAACTAGTGAGTCAGCTTTGTAATATGCCTATCCAAAGCAACAAAGCGATTGTCGGTGCCAACGCATTCAGCCACTCTTCGGGTATTCACCAAGATGGTATGTTAAAGAATAAGAATACCTATGAGATCATGACTCCCGAGTCTATCGGTCTTAAGAATCAAGCGTTGAACTTAACCAGTCGCAGTGGTCGTGCGGCAGTGAAAAGTCATATGGATGCCATGGGCTATAAAGAAGAAGAGTACAACCTAGATGCTCTGTATAAAGACTTTTTGAAGCTTGCTGATCGCAAAGGCCAAGTATTCGACTACGACCTAGAAGCCCTAATGCACTTCTCAAACTTACGCGAAGAAGACGATTTCTATAAATTGAACTATCTAAGTGTTCAGTCAGGCAGTGTTATGGCGACCACGAGCATTAAGCTACAGTGCGGTGACGAGGAACAATCTGAAGCCGCGGTGGGTAATGGTCCGGTAGATGCGTTATACCAATGTATCTATCGCGTCACGGGTTATGATATTGTTCTAGATAAGTTTGACTTAACCGCTAAAGGCGAAGGCGAAGATGGTTTAGGACAAGCCGATATCATTGCCAACTACAAAGGTCGTAAGTACCACGGTACTGGTGTTTCCACCGATATCGTCGAGGCATCAGGCCAAGCACTGCTGCATGTTATCAATAGCATCCACCGCGCTGACAAGATCGCCGAAATCAAACAAAAAAAAATCGCTACAGTATAACAAGAGACTCCAGGGACGTGAGTACTCTGGAGCGCAATAAAAATAAAGGATTAACATGACAGACAAATCATACAAAATTGCCGTTCTCGCTGGTGACGGCATTGGCCCAGAAGTCATGGCACAAGCGAACAAGGTGCTAGACGCTATCGAGAAAAAACATGCGATTGAGTTTGTTCGCGAAGCGCACGATGTGGGCGGAATCGCCATCGACAACCATGGTTGCCCTCTGCCGGATAGCACAGTAAAAGCGTGTGAAGAATCCGATGCCGTCTTGTTTGGCTCGGTTGGCGGCCCTAAGTGGGAGCACCTTCCACCGAATGACCAACCAGAGCGCGGCGCACTCCTGCCACTGCGCAAGCACTTCCAACTGTTTTGTAACCTACGACCTGCTCAGATACATAAAGGTCTGGAAGCCTTTTCACCGCTGCGCGCAGACATCTCTGAACGTGGCTTTGATATCGTGGTCGTCCGTGAGCTCACTGGCGGTATCTACTTTGGTCAGCCAAAAGGCCGTGAAGGTGAAGGTCCAAACGAGAAAGCTTTCGATACTGAGGTTTATCACCGCTTTGAGATAGAGCGTATCGCAAAAATCGCGTTCGAATCGGCTCGCCTACGCAATAAAAAAGTCTGTTCGATAGACAAAGCAAACGTACTGCAAAGCTCTATTCTTTGGCGTGAAGTAGTAGAACAGGTCGCAAAAGACTATCCAGATGTCGAGCTGTCACATATGTACATCGACAATGCAACGATGCAGCTGATTAAAGATCCCTCGCAATTTGACGTCATGCTATGTTCAAACATCTTTGGCGACATCATCTCTGACGAGTGTGCAATGATCACCGGCTCTATGGGTATGCTGCCTTCGGCATCTCTGAATGAAAGTAAGTTTGGCCTTTACGAACCCGCTGGCGGTAGTGCACCAGATATCGCAGGTAAAAACATTGCTAACCCTGTAGCTCAAATCCTTTCCGCTGCTCTGATGCTTCGCTACAGCTTGGGAGAAGAAACGGCTGCGCAAGACATTGAAGCAGCTGTATCTAAGGCGCTATCAGCAGGCGAGCTGACTGGCGACTTGTCTGGAGACAAACCTGCACTTTCGACTTCAGAGATGGGCGATAAAATCGCTGAGTACATCTTAAACTCTTAATTTCTAAATACACAAACACAACAGATTAAAGTCGTCAGTAAAAACACAAAACCAATGGCAGAGGTACTTCCTCTAAGTCATTGGTACTGCAGCAAGGCAGCGAGAACAATCAGGCCTGGGAGTTTAGTCCACTAAATGACTAGGCTGATTGTTCGAAACTAACGCCGCTGTGGTGACAAGGACGACGAGGAAGAGCAATGGGCAAAACATTATACGAAAAGGTCTACGACGCACACGTTGCCGTGGCCGCAGAGGGCGAAACCCCGATTCTTTACATTGACCGCCATTTGGTTCATGAAGTAACGTCACCTCAAGCTTTTGATGGCCTGCGCGAAAAAGGCCGTAAGGTACGTCAGGTGAGCAAAACGTTCGCGACGATGGATCACAACGTATCAACAACCACTAAAGACATTAACGCTTCAGGTGAAATGGCACGAATCCAGATGGAGACGCTATCGAAGAACTGTGAAGAGTTTGGCGTTACCCTTTACGACATCAACCACAAGTACCAAGGTATTGTCCATGTTATGGGCCCTGAACTCGGCATCACTCTGCCAGGTATGACGATTGTTTGTGGTGACTCACATACCGCGACTCACGGTGCATTTGGCTCACTTGCATTTGGTATCGGCACTTCTGAAGTCGAGCATGTTTTGGCGACTCAGACCCTTAAGCAAGCTCGCGCCAAAACCATGAAGATCGAAGTGAAAGGCAAAGTTGCACCGGGCATCACTGCTAAAGATATCGTCCTCGCTATCATTGGTAAAACGACGGCTGCGGGCGGAACAGGTTATGTGGTCGAGTTTTGTGGTGAAGCGATTACGGACCTTTCGATGGAAGGTCGTATGACGGTATGCAACATGGCCATTGAACTGGGCGCTAAAGCGGGTTTAATCGCGCCAGATCAAACCACGTTCGAATACATCAAAGGACGTAAATTTTCACCGCAAGGCGCCGATTTCGATGCCGCTGTGGAGTATTGGAAAACGCTAAAAACCGATGATGACGCAGAGTTTGACGCGGTAGTCACGCTTGATGCAGCTGAGATTAAGCCGCAAGTCACTTGGGGCACGAACCCAGGCCAAGTTATCGCTGTCGATCAACCAATCCCTGCACCAGAAAGCTTTACCGACCCAGTCGAAAAAGCATCGGCAGAAAAAGCATTGGCTTACATGGGCCTAGAAGCAGGCAAAGCACTGTCCGACTACTCAGTGGATAAAGTATTTGTAGGCTCTTGTACTAACTCTCGTATCGAAGATATGCGCGCCGCAGCTAAAGTGGCAAAAGGCCGTAAAGTGGCTGATCACGTTCAAGCTTTAATCGTTCCAGGCTCAGAGCAAGTCAAAGCGCAAGCAGAAGCAGAAGGTCTAGATGTCATCTTTAAAGAAGCGGGATTTGAATGGCGCTTACCTGGCTGTTCTATGTGTCTTGCGATGAACAACGATCGCCTAGGACCACATGAGCGCTGTGCATCTACATCAAACCGTAACTTTGAAGGCCGTCAAGGCCGTGATGGTCGTACACATCTCGTCAGCCCTGCGATGGCGGCAGCGGCTGCGATCGCGGGTCACTTCGTTGACATTCGTAACTTGGATTAAGGAGAGAACTCATGTCAGGTTTTAAACAGCACACAGGCTTGGTTGTTCCTCTGGATGCGGCGAACGTGGATACCGATGCTATTATACCTAAACAGTTTCTACAAAAAGTCTCGCGCCTCGGCTTTGGCAAACACCTATTCCACGATTGGCGTTTTCTTGATGATGCTGGCGAGCAACCAAACCCAGAGTTTGTGATGAATGCGCCACGTTACCAAGGTGCTTCCATTCTTCTGGCTCGCGAAAACTTTGGTTGTGGTTCATCACGTGAACACGCACCTTGGGCACTGGCTGATTACGGTATTAAGGCGATGATTGCTCCAAGCTTTGCCGATATCTTCTACGGCAACTCGATCAACAACCAAATGGTGCCTGTTCGTCTTACCGAACAAGAAGTAGATGAGCTGTTCCAATTTGTTGAGGCCAACGAAGGTGCACAAGTCGAAGTCGATTTAGAAGCCAACGTGGTTCGAGCGAATGGCAAAGAATATTCGTTTGAGATTGACGAGTTTCGTCGACACTGTCTACTCAATGGATTAGACAACATTGGCCTAACGCTTCAGCACGAAGATAAGATTTCGAGTTACGAAGCGAAGATCCCAAGCTTCCTCAAGTAATCCAATCTGCGAATAATAATAAAGGTTAGCTCAGGCTAGCCTTTTTTGTTAGTCGCTGAAACAAACACTCGATAAGCTAGGTCTAGTAGTAAATTATCACTAAGGGAATTAAGCCAATGGTACGTATCGTTACTCTACTGCTCACTCTGGTCTCTTTTCATCTGTTTGCTGCACCAAAATCGGAGTTGTGGCCGTTTTGGCAAAATGCAGTTCAAAGCAACCAAGCCACTATTTCGCATCAACCATGGCAAACCTTCCTCGATAGTTACCTAGTGACAAATGGTGATAATACACTGGTCAAATATAGCGACGTATCGACGCGAGACAAGCAGCAGCTCGATCAATATATTTTATCTCTTGCTGCCATCGACCCTAGAGATTACTCACTCGATGAACAGTACGCATACTGGGTTAACCTATATAACGCGATTACGGTACAATTGATCATTGACGCCTACCCCATTAAATCTATCACTAAACTCGGTGGCTTATTTAGCTTTGGCCCATGGGACGATGAGGTTATTCAAGTCGCAGGCAAACCGCTTAGCTTGAATGATATTGAGCACAGAATTCTTCGCCCTATCTGGAACGAGCCAAGAACCCACTACGCAGTTAACTGCGCAAGCCTTGGCTGCCCCAACCTGCAAAGCCAAGCGTTCACCGCCGAAAATACTGAGCAGCTATTAGAGAAAGCAGCAAAAGAGTTCATCAATAGCGATAAAGGCGTCTTGGTAAAAGGTAATAGTCTCCAACTCTCTTCAATTTACGACTGGTTCATTGCTGACTTCGGCACTCCACAGCAGTTGGTCGATCATATTAATCACTATCGCTCAGAGCCTATCACATCAGTGAAGGACGCTGATTATGAGTATGATTGGGATTTGAATAAGCAATAGAAGCGAGAAGCGAGAAGCGAGAAGCGAGAAGCGAGAAGCGAGAAGCGAGAAGCGAGAAGCGAGAAGCGAGAAGCG
>JBCAXU010000015.1:0-45454 GCA_038533895.1 Pseudomonadota bacterium | reverse complement strand
CGCTGATAAAAAATGGTGCCATTTGGTCAACGTTGGCGATTTTATAGAAACGCTCACCGTTGAGTTGTACAAATTGTCCAGTGACTGTCAGTTCTGATAAGTAGTCAAGGTTCATAACATGTCTTCCTTACATGGCTCCTAGCTGATTTTAGGCAGCAGTCGCCCATGCCAAGTGGTGTCATGTCACAAACTTGGCAGGCTAGGAGCTTAAAAATTGGTTTTAATTACAGGTGGTGGCAGCGTACGTAGTGGTTTTCTCCCACTTGAGTCGCGTCCGGGATCGACTGAGTACACGTCTCGGTGGCGCGCAGGCAGCGGCTGGCGAACGGACAACCGACACTGCTTGGCTTCCACAATGGAATCTCACCCTTTTTCGCCGATAGTTCGCGGCGACCTGCTTGCCCCGGCTCTGGTACAGCAGACAACAGCAGTTGTGAGTATGGGTGGTGTGGGTTTTGCGTTACGCTGTCGCTGTCGCCCCACTCAACCATATGCCCGACGTACATCACCGCAGTTTTCTCGGCAAAGTAACGCGCAGTGGCGATATCGTGAGTGATGTACATAAATGAGATGCCGTGCTTGTCTTTCAGATCCGCCATCAAGTTTAAAATCCCAAGCCGCACTGAAACATCCAGCATTGAAATTGGCTCGTCGGCCAAGATAACCTCTGGTGATACCGCTAGTGCGCGAGCAATCGCCACCCGTTGACGTTGACCACCACTCAGCTCGTGTGGGAACTTCTCAGAGGTTTCTTTGGCTGGGGTTAAGCCGACCAACTCGAGTAGCTCTAGCACCAATTTCGGCACAACATGTTTTTCTGCACGATTGTGGATCAGCAGTGGGCGTGCGATGTGGTGATAGATGGTATGAACCGGATTGAGCGAGCCAAATGGGTCTTGAAAGATCATTTGCACCTGGCGTGCGTACTCAAGCTCACCGTTCTCTTCGATGTACTTGGAAAGTGGTCGGCCTTTGAACTCGATATCGCCATCCGTCTTGTCGAAAATTCGCGTTAGGATACGAGCACCGGTACTCTTACCAGAGCCTGATTCGCCAACAATGGCCAGTGCCTCACCTTTGCGCAGTTCAAACGACACATCGTTTACTGCGCGCATCATGTCTTTCGACTGCCCGAGGCGGAAGTCTTTTACTAGGTTCTTAACCGATAGAATCGTTTCGTGTTTCGCGATGGTTTCCATCTTACATCCCCTCTACTAGGTGACAAGCGACTTGGTGATTTGGCAGCGTATGAACAAGTTGAGGATCGCGCTGTTTGCACGCCTCATGACACTCAGTGCATCGCTCTTGGAAGTTACAACCTTGAGGAATGTTAAGCAGGTTCACCGGGTTGCCTGGAATGCCGTACAAACGCTCTTTCGGGCCAAAGATGGTTGGGAACGAAGAGATCAAGCCTTTAGTGTAAGGGTGATCAGGGTTACCAAACACTTTCTTTGCTTCACCAAGTTCAATCAGGTTGCCGGCGTACATAACACCAATGCGATCAGCGATTTCACCCATCAGGCTTAAGTCGTGACTGATAAACAGAATCGAGAAACCGAACTTCTCTTTTAGGTCGTACAGTTCGTTGAGGATTTCGCGCTCAACCACCACATCAAGCGCTGTCGTTGGCTCATCCATGATGATCAGTTTTGGTTCAAGGGCGAGGGCAACGGCAATCACCACACGCTGACGCATACCGCCACTCAATTGGTGAGGGAAACTCTTCATACGATCGCCATGAATCCCCACGATACCCAGTAGCTCAACCGCACGGTCGTGAGCTTGTTGATATGGGATCTTGCGATGGGCAAGGATCACGTCAGTAAGCTGTTCACCAATGGTGATAACCGGGTTGAGTGAGTTCATCGCGCTTTGGAAAACCACTGACACATCGTTCCAGCGGAAATCGCGTAACTCTTTGGCGTTCATCTTTAACACATCTTTGCCGTCATAGATGATCGAGCCTTCCGAGATGAGCGCAGGCGCTTTGTGGAGGCGAGAGATGGCAAAGGCAAGGGTACTCTTACCACAGCCAGACTCGCCAGCAATACCCAGAGTTTCACCCGGCGCGATGGTTAAGTTTACGTTATTAACTGCACGTGCTACGCCGTTTGGAGACACGTAATCGACGCACAGGTTATTGATTTCTAGTAAGTTGCTCATTATAGACCTCTGCGCTTATCTGCTTCTTTTTTCAATTTACGCCAAAGTTTCATGTGTGGACCGGTACGCAGTTTCGGGTTACTGACTTGGTCGATAGACATGTTGATTAGAGCTAATGCACCGCCGGTAATTGCTAGCGCACAAGCAGGAACTAGCATCTCCCACCACGCACCGGTGTAAAGTGAAGCAGACGTCTGTGCCCAGTAGAGCATAGAGCCCCAGCTAACTTCGGTCGCGTCACTCAAACCTAGGAAACCTAGGCCCGCTTCAGCACCCATGGCGTAGATCACTGCCCCAAGGAAACCACCAAACACAATAGAAATAAGGTTGGGTAAGATTTCAACGAAGATGATGCGCGCTTTTGATTCGCCCATTACCTCTGCGGAGATAATGAATTCTTTGCTGCGAATTGCCATGGTTTGCGAGCGAATAACTCGCGCCCCCCATGGCCAGGATGTGACCCCGAGTAGCAAGGCGATCACCACCGACCCGACTTGGCCAAAGAAGGCGGCTAGCACTATTAGCAAGGGGAGCTGTGGGAAGACCAAAAATACGTTAGTCAGAAAGTTCAAACGTTCGTCGATTTTTCCGCCGAAGTAACCCGCAGTCACGCCCACCACAACGGCTAGCGTCATCGCGATAAGGCCTGCTGAAATGGCTACCGCTAGAGATTTCCGCGCGCCGTGTAGCACTTGGCTATACACATCGCGGCCGTTACGAGTGGAGCCTAAGTAGTGCTCGGCGCTCGGCGCTGTGTGTGGTCTGGCGACGCGACGTTCAGGATCGTGCGTGGCTAAAACCGGTGCAAACAGCGCCCCCATCAAAACGACAGTCAGCAGAAAGGTACCGATAATCGCTGGTGGGTTACCATAGAAGAAGTTGTATAAAGTATGCAGTTTCTGCTTAAGATTCTTTTTGCTAAACATAGATTGCTTTACGACCACTTCACTTGAGTCAGGCTGAGTATTGAGTAGTTTGTCCATGATGCACCTTAGTGAGAGATACGTGGGTCAAGCCATACGTAAAGAAGGTCTGCAATGAAGTTTGCAGTCAGTACGGCAGTAACTAAGATAAGCAGAATCGCTTGAATTAACGGGTAGTCACGGGCGTTGATTGCACTGAGTAGTACGTTGCCCAAACCCTGATAGTTAAATACGATTTCTGTCATGATTGAGCCCGCGAATGAGAAACCAATTGCCATCGCGATCGCGGTTGCCACTGGAAGAATTGCGTTACGGCCTGCGTAGCGATACATCACACGGAAACTGCTGAGGCCTTTGGCTTCGGCCATAGTCACATAGTCTTCACCGAGAACGTTGATCATCGCGTTACGCATGTTGAATACCCAGGTCGCGATGCCGACAACCACCATAGAGCCGACTGGCAATATCGCATGTTTAAGCACGCTAGAGATAAACTCCCAAGTGAAGGCGGGTTCTAAGCTTTGGTCGTAGGTGTAAGCGAGCGGAAGTAGCTCGAGCTTAAGGCCAAAGAAGTAAAACAGTAGCAGCGCAGTGACCACGTAAGGGAAGTTACTGATGAAGGATAGAATCGGTGGCACGAACTGACCAAAAAAGCCTTCACGACGGTATGAGGCATAAGTACCGATGCTCACGCCGATAATCAGCGCCACAATCAGAGAGCCAAGTGCGAGAAACAGTGTCCAAGGCAGAGACATCCAAATTACTTCAGATACGCTCACCGGGAACATTAAGATTGATGGACCGAGGTCCAAAGTAAACACGCTTTTAATGTACGAGAAGTACTGAACGAAAATGTTGCCATCAACAAAACCATACATTTCGCGCACTGCGTCCATTTGTGCAGGGTCCATACGACCTGCAGAGGCCGCAAATAGCGCCGCAACTGGGTCACCAGGCATGATGCGTGGCAACATAAAGTTGAATGTGATAGCGACAAAAAAGGCAGTAAAATAAAAGCCAAAACGGCGAAGAATAAACGACATAAGAGACCTACAAATATCTGGCATACAGCCATAGCCAATCGACTATGGCTGTAATCACGGCGAGTGAGGGTTATTTAAGGTGCAAATTGTTTAGAATAATTGCACGCTTACCTGCATCGTAGAAAACCGGTTGAACGTATGGGTTCTCTTCTGATGGCCAGCCGGCAAACTTCTTGGTGCTGTATTGGTACCAAGTTGGGTTAGAGAACAGCGGGATAAACGGTAGGTTTTCCGCAGTGAACTCTTGCAGTTCAGAGATGATTTCACTTTGCTCTGTTGCTTCAGCGGTTTTACCGAAAGACTCAATCAATGCGTCGATGCGAGGATCGTTAACACCGTGGCCTGCGTGCCAAGATTGACCAACACGCGCGGTGTGGAAGTACTCTTGGTAAGCCAGAATTGGGTTTGCTGCAACCATAGACCAGTTGATTGACATGGTGTAGTCACTGTTCTTCAGGTTGGCGTCGTACACTGACCAGTCAACCGTCTTAACGTTCGCTTTTACGCCAACTTCCGCAAAGTACTCAGAGACCATTTGTACTGTTTGGATCCAGTCAGTCCAGCCGTTCACAACTTCGATGCCAAACTCGAAGGTTTTGCCATCTTTAGTGTCACGCCAGCCGTCACCATTGCGGTCAACGATGCCTGCTTGGTCAAGCAGCGCAGCGGCTTTTTTAGGGGTCACACGACGATTCGGAAAATATTGTACGCTAAGAGCATAACGTTATGACTTTAAAAGATTAATTTTCCAGTTCTGGCCATATGTAATCTCCCGTTAAATTTATATGTTCCCACCCTAAAGGAGACAAGTGGCTAAGTAATGCTTCATCGATTATTTCCCCACGGTTGCGGAGTGTTTCTACTGCCTGACTGATGTATTCTGTATTCCACAAAATAATTGCAGCAACAACCAGATTAAGCCCACTGGCGCGGTAACGTTGGTTTTCAAAGCTCCGGTCTCTTAATTCCCCCAATCGGTTAATGAAAACTGCCCGAGAAAGAGCATTTTTCGCTTCACCTTTATTAAGACCAGCCTGAACTCGACGTCTAAGATTAATGTCTTGCATCCACTCCAGAGTAAATAAAGTGCGTTCTATCCGCCCTAACTCCCGCAATGCCAGTGCCAATCCGTTTTGACGAGGATAGCTACCGAGTTTTCTCAGCATCAGAGAAGCTGTGACCACTCCCTTTCCTATTGATGCAGATAATCTGAGGATATCGTCCCAATGCAAGGCGATATAATCAAAGTTCACATCCCCGCCAATTAGCCCTCCTAATGTCGGATAATCCGATTTGTTACCGGCTATATACAGACGCTTATCTGAAAGATCACGTATTCGTGGAGCAAATTTGAATCCCAATATTGGCATGAGTGCAAATACATGATCAGTGAATCCGGCGGTATCCGTATAATGTTCTTCAATATTGAGTTCAGATTCATGGTTAAGAAGGCCATCCAGTACATAGGTGGCATCTCTCGCAGGGGAATTGATGATCCGGGTATGAAACGGCGCATAGTGATCTGAAATGTGAGTATAAAAAATGCTTCCCGGCTCTGAGCCATATTTAGCATTAAAGTGTCCCTTGGATTCTCCCCGACCTCCTGCATTAAATCGCTGCCCATCGGAAGAGGATGTCGTACCATCCCCCCACCATTGAGAAAAATGATGTTGATGCAGTGCATTTGTCAGCTCAGCCAATGCTTTACTGTAAGTATCGTCTCGAACATGCCAGGCCTGTAACCAAGAGAGTTTAGCGTAGGAAGTACCAGGGCACGATGAGGCCATTTTTGTCAGACCTAAGTTGATTCCGTCTGCAAGAACAGCGGTCATTAACATTACTCGGTTAGATGCGGGTTGTCCGCCTTTCAAATGAGTAAAATGGCGTGAGAAATCTGTCCATCTGTCTACCTCTAGCAGAAGCTCGGTTATTTTCACTTTAGGCATAAGTGCTGATACCTTCCTGATCAACTTCTCAGCCTCTTCTGGAACAGAGTTCATCAACGGTGTAATGCGCATTCCACTGGCAGTCACTATCGTACCGGGAAGGTTGTTATCAGCAGCATGGAGTTCGACACGTTTCAATGCGGTGACTAACTGATTCTTTTTCTGTTCAAGGAATAATTCACCGTCAGTTTCAATATCCAGTCCTAACTCTTGTTGGCTAAACAGTGTGCGATATTTGTCGAGCGGAAGCAGGTAATCTTCAAAGTCCATAAACTGTCGGGAATGACGAACCCATATATCCCCCGAACGCAGCGCATTTTTCAGTTCTGAAAAGACACAAAGTTCATAATACTTTTTATTTATTCCTTCCTCAGTAAAAACAAGGGAAGCCCATCGTTTTCGAATAAAGTCAGTCGGTACGTCTTCGGGTAACTTACGCGCTTTGGTTAGGTTTAGTTTACGAAGGACATTAACCGCATCAAGCAGAGTCTGGCTGACTGGAGCCGCCTTTAATTCCAGTGCATCAAGAAACGCCGGAGTGTAACGGCGTAACTGAGGATACGCATCAATAATGAGCGTAAGGTGATCAAACTCTGGTTGGCTAAGTTGCTCTGCGCTTTTGATACTATCAAGAAAGACCTGCCAGCCAATGGAGGTTTCAATAGCATCAAATGGATCACTTTTTGATTCTCTGGCTTTCTGAATAAGGCGTCCGGCCTGTGACAGTACCTTTAGTTGCTCATTAATTTGCTTGCCTGAGCTTTGAAACTGTTCAGCATGTTTTCGTCTGGCAACATTCTCTTTACTAGCCATGATTCGGTCATGCATATCTATGAGTTCATCAATCAAAGTAGCTCTTGTATCAAGTACCACTGCCGCCAGTGTTGCGTGTCGTCTTAACGGTTCAAAATCCCTGAGATGTTGTGGTGTCATTTGACCACCTTCACGGGCTATTTTTCTGAGCCTATTTTGATGAACCATTTTTTCCAGACCATCAGGGAGAGATAGTGCCTGAATATATTCAATTCTCTCTATATGTTTTAGAACGTGCTTTGCATTGGGAAAACCATGTGGCTGCCGTAACCAGTTAATAAACGTCTGGCTTTGCTGGTTACGCATCAGTAGAAGTCGATCCAATTGCTCTTTTTGACCTTCAGACAATTCCGATGTCAGTGCACGATATACTCTCTTCGTTCCGAGAGTGATCGCTTCCGCGCATATCCTTTCCAATACCTCCATGCCAGGAATAACTACCTTTTGGGTGCGTAGATAATCTAATAACGTTTTGGCAAGCACCATACCTGATTCGGTTTGGACCGAAGTCTTTAGTAAATATTGTACGGACAGACGAAAATGGGACAGAGTAAAAGAGGCCATCCCCAACCAGTTCATCAGCTCAGTAAGATGTTCCCTGCGGGTCGTCTTTCTTATCGCATACCTCTTCCAATGTGTTATCGGTACACCGAGTTGTTCACTTACGAAAGACAGCAGGTGGGCTGGAGGTTCTTCATCTGGAGGAATGGGTTTTCCGGGATATCGCAAGTAGCAAAGCTGAATAGCAAACCCAAGTCTATTGTGTTTCCCTCTCCTTTGGTTAATAAGGGCAAGGTCGGCATCGTTAAATAGGTAGTGTCGGACAAGATCATGATGCTCTTGAGGAAATGCCGTTAATGTTTCACGCTCAGATAACGTGAAGAGGGTTTTGCGTGGCAATCTTATTTCCTCCGGTAGCTATGTCAAAGGGACACACTTAGCTAACCAGATAAATGCCTCGATTAAAACCCAATGCTGACAATCCGGTTTTATAGGTGTGAGGTACGACAGAATCGCTTGGTGATCACACACTGAAAATCAGTATCGTAACTCGGAAATGGACAGAAATCAGCTAGAGCATCTACTTAAATTAGCAATTCATAAATTACTTTTTGTATGGCAAAGTGAGTTTGGGAGAGCTAGCGCTTCGGTTAAGATAGCGCTAGCTAAAAGGATTGCCTCAAGATTAGGCTTTGGCTTGATGCGCACAACGAGCGTTACGTTAAATATTCGCTATTAACGATACTCCCATGCATGCATAATATCTCCAAATCAACTATAAGGACTTAAAGTGAAAAAACTGATTTTACTAGCACTCTTAAGTGCAAGTGCAAGTGCAAGTGCAAGTGCAAGTGCAAACGAGGTAGACCATTTTTATGTCGGCGGCAATTTACTTGTAGGTCACAATACTAAGTTAGATGCTGGTATTGCAACTATTGATGAAAGCAACGACTTAGGTGGAGGTGTGTATGCTGGTTATAATTTTGCAGTTCACCCTAATGTAGATTTAGGTGTGGAGTTAGAATACCAACATTTTGGTGAAGCTGAATTTAATGAAGATGCCAGTGTTAAAGGTGATGCCTTTTATATTAACGCACGCCCTAAGTTTATAGATAAAGGTAATAAATTATATAGCGCACTCATTCTTGGCGTTGGTTCATTAAAGGGCGAAGCCAACGTCTTCGGTATATCTGAATCAGAATCCAAGTTCTCTTATCAAGCAGGATTGGAAGTAGGTTACATGCTTGACAATGTAGACCTTGCTATCGGCTACAGATACAGGTCTGCTGAATTTGATGGTGTAGATATCAACATTCAAGGTGTGACAGTTGGTATGAGATATAACTTCTAGTAGCTTGCTACGAATGAGCTATCACAACCAAAAAGCTTCCCATTCGGGAGGCTTTTTTAAGTGCAGGTTATTCCTACTATGGTAAATCCGTAAGTTAGCTATCAAAAATCAGGCTTCCTGTTACCTAGAAAGCGTTAGCAACGGTTTTAATAAGAAATCTATACCTAACGTTTTGAAAGTTTGTGACACTTTGAACTTGATTTACAGGGCAAAAGTCAGCGAGTGCGCTTGAAACAAGAACAGCACAATGATGCCCATTTTTCGTACTAGTTATACTTGGTCAAAATTCAACCAGTAACAATCCTGTTCTTTTTGACGAAACAAACTTTGGGGCATAAATGCTTCAGCCAAACTCGCAGTATCAAAACTCTACAATAGCAATCGACGACTAACCCGAAGCGTAAAGAAAGTCCCTTTACACCCTACCCTCTTTTCAAGCATTTTTATCGGTGTATGTATATGAAATTGGCGAATTATGCACGATAGGTAGCCCTACTGCCGACCCGATACATCCTAAAACACTTAGTAGGATAAGTGCGTTATTTTCTCTCTAATGCCCTTGACGATCAAACTTTTTAGCCCCAAAATAACTGTATATACGTACAGTCATCTTTATTATGAAAGTTATCCCTATCTTAGCAAGCGCTGGTATTACAGGCTTTGAAAGCCCTGCTGCTGAATACAGACAACTGGGAATGAGCCTTGATGAACTGCTAGTTGAGCATCCAAGTGCTACATTCATCGGACAAGCAATGGGGGAATCTATGCAAGAGATTGGCATTTTTGATGGTGACTTGTTGATTGTAGATCGTCACGTTGCCGTCCAAAACCTTGATGTAATCGTGGCCAATTATAATGGTGAGTTCGTTTGTAAAATGCTAGATATGACGCGTCGATCACTCTTATCTGCAAATAAAGCAATGATGCCTATCTGTATTCATGCTCAAGATACATTTTCGATTGAAGGTGTAGTGATTCGATCTATCCGTTGTCACCGCCCAAGCTATTTACTCTCATCTCGTAGAAAATAATGTTTGCCCTAGTTGATGCTAATTCCTTTTATTGTAGTGCTGAACAAGTTTTTAGACCCGAGTGGAGAGGTAAGCCCGTAATCGTTCTGTCGAATAGTGATGGCTGTGTCGTTGCAGCTAATCGTCAAGCTAAAGAAGCAGGTATAGCAAAGTTTAAACCTTACTTTGAAGTCAAAGCATTGTGTGAGTTGAAAGGTGTAATTGCTCTATCATCTAATTATGAACTTTACGCAGATTTGTCGTCCAAAATGATGGATGTTATCGGGCGGTTTGCGCCTGAGCAATATGTATACTCCATTGATGAATCATTTCTTTCCTTTCATCGCTGCTTTCCTGCCATTAAAGACTTACGAGAACATGGCTCTTTAATCCGACGAGCCGTTTGGAAAGAGTGTCGATTACCAGTATGTATAGGTATGGGAACAACGCTAACCCTCGCCAAAATTGCCAATCATGCAGCTAAAAAAATTCAAGGCTGTAAGGGCGTTTGCGTTATCGACAATGAACATCAGCGTACCTCTATATTAAAGCAGCTAGAAGTTGGTGATGTATGGGGAGTGGGCAAAAAAATATCAACACGATTAAAACATATGGGGATTAACTCGGCTTATGATTTGTCTCAGTATGCCCCAGAACAAGCACGTCGGGAATTTTCAGTAGAAATTGAAAGAACCGTTCGTGAATTAAATGGTGTCGCTTGCAAGGGCTGGGACACAGCTAGAGCTGATAAAAAGCAGATTTACTCAACTCGTAGTGTTGGAACAAGAATCACCGACCTTGAACTACTGAAGCAAGCACTAAGTAAACACGCCGCTATAGCAGCACATAAAGCACGAAATCAAAAGTCGCTGTGTAAAGCTATGCTCTGTTTTGCTTCCAACTCCCCATTTGATGATAAACCTCAGAGCTTCCGTATAGTTCATCATTTTGCATATCCAACTGCTGACTCAATGCAGTTGGTCAAAGTTGCTACGAAGGCAGCAACACAATTGTTCAAACCAGGTGTACGTTATTACAAAATTGGCATCGGTTTGATCGATCTAGTTAATGGGCAGCACGAACAATTAGATCTGTTAAATCAAACCCCGAGTAATGATAGGTTAATGAAAGTGTTTGATAGTCTTAATAATCGGTATGGCACTGATACGCTTTTTGTTGGTTCCCAAGGCATAGAGCAGAAATGGAGCATGCGGAGAGAAATGCTTACTCCGCAATACACAACCAACTGGCTAGATATACCTAAAGTAAGGTGTTAACAGTTCAATTCTTAACAAAGGTGTATTTTCTGTGAGCTGCGTTAGTACACCTTTGGACAGAACCAAGTTAGAGTTAGAACTCTAATGACGTCTTTTGTCATAAGTAAAACTATCTCACGCGAGCGGTATTTACCCATCCACCTTGTTAGCGTATACCTTGAACTGGCAAATTCAGTTTTACCCATACAGACTCAGAAACTACTATCTCCAATGAGAAAGACTATGATGGAGCTGAAATGAAAATTAGTGATTTGGCTAAAGCAGCAGGCGTCAATGTTGAAACCATTCGCTATTACGAGCGCCGAGGGTTTATCAACCAACCGTTGAAACCTGAGCAAGGATATCGGGACTATCCCAATACAACCCTTGAGCGAGTTCAATTTATCAAACGTGCTCAGGAGCTTGGCTTTACACTGGAGGAAATTGCTAACCTGCTGCTATTGGGAGAAGGGAACTGTCTGTCGGTACAAGAAATAGCTGAACATAAACTGGTCAATGTCAGGGCTAAAATAGCGGATCTGTGCCGTCTTGAAAGCGTACTTGATAACCTAGTAACACAATGTAAGTGCAATCCCTCTGAGTCATCTTGCCCCATCGTTAAAACACTTCTACCAAAAGATACAAAATAAATTTGACTCCGTATGTAGGTACGGAGATTAGACTTACTTGATAGATAGAGAAAATATGGAGTAAGTCATGGAAAATAAGGCAAGTAACCTTCCCCTCATCGGGGGCGTGGTAGCCTCTATCGGCGCAGGTTTATGCTGCGCAGGCCCCTTGGTATTGCTATTGCTCGGCATCAGTGGCTCCTGGGTCGGAAACCTAACTTTATTTGAACCTTATCGCCCCTTCTTTATTCTGGCTGTCGTTAGCTTATTTGGCTGGGCAGGCTGGAAGCTCTATCGTCCTCAAACAGAATGCCAGCCAGGGGAAGCTTGTGCTGTACCCCAGGTGCAAAAGCGCCGAAAAGTGATGTTTTGGCTGGCAGCACTAGTGGCGCTGATTTTAGTGACCAGTAATTACTGGGTTTTATGGGTCGTTTAATAGAAAAGGAAAAGGTGATTAAAATGAAAAAGCTGTTACTTACGACAGGACTGCTCCTGACTACTTTCGGTGTCATTGCTAAACCACAGACTATCACCCTGGAAGTGCCAACCATGAATTGCCCTGTTTGCCCCATTACAGTGACTAAGTCACTGGAGAAGGTGAATGGCGTCACTGATGTTGAGGTGAAGTTCGAGGAACGGCTGGCAAAAGTCACCTTTGACGATGAGATGACCAATACAAAAGCCTTAATCGACGCCACGACTAATGCAGGTTATCCCTCGCTCGTGAAAGAGTAGATTGCCATGAATAGACAGCGCAAGTTATTGAGGCTGGGTATAGCAGGAACGGTTATTGCCGCACTGTGCTGTTTTACCCCTGTACTGGTCATATTGCTGGGAGCGGTTGGTTTATCTGGGTTACTGGGTTATCTGGATTATGCGTTGCTTCCTGCGTTGGCATTCTTTGTTGGCCTGACCGTTTACGCCTTATACCGAAATAAAGGGGAACAACAGAAGTCCGATTGTTGCCCTCCTAATCAACAGGATGAAATAAATGAATAATGACCAATCTGCCTTTGACGCTGAAGAAGTGACAGTAAATCACTCCAAATCATCCTGTTGCAGTGGTGGTGAAGCTAAGTGTAGTGGAAGCGATGAACTTCACGTTGCCATTATTGGTAGTGGCTCAGCCGCTTTTGCCTGCGCAATTAAAGCTGCTGAAGGCGGTGCTAGGGTGACGATTATAGAAGCCAATGAGGTTATTGGCGGCTGCTGCGTGAACGTAGGGTGTGTGCCATCAAAAATACTGATCCGAGCGGCACAATTGGCTCAGCAACAACGCAGCAACCCGTTTGCAGGGCTGGAAAATCAGGCTCCATTACTTAGCCGTTCCTTGTTGGCAAAACAACAAACGTCTCGTGTTAATGAGTTAAGGGCTGCTAAATACCAGAATATTTTGGATAACAACCCCGCACTGAGCCTCATAAAGGGGTACGCAAGCTTTAAAGATGCACGGACATTGGTGGTAAGCAAACCTGATGGTCAAGAGGTGGAAGTGATTGCTGACCGATTCCTTATAGCAACAGGCTCTACACCTACCATTCCTCCAATCGACGGACTGGCAGATACACCTTACTGGACATCTAACGAAGCTCTGTTCGCAGAGCAAACACCTGAGCATTTAATTGTCATCGGCTCATCAGTCGTGGCACTAGAAATTGCCCAGGCATACCGACGTTTGGGTGCTGAAGTTACTCTATTGGCAAGACATACCCTGCTATACAAAGAAGATCCCTTATTGGGCGAACAGTTAGCCAAGTCATTTGAAAAAGAAGGTATCCGTGTGCTGACTAATACCCAGGCCAGTGAGATACGTTTCGATGGTAAACAGTTCAAGCTGAAAACCAACAATGGCCAATTAAGCAGTGATAAATTACTGGTGAGCACTGGACGTCACGCTAATACTGCCAAGCTCAACCTTGATATAGCAGGTGTTGAAACGGATAAGAATGGCTGCATTAAAGTGAATTCGCGAATGGAAACTTCTGTCCCCCACATTTATGCAGCGGGTGATTGCAGTAACATGCCTCAGTTTGTTTATGTGGCCGCCGCCGCTGGCAGCCGTGCAGGCACTAATATGACAGGCGGTGATGTGACCCTGGATTTATCCGCCATGCCGTCAGTGATATTTACCGATCCGCAAGTGGCAACAGTAGGGCTTACAGATGCGCAGGCCACAGCTCAAGGGATCAATACCGACTCTCGCGTTTTGGAGATGGAAAACGTCCCAAGGGCATTGGCAAATTTTGAAACGGACGGCTTTATCAAGTTAGTCATCGATGCCGATACAGAACGACTCATTGGCGCACAGCTTCTCGCCCATGAAGGAGGAGAGATCATCCAGAGCGCTGCACTGGCCATTCGCAATAAAATGACAGTTAAGGAATTAGCTGAACAGTTGTTCCCTTATCTCACCATGGTTGAAGGGTTAAAGTTATGCGCCCAGACTTTTAGCAAGGATGTAAAAGCACTCTCTTGTTGTGCGGGTTAACGAATAGACTTGTGTATTGATGTGTAACGAGGGTTGAAGATGACAATTTCTATGACTAAAACTCACCCAGGAATGTCGATTGAAAGTGGTTATCCAATCACAATTTCAAACCTCGCCAAAGCGGCTGATAACTCTGTACATACAGTGAGAAACTATCTGGCTGAAGGATTAATTTCAGCCTATTCAAAAACAAAAGGCGGCTATTGGTTGTTTGATGAAACCGCTCTTGACCGCTTAACCTTGATTAGAGCAGCGATGGTTGCGGGCTTAAGGTTACAAGACATCAAACCTCTTTTATCCGCCCTCGTTCTCCCCGACCATCGGTAAATCAATCGTGAAAAGAGGCTTATTGATCCGCAGATAGCACAGAACCATCAGAGGCTCACCCAGTTGTCCCAACTGCTGGAGAAACTGTGATAAAAAAGGGGAGATGGCATACAATGGCGGAACTACTAATTTCTTTCTTAATTGCGTCTCAATCAAGTTTCCTTGATTGACCGTTAAGGCGTGCTGCGCCCTAAAGGCGAACCCACCCCAGCGGCCCTAAGCACCGACTCGTCAATACCACGGTTGGCACAACAATCAGCGAGTTTGCCATCAATAACAACGGCAGGAAGTGACTTAATTCCAAGCTTCTTCGCACGGGTAGCAATGCTATGTTCGTGCATATCAAGAACGGCAATATCACATGATGGACAAGCCATGCTCTTCACCTGTTCGACAACTTCTTCACATACAGCACAACCAGCGCTGAATATCTCAATTTTACGTTTAGTCGTCATGGTGGTTACTCCGTCAAACAATAGAGTTAACAGGTTGAGGTTGACCGTGGATGGTGCGAGCTTTCCAATAGGCTTTCACCGTGAGTCCACCTAAACATATTGTAGACCTTGGAGTTAGGTCAAAGGTCAAGCTATCCACAGCAAATGTCGATAGTTGGTAAGAAGACAGGTAGCGGCAAATTCTCTTATTGAAGCGATTTGGCTGTACCTCACCAACATTACCAAACCTAATCCAATTCACTTTTAACACGAAATGAATGAGCAAGTACTCTAAATGGGAATGGGGCATTTTTAAGTTAGAAATGGCAGCGTCCCTATGCTTCGCTGCCATTTTAATATGATTTGTCACCGCACTTGCGTCCTTACAAGCAGGGCAAGCAACCTAATATACAACTCAGACAAGCATTCAAGTTTCACACCGGGAAGCCAAAATGTTTTCCGTCTGGCAGTTCTACATCAATGCGAAGCTTGCCACCGGTCGCTTCGACGTATTTCTTTAGAGAGCTAAGACGTAAATCTTTGCCAGATTTCTCTAGATTGGCAACTGATGGCTGGCTAATGCCCATAGCTTTAGCGATTTCTACTTGAGATAGATGGGTGATCTCTCGAAGCTCAGCAAGTCGAATGTCAAGAAGCATATCCGCTGCTTTTTCTTTAGCGGCAGCAAGTGCTTCTGGTGACATTTTTGCGTCAAGTACGCTTAATGGGTTACTTTTCATTTTTAAGTTCCTCTAAATGCTCATCAAATTCTGCATCAGCAATCGGAATCATCTTTTTGTAGAATCTCTTATCGCCAGTTTTATCACCGCCACATAAGATAATTCCTGTTCTTTCTGGGTCAAAAGCAAAGAAAGCCCGTATAGGTTTCCCATTGCTTTGCACTCGCAACTCTTTCATGTTGCTGTGCTTTGAATCTTCCACAGTGTCAGCGTATGGTCTGCTCAGCTGAGGCCCTCTTTCAAGAAGAACCTGGATGCATGCGCGGACATTAATTTGATCGCTTTCATCTAGTGATAGAAACCACTCGTCAAAAAGTGGTCTAGTTACTACATTCCACATGTTTTATCTTTGTTTTCTTAGTATAGACTATATTCTATATAGATTTTTATTTATATACAATCACGTCAACTTTAATAACCACTCACCCATACAGATAACAAACGCAAATTCTATGGTTAAGCAATGCCTCGGTTAAAATAAAAAAGTCTGAATTGGGTACACCTCAAGCAAACCATATCGCATCTTTGAAAAACTGGTTCGTTTATTATTGGTTTTATACCCTATGTGAACTAATATTGAATACCATACTTAAAACAGACCGAAGTGACAAAAATGTTCATACGAGGATACCTAAGAGCATCAACTGTTGAACAGGATGCTAATCGTGCTAAAGCTGAATTAGAGCGGTTTGCTAATCAAAAAGGTGTACGTATTGCCAGTTTCTATATTGAAAACCAATCAGGTTCTAAACTAGAAAGAGCTGAGCTATCACGTTTAATAGATGATTCTCATCAAAATGATATTTTGCTTATCGAAAAGGTTGATAGGTTATCAAGATTGCCATATGAACAATGGAAGCTGCTCAAACATCAATTAGTTGATGCGGGACTTCATATTGTTGTTCTTGACCAGCCAATGACTCATGCGGCCCTCAGTGGTAACGCCGAAAGTTCTATGATTTCAAAAGTGCTCACTGAGTTTATGATTGATCTCGCTGCGGCAATGGCCAGGGATGATTATGAGACTCGACGTAAAAGACAGGCACAGGGAATACAGAAAGCAAAAGCCTTGGGTAAATACCAAGGGAGAAAACCAGATCTCAAGCTGAGAGAAAACGTAGCACTTTTACTTAGTGAGGGGAAAAGTTGGTCTCAGATTCAACATCTTTTAGGCTGTAGTCGATCAACTATTGCAAAGGTCAAAAAGCAGGGTAACTCTGACAAAGACTTCACTTTGTAACAAGGAATTAATCGAAGCAAATTTTATAAGGTTACGCTCTTAGCGTACAATATTTTCCGAATCGTCGTGTGACCCCTTTTAGGATCAAACTTGGTAATGTCGCTGTACTTAGCATTCACTGACTCATCGATGTGCGACTTGTAAAGCTCACCGATACCACCAACGTTAAAGTTCGCCGTTGGGTAACCGTAGGCTGCAAACTCGACAATTGACTCACGATCTAGAGCCATAGATAGAGCTTTACGCACGTTAAGGTCATCGAACGGTGCTTCTTTGGTGTTGATATACAGGTTGATTGCGTCGTTTGCTGGGTACCAGTAGTGGTTGTTGGCTTTGTCTACCGCCACGTAGGTGGAATCAATGTCAGCAATAAAGTTTGAACCCCAGTCGATTTCGCCGCGGATCAGTGCTGGTTGAATCTGAGAGTTGTCGTTGAACGAACGGAAAGTCACACAGTCTAGGTAGGGGCGGTTTTCATTCGCTAGGTAGTAATTTGGGTTACGACACAGTTCCATTTGCTGCGCACGTTGGTATTTCACTTCAGTGAATGGACCGTTACCAATTGGATTGGGGTTAGTGAAGGTCGTTAAGTCTTGCGCTTTAGACCATTGAGCTTTAGGGACAATGTGGTAAGCGCTGATGTGCCAAACAAACGTTGAATCGGCTTCTTTCAGGTTGAATGCGACCGTCGTGTCATCAACAACGGTAATCGACTCAAGGTTACCAGATTCAGTCCAGAAACCTTTTAGGTCAAACGCTGGCGTGTCTTTGGTCATAGTGTAGCTGTATGCCACGTCTTCAGCGGTCAGTGGAGAACCGTCAGACCATTTAAGACCGTCACGAATTTTAACTGTCAGCGTTTTAAGGTCATCAGAGTACGAGTATGACTCTGCTAAACGGAATTCAGTTTTGCCTGTCATGTTGTTCTCAACCATCAACGGTTCGAACATGGTACCGCCAAGGATGTCTTTAGTGGTGTACGGGTTGTAGTTTTCGACAAAACCATTATTGATGACCGGTACGGTTAGCGTACCACCTTGCTTAATTCCGTCTGCTTGTGCAGCGGTCGATAGCATCATGCTGGCAGCAAGCGTAGCGAGCAGAGTTTTCTTATGCATCACATTGTCCTTATATATTTCGTTATGTTTAGGATTCATCCCCCGAAGCACTTAAGAAAGCGCTTTCTTGGTGTCGTTTTATGCGCTTCTGAGTGGGATTTCAAACTTTTGTCGGCAAAGTAAATCTTAGATCACAGAAATTAGTCGAGATTTTTGTGCAGCGTAAAAATGGATAGCTGGTAAATTTTCCATTTATAAACAGTTGCTTATGTTTTGTTTCTGATCTTGATCAATCTTGTGGAGTCATGTCAACTGACAAGGTTGTCAGTGATAAAAAGCACAAAATAGTGCTGATATTTGAAGTCAATCACGTGTTTTAATTCTCTAATTATGCTGGAGATCACAAATATTGCTAAAACAAAAGAAAGCGCTTTCTTTAGGAGTGAAATGGGCTAATGTTGGACTCAGTTTTAGTGAGTAAGAGAGCCGCTATGATTCACTTTTGGAATGGCAATAAATCCGCCGCACGACAAGCATATGAGCATCAGCTGTTAGCACTGGTACTCCGTTATGCAGACAGAGAACAGCCGATTAATAATGACCTCACCGACTACCCTGAAGCCAGAGACGAAGGCTTAGTATTTGAGCGCGGTACGGATGTGTTAGTAACGGTCGCTGGCAATCGAAAATTTTCCGACCAAGCGTTTATCGAGGTACCGATCCCGCTGTGCAAAGGGTTGCTGGGTTGCCGTGTGGCCATTATTCCTCGCGCGCGCCAGGCTGAGTTTGCCAATATGTCAGAGCAGGCGCTTAAGCAGCAACGTGTCGGCGTGCCAGCAACTTGGGTGGATGCTGAACTATTTCGATATAACCAATATCATGTCGTGGAGAAGGGCTGTTTACCTGAGATGTTGGAGTGGGTCTCGAGCGGGGAGGTGGAGTATATGACGCTTGGCGCCAACGAGGCGGCAGAGATCTTAATTCAGTACCCGCAACAAACGGCGTCATTGATGATAGAGCCGACCAAAGTACTCACCTATCCGTTCCCAGTGGTGTTTTACGTCAGCCCATCGCAACAGGCGCTGGCAGATGCATTGGTAGAAGGGCTACGCGAGATCATGGCCAATGGTGAGTTTGACGCGCTGTTTAATGCGCATTTTGGGCAAGTGCTAAAACAAGTAGACTTAGAGAGTCGAGAGACGATCGCGCTGGAAAATCCGTTGTTGCCAGAGCACTATCAGCAGTAAAATTAAGCAGGCGTCAAATTAAGTGGAACCGATTTCAAGGTGCTCGAGATGAGCACCTTTTTTGCTGTTTAGATTCGGCAAACCGAATCGCGAACCACCAGCTCAGGATTGAGTCGGTGGTTGATGTTTGGGGGTTGCTTGTGTACTAGTGATAGTACGGCTTGCGCAGCTTCTGTGCCCATTTCTCTAACAGGGAAGTTGACCGTGGTCAGCCTTGGACGAATGTGTTGGCTATGACTGTCGTTATCGAAACCAACAACCGACAACTCCTTGCCAATTTCAATATGCCTTTCAACCGCGATGTCATAGACGGCGAGCGCGATATTGTCGTTTTGACAGAAAATCGCACTAATATCTGGAGCTCGGTCGAGTAAGCGTCGCGCTTTATCATGATTACCGTCGTGGTCAAAGCGACCTTCAATCACCAGATTGGCGTCGTAGTCAATGCCATACTCGGTCAAAGCGTTGCGATAACCTTGCAGGCGATCGCGACTATCTCCCTTACTTAACTGACCGGTAATACAGGCGACACGCTGGTGACCTTGCTCCAGTAGATGCTTGGTCGCTAGGTAGCCACCGAGTTCATTATCAATGTAGATACAGTGATCAGCGACTTCAGGAATATAGCGGTTAAGGATAATGGTTGCGCTATTTTGCTCGACCACTTCGATCAGTTCATCGTCAGAGAGTTTGTCAGAGTGGATGATTAACCCATCGACTTGTTTAGAGCGCAGAAAATGAATCGAATCTTGCTCTTTTTCATAAGACTCTTGGCCGCTAGTGACAATTAAGTGATTGTTCCTTTTACGGACCGTATTTTCTGCAAAATGCATCAATGGGCCATAGAAAGGGCCATCGAGGGAGCCGACGAGCATACCAATGCTATTTGACCGGCTAGAGGCGAGGGCTTGAGCAAACGCATTCGGCTTATAACCGAGCTGTTCGATGGCATCGAAGACTTTTTTACGATTGGCCTCTTTCACCGTAGGGTGGCCGTTAAGTGCTCGAGAAACCGTTGACTGAGAAACCTTTGCCAACTCTGACACTTCTTTAATCGTTATCACTGGGATGTACCTTATCCGTTCTACAAAAGTGTGGCCCTTGTATTGAGGTGTTTTAGGTGACCACGTCCGTTGATTCTATCTGAAGTTTTGTTACATCAGGTGCAGTTTAAACGCATAAGTGTGAACTCACACTTAAGAAAGCGCTTTCCCAGTGGTCATGATCACATAAATGAACGCCAGATGGCAATAGTCTTTGATTGAGACACATGCATGAGAATTATTTGTTCTTTTTTAGTTGTTTATGAGGAAGTGGTGGTCTTTTTTGGTTTTCACGCTTGTTTGTCTACTTGGTCGAGTTTTCTCGTGTCAACATAAATTAAAGAAAGCGATTTCTTAACTATCTCAAGGAGAATAAGTGTGAAAAACAGCAGCAAACTCATTTTGATTGGCGCAAGTGCATTACTACTTAGTGGTTGCAATCAATCTCAATGGGAACTGGTTTGGAGTGATGAGTTTAAAGGTCACGAAATTGATACCAGTAAATGGAGTCATGAAGTCAATTGTTGGGGTGGGGGCAATGCAGAGCAGCAATGCTATGTAGACAATAAGGCCAACGCATTCATTAAAAACGGTAAGCTGGTGATTCGATTAATCAAGGAGTCGACCACTGGTCCAGATAGCGTAGAGGGCAGTGATGGGTATGGTGAAACGACCACGACCTTGCCTTATTCCTCTGCTCGTTTAAGAACAATGAACAAAGGCGATTGGAAATATGGTCGATTTGAAGTACGCGCAAAACTGCCTAAAGGCCAAGGTACTTGGCCTGCCATCTGGATGTTACCCACTGATTGGGTCTACGGCGGCTGGGCGGCGTCGGGGGAAATTGACATTATGGAAGCGGTAAACCTAGGGACGACCTATCAAGACGATGGGGTAACAAAGGTTGAAAATCGTGTGCATGGTACTCTGCACTATGGCAAAGCATGGCCGAATAATGTTCACTCAGGTGAGGCGTATAGTTTTGCGCGACCAGACATTAACCCTGCCGACGCTTTTCATACCTATGCCATTGAGTGGGAACAAGGTGAAATTCGTTGGTACGTCGATGATGTGCATTACGCGACCCAAACCGAAGCTGGATGGTGGAGCCACTATCAAGACTCTGAAGGTAATTGGATGAGTGGGGAGGGTGACGCGCCGTACAACCAAAAGTTTCATCTGATCTTAAACTTGGCGATGGGTGGCAGTTGGCCAACCGCAGTCAACGAAGGGGGGATTGACCCGAGTATCGAGCAAGCGGAAATGCTGATTGATTATGTGCGTGTGTACCGCTGCCCACTCGATCCAGAAACAGGCAAAGGGTGCGCTTCTAACGTATCGCAAAATGCTGTGCACAATGAGGGTGTCAGCGAACCTGATTTCCCGTCGGACATCGATCTCTCTCAGCAGCGCTTGGGGTTATTTGGCAATGGAGAGCTGTTGCATGGCTTTAATCTCAATGGTTGGGACGATGGTGCAAATGATTCAAGATCCATAGAACAAGATGCCATTGCTATCACTATTGTTGATAATGGCAATGCCTATATTGAAACGCTGGGCGATCCGCTGGATATGAATGAGTTTTCAGGGGGTGAACTGAGCTTTGATTTGAGCTATCAAGCGGGGAGCGCCAGTGAAATAGCGGTGAAAATCGACAGCGGCTACCCTGCGTTGGCTGCACTCTCTATTCCCTTTGATAAACTACCTATAACTGATGAGTGGCAGCGGTATCGTTTTGCCGTTGATGAGTTCATCCAACAAGGGGTCAATGGCTTCAATATTGGTTCCGTAGTCAATCCTATCGTCTTTGAGCCTGTCAACAACAGCAGCTTGAGTTTTAAGGTCAACCACATTCTATTCACCAAGCCGTTTACTGTGTTGGGTAATGAGGTAGGGCCTGGATTGATGCTTGATGGCTATAACCCTGATGCAGAAGACAGTCGTCAAATCACTGATGGCGTGGTAGCGGCTGAGTTTGTTGGGGCTGGTAACCTCTATTTTAGCGCTGCCCAACCGATAGACATGAGTGATTACGCGGATTGGCAACTAAGGTTTGATCTTAAGCTCAACGATCTCGGAACCAACAGCGATGTGTTGATCAAGATAGACAGTGGCTGGCCCAATGTCAGTGATATCGCGCTTGCACAGACAGAAAAGGGCTTACTGGCCGATGGGCAGTGGCACACCTATTCGATTGCGGTAAGTGATTTTGTGGCTGCCGACAACCGTTATTCACCCGGTAGCCGATTTGCGATTGGTAATGTTATCAATCCCTTTGTGCTAGAAGGCTTAGGCGGTGAAAATTTGGCTATTGAGCTGGCGAATATTCGCTTTGTCGCCCCATAGTAGACCTTTACTTTGAACAGGCTCACAGTCTTGACTGTGGGCCTTTTTTTGTGCAGTTAACCATGGCAGTTCCCTTTCCTTGTTGTGATCAAACTCAATTTGAAAGCGCTTTCTTTGTTATTTTGATCACTGTTTGTAGGGGGATCTTCCCTCTAGTATTTCTCTCAAGCCAACAATTTTGCAATTGCTTAGGTCAAGCAGTGGGGGAAGCTCTATGAGTCTCTGCTTTATCGAGGGTACTGGCTTAATTTTTTAAAAATACAAGAAAGCGCTTTCTTTCGGCGTGAAACAAAACAAGAACATGGAGTTATTATGAAACTTTCTAAGCTTACTCTTGCCTGCCTAAGTGCAGTCACAGCTATGGCGACTGCACCAACTGTATTCGCGGAAACTACCGATGGATTTGAATTTCACGGCTATTTTCGTGCTGGTGCGTTATTCAGTGTAGAGGACGATCTAAAACGGGCAAAATTTCCTGCGACTAAAGAGACCTTAGGTCGATTAGGTATTGAATCGGATAATTATTATGAATTGGCTCTACAGAAAAACTTTACTTTAGACAATGGTAAAGCGATTCGAATTAAGACTCGCGCAGGAGCTGACAACCACAATACTGCGAACAACCAACTTGGAACAAACGTAAACTCCAGTGATATCGGAATCATGGAAACGTTTGTTGAGTTTGATGGTGTGACTGAAACTGGCACTGTGTGGGGTGGTAAGCGCTTTTACGGCAAAGACAACTACATCTTTATGACAGATTTTTTCTACACTGATATGTCGGGTACTGGTGTAGGTGTTGAAGGTATTGAACTAGGCGGCAATAAGTGGGATTTTGCATACATTGCTAGTGACAAAAGTGACAATGACGCAGGGCGGTGGGGTGATAATACAAACAATACAATGCATGCCATTCATGTGGGCGTGAACTTTGGCAAGTTTGAGTTGCATACCATGGGTAAGTATCTCCCAGACAACTTCAACAACATTAACGGTACAGTTGTTGAAGACTTTGCGGAAACAGGATTCGAGATCACAGGTATTTATCATTTGGATAGCCTCTGGGGACTTCCTGGAAACGGCTTCTCAAAAGTTATTGGCCAGTTTGGCACAGGTTTGGGTTCGGGTCAGCTACTTGGTGGTACAATGAACGAGTACAATGCCTACAAACCGGGTACACCTCGAGGTCAAGGGCAGAGTTTTTTAACTCAGGTTAAAGATGGCGACAATTCAGCACGTTTTCTCACCTGGGGTGGTTTCTTCCCTGAAGAAAGCAAAATGAACTACTTTACATCATTACAAGCTCAGTATAATGACTATGATGATGGTGGAAGTGACTATTGGGTATCTGCCATGGTTCGCCCTTCATACAATGTATCAGAAAGCTTCTTTATCGCGACAGAGTTCGGTTATCAATACAATCACATTGAAGATATTAACGGTGATAAATCAAGCTCAAATGTTGCTAAAGCAACTTTGGCACCGACGATTGTCGTCAATACTGGCATGGGACCTGCTCCAGAAATTCGATTCCTAGCAACCTACTTATCTGATGCAGGTACTAACAATGGAGATAGCGATTTAATCGTTGGTATCCAAGCGGATATGTGGTGGTAATCGACGCAGACGATTAACATCTTAGGTGTGCCGAGTTAAGTGGCACACCGTCCTTTTCATTATTATCCATTTATTAGTCACGCTAGCTAAGTGACTGCTTCATCTCTGATACAGGACTTGCTCCTAGATATCGCTTTAGCCGCTCACTGAGCGGCTTTTTTTATGTCATCACGCGGTGTTTGGGCAAAATGCTGTTTGTAGCACTTAGAAAAATAGTTGCTATCACTAAAGCCACTGCGCTCTGCAATCTCTTGCACTGAGGTAACTTTCTCATCAGCGATCAGTTTGGCCGCATAATTGAGTTGCAGCGAACGAAGATATTGAATAGGTGAGCACTCAAAATATTGGCGGAAAAGGCGCTGCAGTTGGCGCGGGCTAACGAACGCGGCGTTGGCGATTTGATCGATGTCGATATCACTGGAGGTAAAGTGCTGTTCTAGAAATACCAAAGCGCGACTCAGGGCAAAGGTTGTTTGAGGAGCGTCGAGTTGATGGCGTTGGTAGATACGCGACAAGTTAACCACCAATTGTTGCATCAAACTGCTAATAACAATCTCAAAGCCAGGCTCGGCTTGTTGGTACTCCTGTCTAATTTGTTCAAGTAATTGGGCAGTGACGTGCAGTTGCTGGCGGTCTAGCGTCAACTTGGCACCGTAGTCACTGGTTTGCCGAGCAATGGGTTCAATCTTAAACAGTGCTTGATAACCCGAAAGAGCGCGCATCGATGGCAGTTCAAAAAAAGGGGCGGAATCATCAAACATTAAGTTGATAAGCTTGAGGTTACGTACATCTTTAAAACCGTGCTCGGTGTCGCCATTGATGACAAAAATATCTCCCGCGCAGAGAGGGTATTCGTACTCAGAAACCAAGTGCTTGCCTTCGCCTTCAAGCACTAAAAATAGCTCGGAAAAGTCATGCTTATGCATCGCAAAGTCGGTTCGATGGTCCCCGTCGACAAACGCAAAATTTAAGTGTTGGTATCGTTGATGTGATCGCAGTCGATAGCGCGGTGTCATGTCGTTATTTTCCTTTTTTGTGTCGCTTTATTCGTAGAATTACGCTTATCGCCAGCATACTATGATTACATGTAAAAACGTATTGGTTTATGGCCACATCGCGCTGGTAGGCGCAATAGGTTACCCGAGATATGACGAGTAGAGTAAAACGATGAACAATGATCTGATTACCCAAGCACAGCGAAATCTGGCCCCGGTCAGCCGTCAAGCGGCAACTGAGGGAATCGTGCTACTGAAAAACGAAGACGCCACTTTACCCCTGCGCGCCCATGAAACCGTGTCGCTGTTTGGTCGCTGTCAAATCGATACTTACCGTAGTGGGACCGGATCGGGTGGGGCCGTGAACGTGCCTTACTCTGTTAGCGCGCTGCAGGGACTCTCTGAGCACAGTGCAATCAGCCTAAACCAAGAGTTGGTCGATGTTTATCAACATTGGATTGAACGCCATCCATTCGATGATGGCGGCGGCGGCTGGGCGGCAGAGCCTTGGTTTCAACAAGAGATGCCGGTCACTCAAGAACTCGCGCAACAAGCGGCATTAAAGTCAGACAAGGCGATTGTGTTTATCGGCCGCACTGCGGGTGAAGACCAAGACAACGCCGATGCCCCGGGTAGCTACCGACTCACAGAGACTGAGCTAGAAATGCTAAACCAGGTGAGCAAGCACTTTGCGTCTGTGATTGTGGTCATGAATGTTACCAACATCATGGATATGTCTTGGCTCAACACTTTAGCGCACAAAGAGAGTATCAAAGCAGTGCTATACAGTTGGGCGGCAGGAATGGAAGGCGGCCATGCTCTGGCGGATATTCTCGCAGGAACGCATGCACCAAGCGGTCGTCTCACCGATACCATTGCTTATCGCCTTGAAGATTACCCATCATCAGCAAACTTCGGTCGCAAAGATGTCAATCTGTACGCAGAAGATATCTACGTCGGTTACCGATATTTTGAAACTTTCGCCCCGGAGGCAGTACAGTTTCCCTTTGGCTATGGTTTAAGCTATACCGATTTTTCGCGAGAGCTTATCGATTTTACTGTCTCTGGCCAGGGGCGTGATACTGTGCTGATGTTCAAAGTGAAAGTGACCAACATTGGTGATACCTATGCTGGCAAAGAAGTGGTGCAGCTGTACCTTGCGGCTCCACAAGGTGCACTCGGTAAGCCTGCCCGAGTATTGGTCGGTTTTAATAAGACGCAGCGTTTACATCCTGGCGAATCGCAAGTGCTGACCATTGAGGTGAGCACTGATCGTCTCGCCTCATTTGACGACAGCGGTGTTAGCGGTTTCAAAGATTGCTATGTGATTGAGCAGGGTGACTATCAGTTCTATTTGGGTGCCAGTGTCCGTGAAGCGCAGCCGATTGATGCCAAATGGAATGTGGTGCAAACCTTTGTGATTGAGCAGCTCACTGAAGCGGGGGCGCCAGTGCGCGCATTTGAACGTATTAAACCCGTGGTAACAGAAAATCAGTACACGATTCGCTACGAGCCTGTACCGCAGCGCAGTGTCGATATGGCACAGAGAATTCAAGCGGCGATGCCCGAAACCCTAGCGTTGACCGGTGATCAAGGAATCAAGCTGCAACACGTTAAGCAGCAAAAAGCCACCTTGGAGCAGTTTGTCGCACAGCTCAATCCGTCTCAGTTGGCAACCCTAGTTCGCGGCGAGGGGATGTGTAGCCCGAAAGTCACCCCCGGCACAGCGGCCGCGTTTGGTGGTGTTAGTGATGAGCTGTTTGAGTTTGGGATTCCGGTAGTCGCTGCTGCTGATGGTCCCTCTGGGATTCGTATGGACAGTGGACACAAAGCAACCCAAGTGCCGATTGGTACCCTGCTCGGTTGTACATGGAATCGCGCCTTAAACCGCAAGCTGTTTAACTTAGTTGGTCAAGAGCTCAAGGCAAATCAGATTGATACCCTACTTGGACCAGGCATTAATGTTCATCGCCACCCATTAAATGGTCGCAACTTCGAGTACTTTTCCGAAGACCCATTGATGACAGGTATTATGGCGGCAGCGCAAACCTCAGGGTTGAAAGAGGCTGGAGTGAGTGGAACCATCAAGCACTACGCGGCCAATGACCAAGAGACTGCCCGTGTCGATGTCGACAGTGTTATGTCGCAACGCGCCCTTCGTGAAGTTCACATTAAGGCTTTTGAAATGGCCGTTAAAGAGGGGGGCGCCACTACCATCATGACCGCTTACAATCCTGTGAATGGACATTGGGCCGCGTCCAACTTTGACCTCAATACCACGATTTTGCGTCAGGAGTGGGGTTATCAGGGGATTGTTATGACGGACTGGTGGGCCAAGATGAACGACCCGATTGAAGCAGGAAAAGAGGCGAAAACCTTTACCTCATTTATGATTCGATCGCAAAACGATCTATATATGGTGGTGGAAAATGATGGCGCTAAAGCCAATGCGATGGGTGACGATACGCTAGAGGCGTTAGAAAACGGCACTTTGCAGCTTGGAGAACTGCAGCGCTGTGCAATCAATATTTGCCGTTTCATATTAAACACACCAGCTATGGAACGACCACTGGTGCCTTATGAGCCGATCAAATCCTTTGCAGCTATTGCTCAAAGTGCAACCGATGCGTTGGCGCTTTCACAGCCATTGCAAATAGAGAGTAAAACCAATACTCGACTGACGTTTAGCGTTGAGCAGGCCGGTGTGTATCAATGCTTTGCTGACCTGAGCTATGATCGCGATTCGCTAGCGCAATCGGCGTGCAGTTTGTGGCTTAACGGAGAGTTTAGCCAAACGCTGCCTACCAACGGTACCGAAGGCAAGGTGGTGCGAGTGGAGGGTTTGAAAGTACGACTCGAGCCTGGAATTTATCACCTCGATCTCGACTTCGTTAAACCGGGATTATTGCTTAAACAGTTAGAGTGGATTCAAGACTAAAATATAGATAACGGGCTCTTACAAAAATAAGGGCCCGTTGCTTTTGGAGCTCAGTATTAACCCGTTTTATCTACGCTAGGTTTCGCCTGATCAGAGTCTGATTCGCTTTTCTCCTCACTAGAGTCGGCAAAAATCTCTGCGACCGCGCTACGTTCAAGCTCACCTTGCAGGTTACCTTCTTCGTCGACCACTGGCAGAGAGTAGTCGCACGACATGGTTTCAACCAGCACCTCTTCGATGACCGCATCAGGTGATACTGAAGGCACTTGCTCATAGTGTTGCTGATCGATGGTATCGCTACTGGTGACCTCTTTGGTCGCATCAAGCAACCCTTCTTTGGTCAGCACCCCTTGATAGCCATCTTCGGTCACGTGGTACGCATAATCTTGCTTGATCCCTTTCATTTGCGCTAAGGCTTCTTGCAAAGTGGTGGCGGTGATGCGCGAGGCTGGTGGATTCATCACCGTTTCGACGGTTAATGCTCGAGCGCGATTGACGTCTTTGACAAAGGCTTCGACGTAGTCGTCAGCTGGGTTGAGCAAGATTTCATCGGGTGTGCCTTGCTGAACCAATTCACCGTCTTTGAGTATTGCAATCCGGTCACCCAATCGCAACGCTTCGTCGAGATCGTGAGTGATGAATACGATGGTTTTATGCAGTTTCTCTTGCATTTCACTGCGGATCAAAGGGTCAAGCGCCGAAAACGCCTCATCCATGAGTAAGATCTCAGCGTCAGTACACAATGCTCGCGCTAGGCCGACTCGCTGCTGCTGACCACCAGAAAGTTGAGAGGGGTATTGGTTTTCATAGCCTTTCAGCCCAACGGTATCTAGCCACTGATTCGCTTTATCGAGTCGTTTGGCTTTTTCAATACCTTGAATTTCCAAGCCGTAGGCCACGTTATCGACCACTGTGCGATGTGGCAACAACCCAAAGCGCTGGAAGACCATCGACATCTTGTGGCGACGAAACTCTTCGAGCTCTTTTTGGTTAAGCTGCATGATATCGCTGCCTTCAACCAAGATTTTGCCTTCGGTGGGGTCAATAAGGCGGTTGAAGTGACGAATTAGGGTCGATTTCCCCGAGCCTGATAGCCCCATAATCACGAAAATCTCGCCCTGTTTGATACTCAGGTTGATCTCTTTTAAACCGACGGTATGCCCGGTTTCGGCCAGCACTTGATCTTTACTTTCACCATCGCGAACGCGCGGCATCACCGCTTGTGGCTTAGGACCAAAGACCTTGTACAAGCCACTGATTTCAATAAGTGGTTTAGTCATGTTTTAGGTCTCCTAGGTGAGCTTGCGTGCGTTTGGCATAAGCTTGTGAGGCGCGGTCAAACAAAATCGCCAGCGCGACGATGGCAAAGCCGTTGAGAAGACCAAGGGTAAAGTACTGGTTAGTGATCGATTTCAATACCGGCTGACCTAACCCTTTGACACCAATCATTGATGCGATGACCACCATAGAAAGTGCCATCATGATGGTTTGGTTAATGCCTGCCATGATGGTTGGCATCGCCAGCGGCAGTTGCACGCCGAACAGCCTCTGTTTGGCGCTGGCACCGAATGCTGTTGACGCCTCGAGGACTTCTTTGTCGACCAAACGAATCCCGAGATTGGTCAGGCGAATAACGGGCGGTATAGCGTAAATGACCACCGCAATCAGGCCCGGAATCTTACCAATCCCAAGTAGCATCACGACAGGGATCAAGTAGACAAAGGCTGGCATGGTTTGCATCACGTCAAGCATTGGCGTCACCACCGACTGGACGCGATTAGAGCGTGCCATTGCAATACCAATTGGAATGCCGAGCACTATCGACAGCAAGGTACAGACGGTAATGATGCTTAACGTGCGCATCGTGTCTTCCCACATCCCAAAGTAACCGATAAAAATCAGTGAGACAAAACAGCCTAAGGCTAATTTCCATGAGCGGCTCGCCGCATAGACTAAACCCGTACACACAGCGAGGATGACCATCCAAGGTGTCGAAATTAGCAGTTTTTCAAACCAAATGAGAAAAGAGAGTAAGGGGTCAAAGAAAGACTCAATCATTTCACCATATTCACGAGAAAACTCCCGGTAGGCACCATCGAGTGTTTTACGGATCTCTCTCAGATCCGAGCGTTCCATCTCTGGAAAGCTGTTGAACCAACTGTCATTAGACATCTTTAAAATTCCTTTTATTCTCCCCCACCGTGTAGATGGGGGAGTACCGCCAAGATAAAGCTAAAAGTTGTTGAAAGTGGTAGGGGTTAGAGTGCTTGTTGAATTTTTTCTGCTACGTCTTGTGGCACCCATTGCTGCCAGATTTGTGGGTACTGTTCTAAGAAGTAGAACATCGCTTCTTCGCCATCGGCCTGATTGTCTTCCATCCAAGCCAATAATTGGTTCATGCCAGCATTGGTGAAGCCGCGTTTGGTGAAGTACTGATAAGCTTGTGGTGCACGGCTAGCAAACTCTTCGGTGGTGATGGTGTGTACAGGTGAAGGCGGATACATGGTAGGTTTAGGATCGGCACATTCTTCTTGGGTGGTACAGCCGACAAACTCATCTAGGTTGACGCCGCTGCCGAAGTCCACTTTGACCATTTCGTATTTACCTAACACAGCCGTAGGCGCCCAGTAGTAACCGAACCACGCTTCTTTACGTTCGTACGATTTTGCGATGGCACCGGATAGACCCGCACTTGAACCCGGATCGACAATGGTAAAGCCCGACTCTTCGAGTCCAAGCGCGCGAAATAAGTTACCGGCACTGATTTGACAGTTCCATCCGGCTGGACAGCTATAGAAAGCCGATTGGTCTGGGTCTTCTGGATGCTCAAACAGCTTAGCGTGTTTTTTGACCCCTTCAATAGTGGCAATTTCTGGGTACTGTTCAACCAAATAGGCAGGCACCCAAAAACCCTCTTCACCACCATCAACCAATGATTTTCCTGCATAGCGTAGACGCTTCTCTTCTACCCCTTTATCGAGCGCATCTTTAAGCGCATTACTCCAGAGCTCAGGTGCAACATCTGGTTGGCCTTTCTCGATCATTGAGGTGCCGGTAGGCATAGTATCACCAGGGATAAGCTCGGCATCACAACCGTAACCATGTTCCAAGATAAAGCGATCAACATTAGCGATAACGCTGGCTGAGTTCCAGTTCATGTCAGCGATAGTCACTTTGCCGCACTCTTCAGCTTGAGCTTGGAGAGCGGCTGAAGAAAGGACGAGTAATGCAGCTGTTTTTAGTTTCATTGTAATTTCCTTTTTAATGAATACTTTATAAAAATAACGAACCAATATTTAGAGTTCAAATAATGAGTGTGTTTGTGGTGAGCATAAATTATGCACAACTTCATTATATACGCGCGAAAAAGCGCAAAATCTCAGTGATAATATTATAAATTTGGTCAATTACCAATAAAGCTTATGTTAGTGCACGAAAATTCGTGCACTAATCGTTAGTTGCTGCAAGATGCTACAGTATCGATTCTGCTCAACGAGTCGACCACACATTTTTGATGTCAGGCCAACCCCAATTGGTCAGTGCCACATCTTTGAGTACACCTTGAAAGCGCAGGGTTTGACGGTGGTGAAATAACGGCGACAACCAAAATTGGTTGATCAAAGCAGACGCGATCGGCTCGAGTGCGTCGAGATAATCTGGTAACGGAGTTTGGGAGCGCAGCTGTGTCAGGTGTTCCATTAGCCACTGTTTCGATGATTCTCCAATACAGCGCTGAATAATAGGGTTGTGGTACAGACTGTTGAATGCCGATGCGTGGCGATTGTCGTCCAAATTGATGTTGGTAATGATTATCGACTCAGACAGTTGTCCCGAAATAGACAGTGCTGTCAGCTGGCGATAACTGTAGCTGTTGATGGTGACCTCAACCCCGAGTTGTTCGAGCAAATGTTTAACAGCGAGCGCGCAACTTCTTAGAGAGCTGTAATCATAGATGGCAATATCTATTTTTTGGGGCAGCTCGGTCGCAGGCATTGCTGGTCGAGTGATTTTATGCCACATCGGAAGCAGGTTGCTCGCTAACTCACAACCAAATAACAGGCCAGTTTGGTCAAGATAGTCGAATACTTTCTGCGGCGTGATGTAGGTAGAAAGAAAACGCCGCTGTTGGTCACTGAGAACAGTGTCACCACATTGGTTAAACACCACAAATAGACAACCGTCTTCGGTGCGGCTCTGTTTGACGTCTCGCTCGGTTTTTTTACTGACGGCATGAGAGACATAGTAGTTACACTGCTTGTGCACTGTCGCTTCTGGCTGGTTGGTTTCAATCTGTCTATCTTGCAACTCGTTTTCATCAAGGTGCCAAATGGTCACTTGGTCTGTCAACGCCCGACAAGCGTAGTAGCGGTCAAATGCTTTGAGACACAGTTTTGCATCGGAGTGTTCGATGACCTCAAATGGTCCGGAGCCAATAACCAACATTGAGGTTGTCTGGTCGGTTTGGCTTGGCGGTTGAATCGAATATTTCACCCCCGAGATAAGACCGCCAAATCCTTGGTCGGGCTCGCTCAGTGTAAACACGACTTTATTGGGACTGGGAGATGATACCTCGGTTAGGTGATTCAATTCGCTGCGGTAGTCGTCAAGCTCAGTCAATTTGTTGAACAGATCGACAATGCACTGAGCCGTGATCGGACTATTGTCGTGAAACGTTAAGCTGGGTCGCAGAAAGAAAGACCATTCAAGAGCATCTTCATCGTAGTGCCAATGGTGCGCCAGTTGTGGCTCTAGTTGCCCGTCACTGCGGCTGGAAACAAGGCAGCAATAGATTTGACGCAATAAATAACGCTCACTTGAACGTTGCAGCTGGTGAGGCACCAAACGCTCAAATGGGCGCTTATAGGTTAATTGAATATGCAAAAGACCTTCTCGAAGGGTGGCACCAGACGTACTTTGTAACAAGCGGCCAAACGCGACTTGGTCATGATCGAGCAAAGCGAGTGCTTTTTCATACTGCCCTTGCAGTATCCTGTCGCTTGCCAACTGCCGTTTCAGCTCATCTACTGGGTGATGAAGGCGTAAGGTCGAGCGTTGGTTGCGTCCAGATTTAGGTTGCCAGTTTAACCATCCCAGTTGCTGCATCTGGTTCAATAAGTTGCGTGCGTGACGTGGGCTGGTACACAGGGTATCCGCGACATCTGGAAGGGTGGTTTTGAAGTCGCTACCGACCTGGATATCTGCGATACGAGTGTAGTAGCGGAGTAAATTGGTGTCTGACATAAAATATTCTCAAAATAAGCAGGGTTTATACTGCTTTGTTTCCTATTTTATCCGAAATTTCGCGTTGACTTGCTGATTGGCTGCAAATTTTGACTAAATTAGGAAGATGGATTGTTGAATATTAGCTGTTTTTGTCTTCCGTGTTCAATGGCACACTCTGTATTGCTGACTGAGGTGAGCAAACGCAGCACCATTGAACTATGCTCCTGCCCCCCACGAACAGATCATTGGTGCTGCGTTATTTGTTGCTATTTTATATTGGTGATTGTTCGTGCTACGGATAGTGGTTTATTGGTTATACTGATAATGAAGGCAATAATATGTTGCGAGGGTGGGAATATGGAACTACGTAACGAACGCGGTGAGGTCACACAAGTGGCTGACAACCTCACTATCAAAGAAGTACTTGAAATGGGTTATTCGATTGATCTTTGCGATACTGCCTATGATCCAAATGAGCATTGGGTTGCTGAGGCCAATAAGCAGGACCGAGGCGAGTTTCCTGAAAGCTAATCAAATACGGATTAGCGGTATAAAAAATCCGAGCTGAGCGCTCGGATTTTTTAATTGTTAGTTAACAGCCTTAGATGGTTAGAAACCTTCGATGTTCTTCGCTTCTAACTCTTTGAAGTATTTTACTGTTTTTACTTTAAGCTCTTGCTGAGCTGGCTCGTCACATACGATAACTGCTTTCGGATGCAGTTGCAGTGCAGAGACTGTCCATAAGTGGTTCACGCTACCTTCGACCGCAGCTTCTAGCGCCAACGCTTTGTTGTGGCCAGTCACCAGAATCATCACTTCTTCTGAGTCTAGTAGCGTACCGACACCAATGGTGAGTGCGTATTTAGGTACCTGTTCGATATCGCCATCAAAAAAGCGTGAGTTGGCGATACGGGTATCTTCGGTGAGCGTTTTAATACGAGTGCGTGAAGAGAGCGAAGACGCTGGCTCATTAAACGCGATGTGACCATCGTTACCTACGCCGCCCATAAATAGGTTGATTCTGCCGTAAGACTTAATTTTGTCTTCGTATCGCTTGCATTCCGCTTCGTTGTCTTCGGCGTTGCCGTTAAGCAAGTTGATGTTTTCTTCTTGGATATCGATGTGATTGAAGAAGTTGTTGTACATAAATGAGCGGTATGACTCAGGGTGATCGGCAGGAATGCCAATGTACTCATCCATATTAAACGTTACCACGTGCTTGAAGCTCACTTCGCCTGCTTGATGCAGTTCAATCAAAGCTTTGTATGTCGCTAGTGGTGTTCCACCTGTTGGCAGACCTAATACGAAAGGACGCTCTGCGGTCGGCTTAAAATCATTGATGCGTTTTACGATGTGTGCTGCTGCCCACTTACCGACTTGTGCGGCTTTGTTTAATGGGATAAGTCTCATTTTCTGCCCCTAGTATTGGATTTTATGATGCTCTGAAACATTAATTCGCATTATAAAATAAGTTGCTAGCTTGCGCTATTGTTTTTGGTCAATTTTTCCAGAATTAATCCATGTTCTCGGCTAGGTGTCGATAAAAAGCGCAACGATTGACTAAAATAGTAGTAGTTTGAGCCAGATGTTCCGAAAAAATTTTGCTGAGAAAATAAGGCTGTTCGCAAAAGGAGACTCAATTGTGAAAGCTTGTGAACTGCATTGAGCACGACCGAGGTATATAAGTATGTGGTCGGTTTGTTATGAGGTATGATGGCTAAGCTCAATCATTTGAGTAAACAGCCGATATTAAAATCAGTAACAGAAAGAAAAAGACTATCGAATGAATATTATTGGGATCGCGATTGGAGCGACCGGTTTATTGCTGCTGTGCATGTTTATGTGGATGCTAGCACTCTCTCTGCGCAAGAAGCGCCTGGAGCAAGAACGCAAGGAGCGCGAGTTGGCGTTTCGTAAAGCACTGGAAAAAAATCGTAAACAGGAACAAGAAGAGCGAGTCCACAAAGCAGAACAAGGACACATTCCGACCATTCTCTATTTGGCGAAAGAGGCTGAAAGAGCCAGGCTCAAGGAGTCACTTTATTGGTATACCAAAGCGGCGAAACTGGATAGTGTCACTGGTATGTACGGTGTGGTGCGCCTGAGCAACAAGATGAAACAGGATTTGGTGCTTAAGGAGCAAGCGAAGTTTTGGCAAACTGCTATTGCTGCTATGGAGGGGAGTTTACCGCACAAGTATCAGATGGCGCTGGCGCTGTTCAATGGTCACGGCACGGAAGTGAATGTCGCAAAGGCGATTGAAACGATGGAGTCGGCGGCCGAACAAAACTATGTGGATGCGCAAATCTTTCTTGGTGACTGGTGGATTGCCCCCAACAACCCCAACAAAAACCCCACTAAGTCTAGCGAATACTATCGCGAAGCTGCCGAGCTGAAAAGCAATGAAGGTCGGATGAAGCTGGGCTTGAATTACGTTAAAGGGGTTGGGGTGCCGCTTGACTTTGAGCGCGGTTGTTACTGGATTGAACGAGCGGCGGAGAAAGGTCACTTAGAGGCGATGTATCGCGCGGGTGAAACCTGGATGGATCATCGTCCTAATGGCAATGCGATCGCTTATATTTGGTTGTTCTTAGCGGCGCAACTGGGTTATGAGCCGGCGCGCAATTTACGTGATCAAGTGGCGTTGAGCATCGGAGTGGATACGGTTGTTGGTCTGCAGAGTCTTGCTAAGCCTATCATTAAGAAGATTCGTGAACGTAAGGTAAGTAAACATTCGATCATCAAGGCGCTCAACCGGCTCTATAAACGACAAATTCCGGTTGATGAGAGCAGTCGAATAAGCAATGTCGACGCATTAGGTCAACCAGTGCAACCCGCCGAGGTAGAGGTACCTCCCGCTCAAGTAATGGATGAACTGCTTGAAGAGGTAGCTGAGGAGCCTAATATTCAGCCAAACGAAGAGCGCCTTGACTTTTCTCAGTCCCCTATTGATAAGCACTAAAGCTTGATGCAAAAAGGCCTCGTCAATGACGAGGCCTTTTATTTGGGGAGTCAGTTACTGCTGTTGCTTGTGTTTTGCTTTGCACACTGCAGCTGTAAACACAACGTCGGTCGAACTATTGAGCGCTGTTTCCGCAGAGTCTTGCACAACACCGATAATAAAGCCAACCGCGACCACTTGCATTGCAATCTCATTTGGAATACCAAATAGACCACACGCCAGCGGGATCAGAAGCAGTGAACCGCCGGCCACACCAGACGCGCCACAAGCCGATACCGCTGCAACAATGCTAAGTAGCAACGCTGTCAGCCAGTCGACTTCAATACCCATAGTGTGCACCGCGGCTAGGGTGAGAGTGGTAATGGTGATAGCAGCCCCCGCCATGTTGATGGTCGCACCTAGTGGAATCGACACCGAATAGGTATCTTCGTCAAGCTTTAGTTTTTCACACAATGCCATGTTGACTGGAATGTTCGCCGCACTTGAGCGAGTGAAAAAGGCAGTCACACCACTTTCTCGTAAACATTGCAGCACCAGTGGGTATGGGTTTTCACCGGTTTTGACATAAACAATTACTGGGTTAACGATTAAGGCGATGATAAGCATGGAGCTAAGTAGCACAACTAGGAGCTGGGCGTATCCAGCCAGCGCTTCGAAGCCTGTCGTTGCGAGTGTAGAAGCGACTAAGCCGAAAATACCAAACGGCGCCAAGCGAATAATGAAACGAACGATTTGTGAAACGCCGTGGCTTAAATCTTCAAACACTGCTTTGGTTGTGCCAGAAGCATGATGCAGCGCCAAGCCTAAACCGATAGCCCAAGCAAGAATACCGATGTAGTTGGCACTCATGAGCGCATTGACTGGGTTGTCGACCAGTTTGAACAGCAAGGTGTTCAATACTTCAGCGATACCTTGTGGAGGGGTAGCCCCTTCAGCACCAGAAACCAGGGTCAGTGTGGTTGGAAATAGGAAGCTAAGTACCACTGCGGTTAGGGCTGCAGTAAAGGTACCGAAAAGGTAGAGAACCACGATTGGACGCATATAGGTATGCTGGTTCTTTTTCTGGTTGGCAATTGACGCTGCCACCAAAATAAAGACTAAGATCGGTGCTACGGCTTTAAGCGCACCAACGAACAGGCTTCCAAGTAGTCCTACACTTTGAGCGTGATCTGGGGAGACAGTCGCTAGACCTACACCAAGAATGATGCCGGCTAGGATCTGCAAAACCAAATTGCCGCGAGCAAAGCGTGCAATAAGTGAGTTGTGTTGCATAGTTATCCCTGCAATGAATAGTTTTATTGATTTATAGTGATGTCAGTTATCGAGAACTGTGTCGATATACTAGCGACTTGAAATAATGTGTCTAGATTTAATTGAAAATTAGCATGAATAATTAATGGTTATGATTTTATGTGAATTTTATGTTTTAAATCTGTGTTTTATTGGTAATAAAAAAAGGGGCTCTCGCCCCTTTTGAATTCAGTTGTCGCTATTATGTTTGAAGCGACGACTTTCGCTTTGTACTTTCTTGTAGTACTTGGTCTGCTTTTTATACGATGCGCGTTGCTCTGCAAGTGTTGCGCTATTGCGTTGCTGCTCTCGAAGCAGCTTGGTGTAGTTATTGACGCGTCTAGGGTCAAGCTCTCCGGTCTCTAATGCGAGTCTGATTCGGCAGCCAGGTTCATTTTGATGCTGACAATCAGAAAAACGGCACTGCATTGCCAGTGATTCGACATCAGAAAATGTCTCTGCGACGCCATCGGCACAATCGACCAATTGCAATTCGCGCATTCCCGGTGTGTCAATCAACACCCCGCCACTTGGCATAAAGTGCATTGAACGACCCGTTGTAGTGTGGCGCCCTTTGCTGTCATCCTCGCGAATGCCACTCGTTTGCTGGATCGACTCACCCAGTAAGCTATTCACTAAGGTGGATTTCCCCACCCCTGAAGAACCCATAAAGGCGACTGTTTTACCAGTCTGACACCAAGGCAATAGGCGCTGACATTGCCCACTGTCCAAGGCGTTAACGCTCTCGATCAGCAACATTGAGTCGAGCTGTTGTACTTGCGCACGTTTTTCCGCTTCATCTTGGCATAGATCGGCTTTGGTCAGCACCACCACGGGTTCAACGTCTGCTTCATGAGCGATCGCTAGGTAGCGCTCAATTCGGCTGAGGTTAAAGTCATCGTTGAGTGAACAGACGATAAACAAGGTCGATACATTGGCGGCGATCAACTGATCGTACACCTTGGTACCTGCTGCCTTGCGATGAAACAGAGATTGACGTTCAAGCAGTCGCAGAAATTGCTGTTGTTGATTGAGTATCACCCAATCGCCAACCGTCATCGCGGGTAGCGCATGATGCATGGCGAGACTCAACTCACCGGCTTCGCTGAGCAGTTTGTATCCGTTACGGTGATGTTCAGTGATACGTGCGATCACGGCCTCGCCGCTTAGGTCGTCGAGTGTCAGTTGTTGTTGAAATAAATTGTTCCAACCCAATGTCGATAAAGACAGGGATGCAGATGCTGTGGTATTCATAGATGCCCCAAGCTTGCAGTAAACTGCAGATATTGTTTAGCTAGGGTCAAAGACCCCGGTTGAGTTTACACCGGGCAGGAGAAAGGGAGGAGACAGGATTCTCTGGTTTAAATCTCTTCACTCTGCTTTGCCGGGTGGGTACGTAATACAATCATCATGTCCTCCTAAAGGGTGGTTTATTTTCGCGGCTAATATTAGCAAATAAGGTGAGAGCTTGCTCACCTTATTTTGTATTAGTGATGTTTCATTCCACTCATCACTTTTTTGATCGGCGCGCTGAAGGTTTGCTGCTCGCCGTCGGCAAAGGTTATTTGAATGTCTATCTGCTCGCCCTCAACAAACGGCTGCTGCAGTTCAAACAACATAATGTGTAGGCTGCCCGGCTTTAATACCGCCTTCCCTTTTGCAGGAACTTGAATGCGTTCGACCTGACGCATTTTCATGACATCGCCATCTTTAATCACATCGTGGAGCTCGACTTTAGCTGCAGCTGGAGTGGTGGCAGAGACAATGTATCTGTCATTGTCGCCACGGTTCATGACCTCAAGGAAAACCGCGCTGGTCGGTGCATTCGGTGGGGTAGCACGAGCATAGGGGTGATGCGTCATAATATCGGTTTTCGCATAGGCAAGTGGGCTAAGCATCAGCGTTGCCAAAAGCAGGGCTTTCAATTTCATTATCACTATCCTTTTGAAGTGAGTGTGTTAAACGCGTCGACCAACGGAGCTGGCGTCAGCGTATGTGGCACTTTTGTGATGAGCGTGCCATCTGGTTTGAGGAAATAAAAATAGGAGCTGTGATCTAAGGTGTACTCTAATTGCGAGTTCTCTAGCTGGGTTTTTCTGAAAATCACGCCATATTGGTGCGCGAGCGGTGTGGTAACCTCAAGTGGTGCCGATAGACCTTCGATCATTGGGTGAAAATATTGTGCATATTGATGGGCGTCAGCGGCGGCATCGCGCTCTGGGTCGAGAGAGATGAAAATCGGCCGAAACTGCTGTTGAGTTTGCTCGTCGACTTGGTTGAGCGCTCCTGCCAGCATTGCCAGTGAGGTGGGGCACACATCAGGGCAGCGCGTAAACCCAAAATAGACGACACGGATACGCGGGTCTTGAGTATCAAACAGGGCAACCGGCTTGTTGTCTTCACCAAATAGCGTCACTTCACTGCTGTCAATGGACGAAGAGGTTACCGACGGGCTTGACAGAAAATGGTTGAGCCCAAGGCCGAATACGAATGCGATCGCCAGCGTGAATAGCCATGTTTTGTTCATCGTTCCATCCTTATCGATGTCTTTAGTGATTGGCTTCCATCTGATACCTCGCCATACCAGGTCATCGCATCAGAGGTGCAAACCGGGAGCACGATTTCTCCCAAATAGTCGCCAGAGGCACTTCGTTCGAGCTTGAACACCAATGTGCCCATCTCCATTTCATGTCCCTTTAACGTGAGTAATAAACTTTCGCTTTGTGCCGCTGGCCAGGTCACGGTCATTTGAGTGGGAACCAACGGCTGGCTAGTGTCACGGTCTACTTGGACCTTTGCACCATCTATTTGGCAACCAGCTGTAGTCACTAAACAGTATTGATCGGGTGATGGTTTACTGTTCGCAGTTTGAAACCATTGGATGACCTCGTTGGCAAAAAAGCCAGCACCGAGAGCAACAGCAATCAGAGTGAACTTGGCAAAGGTAGGCACGGCGCGTGTCCTTCATTGAAAATTTGGCCAATGCTAGCATATGTTACGCTAAATGGTTGAGTCAGCGCAGAAAAATGTGCTGATAATCAAGTGACTTATTGGGCCTTTTTGATGCCGTAGATCGCGTGATCTAAAATCCGATCGCCGACTTTTTCCTGGTTGCTAATAATGCCCTCAAGTACCATGCCTACCCGCAGAGCGACTTCGCGACTGGGTTGGTTGTCAACCGCCGCTGAGAGCTGTACTTTTTCCATCTCTAGCTCGTTAAATGCGATGTCGATAAGCGACTTGACCACCCGAGTCATGATGCCTTTGCCTTGATAGGGTTGGCTCAACCAATAGCCAATCTCAACACACGAGGTATCGTGGTTGATACGGTTAAAACTGCAATTGCCAACCAGTGTATCTTGATAAAAAATCGCGCAAGTCATCGATTTTCCATCGGCATATTCATGCAACATCCGCTGGGCAAACAAACGAAAATCCTGTTCACTATGGCAGTGGGTGGGCCAGGCAAGCCATTGGGCTAAGTAGTCGTTTTGTTCGCTGACAATTTGGCTGTAATAGGGAGCGAATGACTCTTGTATCAGAGCCAAGGTTATCTCTTGATCAACATGACGCTTGAACATATTCCACCTTTTGCATTCGATAATCGATGCAACGTAGCAAACAAATCTGGTGATGGCTAGCATAGTGCAGTGCAAACAGACGAAATAGCCTAGCACGTAAATTACCCATTACGTTGTTTAAGTCACAGATCTGTTAATAACCTTTCACAAGTTATGGTTTATAATTACTACTTTAGTTTACTCTGTACGGCATAATAAATATCAATAATTAGAAAACGTCAGAATGGTTTTTCCCAAGGAAGACATTAGTGTCGATTTGCGTCGTGTGCTGTTTGATATTGCTTATGCCCTAGATGCGGTCGGTATTGATGAAATATATCACGGTCACCGTGTGGCTTACATCGCATATCGCTGCGCTCAAAAGCTTAACTGGAGTGACGAAAAGGCTCAGTTTGCCTATGCGCTAGGACTGATACACGACTGTGGGGTCTCTGAGCTCAAAGAGCGCCAAGACCTCTTATCACAATTGGTACCCAATAATACCAGTGTCCATTGCATTAAAGGTTACGAGCTGCTGAAAGCATGTCGCCCTCTTGCTGCTATGGCGACTCCCATCTTATATCATCATACCTGGTGGCGAGATCTGGCAGAGCTCAACAGTGTCAGCCGATCAGATAAACAGTTTGCCAGTTTGATCTTTCTCGCTGATCGTCTTGACTCTTTCAGAGCCAACTCCGATTTAGACAGTTATGGTAACCTCACTCCACAATGCAAGCGCGATATTGCGGCTGATTTACAGGCTAATCAAGGCATCATGTTTGATACTACTCAAGTAGCGGCGATGCTAGAGTTGATTGAATGCGATGACTTTTGGTTCTCGATGGAGCCGCGTTATATTGAGGCGCTCACTGATGGTTTCTCATACTTACCGTTTTTTTCAGTCAGAATTGGATTAGATGAGTCAATAGAAGTCGCGGAGCTGTTCGGCAAGATTGTTGACGCCAAAAGCTCGTTTACCTATCAGCATTCTCTGCACGTTGCTCAACTGGCTGAGTTTTTGGGCGTACAACTTGGCTACTCCACCCATACCACTCGCATGCTTTACTTGGCGGGGCTTATCCATGATATCGGCAAGCTTAATACGCCAAGTCGGATCTTGCACAAACCGGGCAAGCTTACTGACGAAGAGTATACCTGTATTAAACGCCATGCCACCGATTCGCGTTACGTGCTGCAAAGTATGTTCGCCAATAGCAAAATCATTCACTGGGCGGCGAATCATCACGAGCGGTTAGATGGGTCTGGTTATCCGCTAGGATTACTCGCTAAGGATTTAGATGAACCAAGTCGTCTGATTGCGGTGATGGATGTATTTCAAGCTTTGACTCAATCTCGGCCCTATCGCGCTGGTTTGTCGCTGGAAAAAGCGATCGCCATTATCGCTGAACTGGTTGAGCAGGATAAGCTAGACGCCGAGGTGTTCGCATGTTTAGTGGCGAATGCTGAGGAGTGCTACCGAATTTCTACAGGGCAAATAAACGTCGAGCCATTGCTTGCGTGCAACGGCTCGATGTAGTGAGCCATTACTTGCTGTTTATGTAGGCTTTGAAGCGCGCTTGGGTTTTGGCGTCGGCCTTGTTATACCAAAAATGCAGCATCTCTTCTGCGGTGGTGTCAGCGACGGCTTCTTGAGTGTTTTTAGAAACGGCTGAGACTGAACTTGACGCTACGATCGGCGCCAATGCTGCAGCATTGCCACCGTTGCGATTGTATTCAGCTAACTCCAGTTGGATGTTACGGCCAATTTGCAATCCGTCTTTCATCAGCTGATCTTGTTTCGTATCGATTTTAATGCCTTGCTCATCAATGAGCGACCACTCAAGACTTCCTATCTGTTTAGAGGCTTGATCGGCGTTTCGATAAGTCGGCATGTTAAACTCAAGCTGACTTTTGCTGGCGGTAAAAGTGGCGATTTGTGGGTGGCTTTGCAAAATGATGCGATCTTTTCCTTGGTCAAAGTAAGGCTGATAGCTGAAGACAATCTGATTTTCGCCATCAGGAAGGGTTAGGGTTTTGTTGGCATCAAAGAAACCGCCACTTAAGTTAGGTTTGGCGCCATTAACCACCAATACATCAATAGTGTCGGGGACAGCGATAGTCACCTCGGCAGAGGCGTAACCGCATACGCTAAGTGCCGCGATGGCGGTCATTAGAGCTTTATTTGTTTTCATTAAGTATTTCCTAGTCAACGCTGCTGTAGTGCAACAGAGTGCCGAGTTCTCCACGGCATATCAATGGCTCAATGTAAGAACTTTGCTAAATTCATCACTAATCGTGAACCTTCATTGAGGACGACACGATGGATGTTAAATTTGCGTGACGTTTCACAGTATTGGCTAGTGGAAATCTACTATAGTTTCGGCTCATGTAATGAAAGGATGAAAAATGAACCAGGAGGATAACGCTATGGCCAGCAAAGCTCTGCTAGACAGCTGTTTAATGTTGTCGCCATGGTACAACATTGATTACACCCTCTCCCTTCTTAATAAAGAGTCTTCTCTTAGTTAATGTCTAAGGCGCTTTGCGTCTCTATGGGCGACCTGCCCAAATCACTCTATTCAAGATTTAATTTTGCGCGGCTTTCAATGCGCAATAGCACTGTATTTATAGGACATTAACAATGAAACGCATTCCTGAACCTTTCCGCATTAAAATGGTTGAACCAATTAAGATGACCACTTACGACGACCGAGTGGTGGCGCTTGAAGAAGCGGGTTTAAACCCATTTTTACTTCGTAGTGACGATGTTTACATCGACCTATTGACCGACTCTGGCACTGGAGCCATGAGCGACAACCAATGGGCGGGGATCATGATGGGCGATGAGTCTTACGCGGGCAGTCGCAACTACTACAACCTGTGTGCGGCGGTTGAACATTTCTTTGGTTATAAGTTGACGGTACCTGCCCACCAGGGGCGCGGTGCGGAGCAAATTCTTTTCCCTGCACTGATTGAGCGTATGAAAACCGTGCGCGGCGGCAAAGATCCGGTCTTTATCTCAAACTATCACTTTGACACCACAGCCGGACATATCGAGCTCAATGGCGGGAAAGCAATTAATGTGGTGGACAAGCATGCTTTTGACACCACAACCCCCTATGACTGGAAAGGCAATTTTGACTTAGACAAGTTGCAATCGACGATTGAGGCGTATGGCGCAGAGAATATTTGCGCGATCATTACCACAGTGACGTGCAATAGCTCTGGTGGACAGCCAGTGTCGATGGCGAACATGCGAGCGGTGTATGAAATCGCAGTGAAAAACGATATCCCAGTGGTCATTGACTCTGCGCGTTACTGTGAGAACGCCTATTTCATTAAGCAGCGTGAAGCGGGTTATCAAGATAAGTCGATTCTTGAAATCATCCGCGAGATGTATCAGTACGGTGACATGCTAACCATGTCAGCCAAAAAAGATCCTATGGTGAACATTGGCGGCTTATGTTGTATTCGCGACCATGAGGAGCTGTTCCAAGCGGTAAGAACACGTTGTGTCCCAATGGAAGGATTTGTCACTTATGGCGGTATGGCAGGTCGAGACATGGAAGCGCTGGCAAGAGGTTTATACGAAGGGGCTGACGAAGACTTTCTTCATTACCGCATCAGCCAAGTTGAGTATCTGGGTGAGCGATTGAGAGAGGGAGGCATCCCAATCCAGTATCCAACCGGTGGACATGCGGTGTTTGTCGATGCAGCTAAAATCTTACCTCATATCCCAGCGGATGAGTTTCCAGCTCAAGTGCTATGTAACGCGCTCTACCTTGAAGCCGGGATTCGCGCCGTTGAGATCGGTTCACTTCTGTTAGGGCGCGATCCTCAAACCGGCGAACAGAAGGCGTCGGAGTTGGAATTGATGCGTTTGACTATCCCAAGACGCGTCTATACCAATGACCATATGGACTATATCGCTGATGCGATCATTGCGCTTAAGGAACGTGCTCATGAGCTAAAAGGGCTTACCTTTGAGTATGAGCCCCCAGTGCTGCGTCATTTTACGGCGCGTTTTAAGTCTAAGTAGCTTTAATACTCTAATCGTGTTGAAACTGAATGTCCTGCCGCACTTATAAAATAGTGCGGCAGTTTTCTATTTTGCATATAAAATTGAAACCAGTTCCAAATTCTAACTTTTAATTAAAATATCGCGCTTAATGCTGGCTTTGTTAAAAGTACGAGTTCTTGGCTCAATATCGACCTTGTACATTTGCTCCAATTGTCAGAGCGATGCCTGTTCAATCGAAAATAAAGTCTCTAAAATACTGAACAGGATGTTCTTCACTTTCGATTGAACAG
>JBCAXU010000014.1:0-46069 GCA_038533895.1 Pseudomonadota bacterium | reverse complement strand
TTCTCGCTTCTCGCTTCTCGCTTCTCGCTTCTCGCTTCTCGCTTCTCGCTTCTCGCTTCTCGCTTCTCGCTTCTATTCCGTAAACAGTGTCTCGTATTTGACAAACGCGGTTTGTGTTTCACCGTAGTACAGGGTGCCGTCAGACTGAATAGCCACTCTGAGCCAGCTCTCGGCGGAGGCGGGTTTAGCGACAGAAATCTGCCAATACTTGCCTGTTGAATCAGTCGCCTGCATATCCAATGGCTGGGCTGCTTTCTCTTTATCTGCGACGATAGACAGCTTAACTCCCTCGAGCGGAAATGCAGATTTGAGTGATAAGTCCAATCCTTGGGCGGTCAACTTGTCCGAACGAAACTGCACTTTAAATTCACCGTTCTCCATGTCACACAAGCCGCTGGTATACCGACAATTAGACTTGGCGGCGAGCTTATAGGTTTCCCCTTCCTTGGCTGCGTGAGGCTTTTCACTGAGTGCGAGGTCGGTACCAAAGTAGGCAATCAAAGAAAGGATCGGAGCGATCAGTAAGGCGATTAGAAAGTGCTTGTTTTTGAACATCTTGCATCCTTGCTACAACGTTAAAGGGCTAAGTTAACTCAATTTAGCGAATAAAAAAGCCCCCGTAGGGGCTTTTGTGGTTTGAGTAGAATATTTTAGTGGTCTACTGCACCGCCAGCGCCTGCTGGAACACGTACGTGTTCAACTAAGTCTTTCACTTCTTGTGGTGTTTCTGCAGTCACTTTCGATACTGCGAACGCTACGATGAAGTTAAACACTGCGCCAATTGCACCAAATGCGTTTGGTTCGATGCCTAGGAACCAGTTGCTACCCCAGCTTTCTAGGTAAGTCCAATCAGCAACGAATAGGATGCCTTTGTGTTGGAATACGTAGAATAGGGTGATACTGATACCTGCAATCATACCTGCGATTGCGCCTTCTTTGTTGATGCCTTTACTGAAGATACCCATCATCAGTGCCGGGAAGATGGATGATGCGGCAAGACCGAAGGCCAATGCTACCGTACCTGCGGCAAAGCCTGGTGGGTTGAGGCCAAGATAACCTGCCACCGCAATCGCCACCGCCATCGAGATCCGACTGGCGAGCAGCTCTTTCTTCTCAGATATATTTGGATTAATAACACCTTTGATTAAGTCATGGGATATCGCGGACGAGATAGCCAACAATAGACCTGCCGCCGTTGATAGTGCCGCTGCCAAACCACCCGCTGCCACTAGGGCGATAACCCAGTTAGGTAGCTTCGCAATCTCAGGGTTAGCCAGTACCATGATGTCACGGTCAACTTTTAGCTCGTTGGTCGCTGCGCTTGAAGTGTACTGGATGTTGCCATCGCCGTTCTTATCTTCAAAGCCAAGTAGGCCGGTTTTCTCCCAGTTCTTGAACCAGTCAGGACGCTCGTCATAAGCAAGGTGCTGACCTGGTGCTGGGTTAACTGTATCCATTAGGTTTAGACGAGCCATTGCAGAGACTGCTGGAGCAGTAGTGTAAAGGATAGCGATAAATACTAGAGCCCAACCTGCAGAGGTACGTGCGTCACGAACCTTAGGTACCGTGAAGAAACGGATGATTACGTGTGGTAGACCCGCAGTACCGATCATCAGTGACATAGTGTAAACGAACATGTTCAGTGTATCGCCACGCACTTGAGTGGTGTATTCACTAAATCCGAGTTCCGTCACCACCTGGTCGAGCCTATCAAGCAGATATACATCGGTGCCTTGAATGGTACTCCCGAGACCAATTTGTGGTAGTGGGTGACCCGTTAGTTGCAGAGAGATAAAGATTGCAGGAATCGTGTAAGCTAAAATGAGTACGCAATATTGAGCAATCTGCGTGTAGGTGATCCCTTTCATGCCGCCCATTACCGCGTACATGAATACGATACACATACCAATCAGAAGACCCGTTGAGTAATCCACTTCTAGGAAACGACCAAACGCAACGCCGACCCCTTTCATTTGACCGATAACGTAAGTGACCGATGCAATGATAAGACAAACAACCGCTACGATACGTGCCGCATTTGAGTAGAAACGCTCACCTACGAACTCTGGTACAGTAAACTTGCCGAACTTACGTAGGTAAGGTGCAAGTAGCAGTGCTAGGAGTACGTAACCGCCCGTCCAACCCATTAGGAATACCGAGCCGCCGTAACCCATGAAGGCAATCAGACCAGCCATGGAGATAAACGATGCTGCAGACATCCAGTCAGCTGCCGTTGCCATGCCGTTAGCGATTGGGTTGACGCCACCGCCTGCAACATAGAACTCTTTTGTCGATCCAGCACGTGCCCAAATCGCGATACCGATATAAAGGACAAAGGTCGCACCAACCACGAGGTAAGTGATAGTTTTCAAATCCATCTGAGTTACTCCTTACTCATCTACGCCGAATTCACGGTCGATTTGGCGCATTTTCCACGCGTAGTAGAAAATAATACCTAGGAAGGCATAGATTGAGCCTTGTTGAGCAAACCAGAAACCAAGTTTGTACCCACCTAGTTGAAATTGATTGAGCTCATCTACAAATAAGATGCCGCAGCCGAATGAAACGACAAACCAGATAACCATTAGGCTTATCATCAGTTTAACGTTCTTATCCCAGTAGGCTTTGGCTTTATCCTGACTTTCAAACGCCATTGCCGTCTCCTTACGTGTTTGTTGTTAAGAAAATGTTTCAATATCTACATTAGCAAGGGTGGGGCAAGAACTCTTTTCAACTTTAGTCGCGGTGGGGAAAACAAAAAACGCCCATATAACGGGCGCTTAATGAGTTTGTCATCAAAATTGTGATGTTAATGAGCTGTTAAATTAGCCTAAAGTCTAACGTTGACGCTCACCGAGAAGGCGTTTTATCTAACTCAGGTAAAAATCTTTGATCCCAAGCAGCAAATTATTGACCGCGACCGCCGCTAGGATCAGCCCCATCACTCGGCTGATGATGGCCGCACCGACATTCCCTATCCATTTTTGGATATGTGTGGCACCCAGTAGCAGTAGCAAGGTGATGATCAGTACCAATAGCATCACTGCCGCGGTCAAGCCTTGATCGATTAGTGAGTAACGATGGTTATCGGTTAGCATGACTATCGCCATCATGGCGCCGGGAGAGGCAATAGATGGGATGGCGAGTGGGTAAACCGCTAGATCGGTCAAGTCTGAGTGACTGATGTTGCCGGTGAGTTTGCTCTCTTGATCTGGTTTTGATTCACCGAAGATCATGGTCAACGCAAACAGTAGTAACACTAATCCGCCAGCAGCTTGAAAAGCGGGTAAGGGGATTTGCATCGCCTCGAGCAGTAACTGTCCGGCGATTAGGAAAAACAGTAACACCCCTGTGGCAATCGCTACGGCTTTCAAAGCCACTAAGCGGCGCTGCTTGGCCGTTAAGTGATGAGTCTGTGACAGATAGACAGGAACGGATCCGATAGGGTCGATAACCGCCCACAACACAACGAACTGGGTTATTAGAATACTAAGCAAAAGCGTGACTCCCGAAGTAAGGTTCAAGGGTGAGTCAGATTTTGGCCTGACTCGGTCAGCATATCACTTTAAAACGGAGTAAAGGTGAGAATTACGTGAATTATACTTCTGATTCTAGCTGCTGGAGCAAAATGACGGCTTGAGTCCTGTTTTTTACCCCTAACTTACGAAAGATTGCCGTCATATGGGCCTTGATTGTCGCTTCTGAAACATTTAATTCGTAAGCAATCTGCTTATTGAGCAGACCATCAGAGAGCATTCCTAGTACTTTATATTGCTGAGGTGTCAAAGTGGCAATTTTCTCAGCTAAATCATTGCAAGCTGCATTGTTAGTGATAGAGCCTTCTGGGAAAAACGGTTCGCCATTGAGTACTTGGTTCAGTGCACTTACCAGCTCTCGCATATCACTCGATTTAGGGATAAAACCAAACGCTCCGTGACTCTTTACTTGAGTGACCACCGCAGGCTCTTCGCTGGCCGATACCACCACTATCGGTAAATCTGGGTACTCAGCACGCAGTTGAATCAGTCCTGACATGCCATTAGCGCCAGGCATTTTAAGATCAAGCAGCAGTAAATCGGGCTCTTGTTCTTTAGCCAACAACGCAAGTAGAGCTTCAAGGGAGTCGGCTTCGAGCAGGTTCGCCCCACTGATCGCCATGTGCACCGATTGGAAAAGCGCGTTACGAAATAACGGGTGATCATCAGCGATGATTATGGTGTAAGTCGAATCCATGACGTTAACTACTTATGAAGGTTTGGTTAATAGAATTATTAACACCTTTGCATTTGTGGACAATATTTATTCGCTAAAAGTCTGAACTGTATCGGGTTTTATTAGCGATATTGCATATAGATACCAACCAAAGCAAACAAATGCCCATTTCTGCTACGCCATTTGTGGACATTGGCTCACTTTGGCTGGTACTTGGTCGCTAACTGTAAGAGCGCCAGTTATTTACTGGCGCTGTTAGAATTGCTTAAAGGTTATGGGTGTCCAAATGCTCAAGGAAGGTTTCGGCATCCATAAAGCCAGTAATTCGCCCGCCGGTGACATTCGCGCCATCCGTTGACCAAAACTCGATCGTAGGTAGGCCTAACACGTTAAGCTTTTTCAGTAGCTCGATGTCTTCGACTTGGTTGCGGGTTACGTCGGCTTGCAACAACACAAAGTTTTGTAATCTGGCTTCGACTTGTGGCTGGTGGAAGGTGTACTTTTCAAATTCCTTACACGCGACACACCAGTCGGCGTAAAAGTCGAGCATCACTGGCTTGCCCGCTTGCTTAGCCGCGGCCAGTTGCTGTTCGAGTTGCTCGACATTGCTCACTTGAATGAACTCAATCTGGTTTTGCTGTTGGCTGGCAGAGCCATTGAAGTAGTATTGCAGCGCAGGTTGTGCCGAGGCAAACAGCCCGAGTACCGCAATGATACCCACCGTACTTTGCTTCCAGCCACCGAACTCTAAGCTGTTTTTAATGTGATAAAGCCAACCAAACGCGGCAATGCCAAGCGCGGACCACAAACCAGTGGCCCACACTGGCGGTAACAGGCGTTCAAGTAGGAAAATCGGCGCGGCTAATAAGATGAAACCAAACAGGGTCTTTACTCTGTCCATCCAGTTGCCGGCTTTGGGTAGCAGTTTGTTTCCAAACACCGCCACCAACATCAGTGGAATCCCCATTCCGATCGCGAGGGCGTACAGCGCGATGCCGCCAGTGAACAGATCACCACTTTGTGCCACATACAATAGCGCGCCAGACAAAGGAGCGGTGGTGCAGGGCGAGCAGACCAAACCCGAAATCGCCCCCATAGCAAACACGCCTGCGCTGCTGCCCCCTTGCTGCTTGTTACTGAGATTGTTGAGCCAAGTTTGCATCCCACTTGGCAATTGCAGGGTATAGAGCCCAAACATCGACAGTGCGAGCGCGATAAACAAAGCACTTAAGCCGATCAAGACGTAAGGGTGTTGCATGGCGGCCTGAAACTGTAATCCTGCTGATGCGACAACGAGCCCCAGTAAGGTATAAGTGAGCGCCATCCCTTGCACATAGATAAAGGCAAGGCCGAGTGCGCGTCCATGGCTGAGCTTGCCACGACCCAATACGATACTGGTTAAAATCGGGTACATAGGCAAGACACAAGGGGTAAAGGCTAATCCAACCCCGAGCGCCAAAAACAGCAGTGGTGTCCACCAAGAGTCGCTAAGTTTTGATGCCAAACTGGCATCATTGGATTGAGGTGTGGCCTCAGCCGAAGGTTGTTTAGCCGTTTCTGCTGTGGGATTTTGTATTACTTGCGCAGCATCAGAAAACTGAAAGCTGGTGATGTCGACAACGCGCGTTTCTGGCGGATAACAGAAGCCTGCCTTGGCACAGCCTTGATACTGTACGATCACGCGCGCGCCATCTTGGTAGTTGAGTAGCGGTACTTCAACAAACAGAGGCGAGGTGTAGATATTAACGTCACCAAAAAACTCATCTTTATACGGCTCACCATCGCGCATGATGATGTCGCCTAACTCAAGGTTCTCCCCACTGACCGAGATCCGATGCTGGTAAAGGTAGTAGTCCTGTTTGACCTGCCAATCGAGCATCAGGCGATCGCCTTGCTGCACCGCATTAAACGGGAAGGCTTGATCAACGGCAACAAAGCGATTGTTATCGGTAAAACCGGAGTTATTGGCAAAGCTAGGTGAAGCGTTTGAATTACCAAACAGCGCCATCGCTGGTGTAGAGATGACGCTCAAACAAAGCAGTAATAAGGAAAAGGCGAAGCGCATAAATCGTCACAAGAGTAAAATTTGGTTTATTTTAACTCAATCAGACAGGAGAAAGGGGGAATTAGTTTCACCTAAGCTCAGAAATGTTGGATGAGCATAGAGTGAGCCGCCACCTCTAGCAGAGGTGGCGCGGTAAACCCTTATGCAACACCTAAACGCGCGCGTACTACGCGCTCGCATGCATCAATGCTGTCGATATCTTTAGGTATCACCAACACAGTATCATTGCCGCCGACGGTACCTAAAATTTCTGTATGCGGGTCAATATCTACCAACCGCGCGACCAGTTGTGCGCTGCCTGGGTGGGTTTTAACCACCACCATCGCCTGATTGTGGGTGATAAATTCGATCTGAGACGAGATGGACGACTCAACCCGAACAGGGGCGGTTTCAACGGTGATGCAGTAGACTTTCTTACCGCAGGCATTTTGTACTTTTACCACCCCCAGTTGCGAGAGTAACCGAGAAACGGTTGACTGGCTAATCCCTTCAAAACCTATGTTTATCAGCGCTTCACGCAGCTCGTTCTGAGTGGTAAAGCTTTGTTGTTGCAGTAAGCGTTTACATGCAGCAGTCAGCGTTTTGTCTTCACTGTAATCAATGGTGGTTGTATGTAGAGTTTCACTCATGGGAACTCCTCAAAAAAAACATGACGTAGGGTGGTTCGTCCATGCAACAATCAGCGCCCTTCTTTCCTTATGGGGCTGGCGAATCTTGAGCGTTCACTTCTGCGGTGAATTAGTCATTTACTGGATAATACCACCAAAGTATATGTGGCTTTGTGAATAGGATCGCCAAATAAACAACTAGTTAATTACAAAAAAGATTAGATTTATATTCTGGTGAGACTGGATAACTATTCCATTCAGGGAATAATTATCCAGTAATAAAGGTGGGCTTTGAGTTGTACGTAAGCAGTACTGGGTTAGCGCGCCTCGGTCATGATTTCACGAGAGAATACTTTTTCACAGTAGTGGCATTTGAGCTGAACATTGTCGTGTTTTTGCTGCACTTTAAAGCGGCTCTCAACCGGCTCACCGTGAGAAATACAGTTGCTGTTTGGGCACTCAAACACACTTTCAATGCTGTCAGGCAACACCAAGTTAAGCTTGTTAACCACCTTATATTCTTCGATTTGATTGACCGTCGCTTTAGGCGCATACAAAGCCAGTTGGTTGGCTTGCTCTTTGGTCAGATAGACGTTTTCAATCTTGATCAGATCTTTGCCGCCCAGCGCCGATGAGGGCAGATTTAGCCCGATAGTAATGCGCTGGTTGGTTTTGTGCATCTTGAACAGTTTCAGTACTTTAATGCCGATATTGGCAGGAATATGGTCAATCACTGAGCCGTTGCGGATCGCTTCTACTTGTAGTTGAGTTTGTTTCACCATGATAAGTCTCCTGCTAATTAAAGGTTGGCGTTGAGTACAAGTGCAAGTAAGGCTTCACGAGCGTAGACGCCATTTTCTGCTTGTTCGAAGTAGTAAGCGTGTTTGGTTTTATCGACGTCGACGGTGATCTCGTCAACGCGAGGCAATGGGTGAAGCACTTTTAGATTGTCGCGCGCGCCTTCAAGAGTGGCGGCAGTCAAAATAAACGCCGATTTCATGTGCGCGTACTCTGATTCATCAAAGCGCTCTTTTTGTACTCGAGTCATGTACAGAACATCCAGTTCTGGCACCACCTCTTCAATGTTGTTGTGCATGCTGAATTTGATGCCTGCTTCTTCAAGCTCTTCACAGATGTAGTCTGGCATGGCGAGCGCATCTGGGGCGATAAAGAAGAAACGCACATTGTCAAATTTTGCTAACGCTTGGGTGAGCGAGTGAACGGTACGGCCATACTTCAAGTCACCGACAAAGGCGACGTTGAGGTTATCAAGCGTACCTTGCGTTTCATGAATAGAGAACAGGTCGAGCAGCGTTTGCGTCGGGTGCTGGTTGGCTCCATCACCGCCGTTAACAATCGGCACTCCATTTGAGAACTCTGAAGCAAGACGCGCAGCGCCCTCTTGTGGGTGCCGCATCACAAATGCATCGACATAGGATGAGATCACTTGGACTGAGTCCGCTAACGTTTCGCCTTTTTTCGCCAGAGAAGTGTTACCACCGTTGTCAAAACCGATTACGCTGCCACCCAAACGCTCAACTGCCGTTTCAAACGATAGGCGAGTACGCGTTGATGGCTCAAAGAAGCAGCTCGCCACGACTTTGTTTTTCAGTAGTTCAGGGTTGGGCTCTGCTTTCAACTTTGCTGCGGTGTCGACGATCAGCTCCAGCTCTGCACGGCTGAGTTCAGGGATGGAGATGATATGCTTTTTATACAATGAATGCGCCATAGCTTACTTCCTCGTCGTAAATGACAGACAAAAAAAAGCCCCCTAAAAATAGGAGGCGGATATTGGATCGATGGAGACAAAAAATAACACAGCCAACGTCCCCGATTCAGGGCGCGTTTTGTAACAACGGGATGTTGTATTTTGCTGGTACATTAATGCTCTCCTAGACAAATTGCGAAGGATTATACGGACAAAAAAAGCCAACGCAAGCGTTTGCGTAAAGTATCCAAAAAATGGATTTTTATGCGAAATTGGCCGATTTTACCCACCTTTTCTCATCTATTGTGGCTACTTGGCTTAGCCGGTATTTGTGTGTTTTTCTGCGCCAATTGGATGAAAAAAAATGCGGGTTTTATTCACCGTGTTTTTGCACATCGTGAATGCCACCCGCATTTCCCTGCAAATTACTCGTTTATCTGAGAATTAACTCCGCGATATAGAGTATTCGCGATTAATATCTTTGCGTGATATTAGTCGCCTAGTGTTGCAACCATCACCGCTTTGATGGTGTGCATGCGGTTTTCCGCTTCATCGAACACGATAGAGTGTTTAGACTCCACCACTTCGTCTGTTACTTCCACACCGTCTTTCAGTTGTGGGTATTCCGCCGCAAGCTGTTTACCAACCGTTGTATCTTCACCGTGGAATGCTGGTAGGCAGTGCATGAATTTCACATGTGGGTTGCCTGTTGCCTTTAGCATCTCCATGTTGACTTGGTAAGGCATCATTAGGTTGATACGCTCAGCCCATGCTTCTTTCGCTTCGCCCATCGATACCCATACGTCTGTGTATAGGTAGTCACAGCCTTGAACGCCTTCTTGAACGTCTTCCGTTAGGGTGATTTTCGCACCAGTTTCTTCTGCGATTTCGCGACAAGTTGCTACGAGCTCTTCTTCTGGCCAGAATGCTTTTGGCGCAACTAGGCGAATGTCCATGCCCATTTTCGCTGCGCCAACCATTAGCGAGTTACCCATGTTGTTGCGCGCATCACCTAGGTAAGCAAACTTCATTTCGTGTAGCTGTTTACCGCGGCCGTGTTCCATCATGGTTAGGAAGTCAGCGAGGATTTGAGTTGGGTGGAATTCATCAGTTAGACCATTCCATACAGGCACGCCAGCGTAAGCGCCTAGCTCTTCAACGATTTCTTGACCAAAGCCACGGTATTCGATGCCGTCATACATGCGGCCAAGAACGCGCGCTGTATCTTTCATTGACTCTTTATGACCAATTTGAGAACCCGATGGGCCTAAGTAAGACACTTGAGCTCCTTGGTCAAAAGCGGCAACTTCAAAGGCACAACGGGTACGAGTAGAGGTTTTCTCGAAGATGAGGGCAATGTTTTTGCCTTTTAGACGAGGTTGCTCATAGCCGTTGTATTTTGCTTTTTTCAGCTCCGCAGAGAGGTCCAAGAAGTGTTGGATTTCACGTGGAGTAAAGTCTAGTAGTTTTAGGAAGTTACGGTTGCGTAGGTTGAAAGCCATGATGTTTTCCTTCTTAGGGTTTAGCGCTCTCTTATTGCAGGGAAAGAGGTAAGAAAACGCAGTAATTATTGGTGTTTGTTGCTTTAAGTGTTTGCCACAGTGGGGAGCGAGGCATGAGGGTCATGATTCAACGAGGGCGACTTCTCGATGTCTCGCTCCAGCTGTGGGCTTTTAGCCTTTGGTGATATTGGTGCCCGCGGTGCCTTGAAGGATGCGCAGGCCATCTTCCAAAGAGCCGATACCCACCACTTTTCCGCCTTGCTTGATGAATTCGCACGAGGCTTCGATTTTTGGTCCCATGGAGCCCGCATCAAACTCGTATTTCGCCAGTTCCGTAGGTGTGGTGCCGCGCAGTGCATGCTGGGTTGGTTTGCCCCAATCAAGGTAAACGGCATCAGCGTCAGTTAGGATAAGCAGTGCATCCGCATCGAGCTGTTTGGCTAGGAAGGCTGCCGACATGTCTTTGTCAATCACCGCTTCTACACCCACCAGTTTGCCGTTTTCGCGCTTCACTGGAATGCCGCCACCGCCGGTACAAATCACCAAGTGACCTTGTTCGATAAGTGCATTGATCGCTTCGTGCTCGACAATGCCGGTCGGCTGTGGGCTAGGAACCACACGACGGAAGTGTTTGCCGTCTGGCTTAATCGTCCAGTGGTATTTCTCAGCCAGTTCACGAGCTTCGGCTTCTTCGTAAATCGGGCCAATTGGCTTGGTTGGGTCGGCAAAGGCAGGGTCGTTAGGATCGACCGTCATTTGCGTTAGCATGCAAGTCGCGTTGACGTTAGGCATTTGGTTTTTGAACTCTTGCATCAACATGTAGCCGATCATGCCTTGCGTTTCACTGCCCAATACGTCGAGTGGGTAAGGAGCGACTTTTTTGTATTCCAACCCTTGTAGGGCCAATAGACCAACTTGTGGACCATTACCGTGAACCAGTACCACGTTGTACTCTTGTGCGATTTCCGAAATGGTCTTAACCGCGATTTCAATATTGTGGCGTTGTACTTCTGCCTCTAATGGTTCACCGCGACGAAGTAGGGCATTACCGCCCAGCGCTACAACAACTGTTTGTTTTGTCATGTTGAAAATCTCTCTGCAGTGGCGAGAGCCTTGCCCTCGCCTTTAATCACTTACTTAGATGCCATCACGTTCAATAGGGCAGCTCATGCAGCGAGCGCCGCCGCGACCACGACCTAGCTCGTCGCCTGGGATAGGTAGAACAGTGATGCCCGCTTTGTCGTATTTCTCGTTGGTGTAAGTGTTGCCTTCGTAGCCAACAACCACGCCTGGTTTCACAGTCAGTACGTTGTTTGCGTCGTTCCACTGCTCACGTTCTGCGTGGAAGTTGTCACCACCGGTTGTGATAAGGTTGAGCTTGTCGACACCAAGTGCTTTCTCGATAGCCGTTACAAAATAGCCCTCTTCTTTCACATTAACCGCACCAGACTCATCGCCAGTTAGGCTCCAACATTTCACATCTTTGCGCACCACTTCTGGGTAAACCGAGAAGGTGTCTACGTTCATGTGTGTCATGACGGTGTCTAAGTGCATGCAAGAGCGGTGTTTTGGTAGCTCCATTGCAATGATTTGCTTCGCTTGACCGTGTTTGAATAGGCCTGATGCTAAGTGTTCAACACCTTGTGCGGTGGTGCGCTCAGACATACCGATAAGAACAGTGCCACGACCAATGACCAACACGTCGCCGCCTTCGATAGTTGAGTTGTCGTAGTTGATGTTTTCGTCATCGCCAAAGTACTTAATGAAGTCTTGGCCCGCGAAGGTTGGGTGCCAGCGGTAGATTGCGCGAACATGATTGGTTTCGCGTTGACGCGCAGGTTTCGCCATTGGGTTGATTGACACGCCGCCATATACCCAGCAAGACGTATCGCGGGTGAATAGGTGGTTTGGTAGTGGCTCAATGATGAAGTCTGTTGGAGCGTGCAAACCTTGCATCATAGAAGACGACTTCATTGGCATTTCTGCGTAAGAAAGGCCACCAGTGAGGATCTTAGCCAGCTCTAGGTTTGGAAGGTCACCTAGGTAGCAGCGAACGTCGTTAGCGAATGTTTTGCCCAAGCGGTAGTCAGAGACTTGACGCGCAAGCAACCAGTCTTTGGCTTCAGGGACCGCTAGCGTATCGGCCAGTAGGTCAGTGAGAAGTAGCACTTCAACGCCTTGCTCACGTAACGTTTGAGTGAATACATCGTGCTCTTTACCTGCACGTTCAACGGCTAGCACATCATCAAATAGCAGCTCGTGACAGTTAGATGGAGTTAAGTGAGTCAGAGCTCGTCTAGGACGGTGAACCAGAACGCGACGTAATTGACCGATTTCAGAACCTACGTAAAACTTACTCATGATCGTATCTCTCTTATTTTAATTAGTCTTTTTTAAAAACTAATAATTAATTTGTAGGGAATAGAAGCGTGAATTAATTTATTCACTTATTTTGTTTCTGGAATTCATATTACGCCTGTTGGTCGAGGAATCTTAGAGGTTAATCACAGTTCGTTTTTTATGCTTCAGCCCTTGCTACATAAGGGTTTTAACAATATCTATGCAGTTGTTATCTCGCTGTAACGCTCCTAAATAGCTAATGGATTTGGAACTTTATGCAGAGAAATATCCAAGATGCTTGATAACAATTAAATAGCAGGAAAAATATGCAATAAAAAACTAGTGACAATAAGTTGAATAAAGCGGAAATATGCAGTGAATCTTTCTAGATAATGGTTTTTGGGCGAGGTTTTAGATTTTTTATAACAAAGTATTGGTGGCAATTGTTATGTGGATCACATTGTAATAAATAGAGGATTATTTAAAAGCAAATCCAGTTAATAAAAATTATTAATGAAATAGCATAGATTTTCTAATTGCTTATATTTCTGAGTAAACAGATTATGAGTTTCGGTCGTGCCTCCCTTTTCAGAATGACGGGGTAGGCTCGTGATTGCGGAAGTGAGTAACCCACATACCGCCATTCCAGACACAAGAAAAGCCGCACAAGGCGGCTTTGGGTGGGCTCACGTCCTGTGAGCCAGGGTTAGGAAAAGAAATCTTTGATTGCGATGGGGCTAGATTAGAGCGCCGATGCTCAATACCACCACACAGAATAGGGTGAGGGTAGCCAACAGTGGCGCTACCCATTTGACCCAGCGAACATAAGGGACTCGGGCAATCGCTAGGCCACCCATGACCACGGCTGAGGTCGGGGTAATCAAGTTCACTAAGCCGGATGCCGATTGGTAAGCGGTAATCACCAACTCACGACCCACGCCTGCGAAGTCGGCAAGCGGCGCCATAATTGGCATAGTCAGAACGGCCAAACCTGAAGTTGATGGCACTAGGAACGAAAGTAGAATCTCAAGGAAGAACATTACATTGATGAACACCACTGACGATAAGCCTGTGACCATCTGCTCTGCCGAGAAAAGAATCGTATCAGTGATCATGCCGCGGTCCATTACTACCACAATACCACGCGCAATACCGATGATTAGCGCGACGCCAAGCAAGTCTCGAGCACCATCAATAAAGCTGTTGGTGAACTCCTCTTCACTCATTCGAGCCACGATACCGACAATAATCGTTGCCGCTAGGAACATCGCTGAAATCTCAGCCATCCACCAACCAGCAACAGAGACACCGTAAATCATCACCCCGAATGAGCCACCAAAGATGGCAAGAATGGCTTTACGGGTAGGGGTGAACTCTAGACCCTCTTCAGATTGGTTACCGAGGAAGTGCGCTTTGTTTTCTTCGTATTTATCGTAAACGATCGATTTTGACTGGTCTTGACGTACCATGCGTGCATAGCGCATGACATAAGCGACACAGATAGCCCAGCCAATCACCAACATAATGACGCGCAGCATAATGCCGTCAGTGAACGGAATACCCGATGCGTTAGCGGCAATAACAGTCGCGAATGGGTTGATGGTAGAGCCAAGACAGCCAATACCTGCACCGAGTAATACGGTCGCAGCGGCGACCACAGGGTCAAAGCGCGCTGCCATCATCACAGGGACTAACAAGGTGTAGAAGGGGAGTGATTCTTCGGCCATGCCGTAGATGGTGCCACCTGCGGCAAACAGAGCCATCAAGATCGGGATCATCATCTCTTCGCGACCTTCTAGGCGGTGCGTGACACGCTCGATACCCGCGTCAATAGCCCCTGTTTTGGTCACAAGTCCGAGGAAACCACCAATCACCAAAATGAATAAGGAAACGTCGATAGCTGCGGCTTCGTAGCTGTTGTGGTCGTAGAAACCATCGATCGGTGCTAATAGGACATCAATCACACCTTGAGGGTTACCCTCAACCGATTGATAGGTGCCGGTGACGGGCACTTCTCGCCCTAAGTCTTCATTCATGGCGCGGTCGTATTGACCCGCAGGGACAATCCAAGTCAACATCGCTACTAAAGCAATGAGGACAAACAGAATGGTGTAGGCTGAAGGGAACTTAAAGTTGGCAAAGAAGCCGCCTTTTTTCTCTTCGGTAGGTACAGTTTGAGTTGTCATAGCGATCTCCTTACTTTTATTTATATACCAATAAATAAAAGTGAATCAGCGACTAATAGTTATTAAATAATAAACTCTTGCTAGAGTAAGTTATTGGTATTAGGGATTGTGAATTGGGTTTGTTGCTACCCTATGTCGCTATTTTAAAAGCATTGAACAGTTAGTAACTTTGGGGATCTTCACAAAAACATAGTGACATGTTTTTGATGAAAATGAGTTAACGAAAATTAGCGATTATTTGGTTGGAATAGGTGGATTTATATTCCAGTTTCATTCTGATGTTGTAGGCTGTTAGCCTAACACTATCAAGTTGGGGAATTTATGCGGAATTTTATTCAAAGCGACGGATTAAAATGCATAAAAACTTTTCGGATACTTTATTGATTAAGGTCAAAAATAGAATGTGAGCTAGGTTTTTTTACACTGAATAAAATAAAGGGAGCTAAGCTCCCTTTATTATTTTTATCGACTTTTCTATCAAGCTAAACGCTAGATAAGTAGCCCGCCAAAGGTGAAGCCAAGGGCGACAGCAGAGGCGATGGTGACCACACCAGGAATAAAGAATGGGTGGTTAAACACATACTTACCTATGCGTGTTGAGCCAGTGTCATCCATTTCAACCGCTGCAAGTAGGGTTGGGTAGGTTGGAAGCACAAACAGGGCACTCACCGCGGCAAAAGAGGCCACTGCGGTCAATGGTGCGACGCCGATGGCCAGTGCCGCAGGCATCAGTGCTACTGTGGTTGCCCCCTGTGAGTAGAGCAGCATCGAAGCAAAGAACAGTACCATAGCCAGCATCCATGGGTAATCAGCAAGTAGCGCGCCGGCAACGTCTTTGATGCCATCGACGTGAGCGTTAACAAAGGTCGAGCCAAGCCAAGCAACACCGAGTACACAGACACAAGCAGTCATACCTGAGCGGAAGGTGGCCGCTGATGGGATTTTCGCTGCATCTATCTTAGTGACGAGCACTATCGCAGCGGCGGCAGCGAGCATCACGGTCATGATGGCTTCGTTGCGACCAAGCGCTGGGTCTTTGATTAGGCCCACAGAGCCAGAGATGGCAGCGGCATAGCAGACAACAAAACCAATCGCGGCCAAGAAAATGTAAGTGGCGGTTTTCGCGGTGGGCAAGATCTCGCGTTTGGTCTCGCCACTCAGCTTGATCAACCCCTGCTCAAGACGTTCCTGATAAATCGGATCGTCTTTCAGCTCGCCACCCATAAAGTTTGCTACAAAGGCGCCAATCATACAGGCAACAAATGTGGTTGGAATACAGACCGCCAACAGGGTTAGATAGTCGACACCCATAGGGGCTAACATGGCCGCGAAGGCGACAACTGCTGCTGAGATTGGTGAAGCGGTAATGGCGATTTGTGAGGCAACCACCGCTATCGATAGTGGGCGAGACGGACGAACCCCCTGACCTTTCGCTACTTCGGCAATCACCGGCAACGTAGAAAACGCTGTGTGTCCGGTACCCGCCATTAAGGTCATCAAAAAGGTGACAATGGGCGCATAGAAGGTGATGCGCTCAGGGTGTTTACGCAAAAAGTTTTCGGCCACTTGTACCAACCAATCCATACCACCGGCAACTTGCATTGCAGCAATGGCAGTAATGACCGACATGATGATAAGAATAACGTCGACTGGGATAAACGCTTGACTGGTGGGCACGCCTAATACCAGTGACAGTGCAATCACACCTGCACCACCGGCTAAACCAATGCCAATCCCGCCAATTCTTGCTCCTAAGTAGATAAAGAGCAGAACGACGATGAGTTCGACTGCTACCATATTGATACCTCTCAATGTAAATGATGATTCTAATTATCTAACCATTCAGGTTCTAACTGGTTAGATAATGAGAACTAAAACCTTGTTATTGATATGGAAAATGAGCGTAAGGCTTAAAAAAGGGCCGCAATGGCCCTTTCTCGCTTTGCTACTCGTAGCGTTTCGCTTTGTAGGTTGGGTGCATAAAGTTCTCAACACAGAGAATGTCGTCTAACTCTTCTGCTGTGAGTAGGCCTCGTTCCAACACCACCTCGCGTACGCTCTTACCCGTTTCGGCACAAATTTTACCGACGATGTCCCCTTCATGGTGACCAATGTATGGGTTGAGGTAAGTGACGATACCGATAGAGTTGTAAACGTAATTCTCGCACACCTCTTTATTGACCGTGATGCCGTCAATGCATTTGTCGCGCAGGTTGATACAAGCGTTAGACAGAATCGAGATAGACTCAAACATGCTTTGCGCAATCACAGGCTCCATCACGTTGAGCTGCAGCTGACCACCCTCTGCGGCAAACGAAATGGTGTTGTCGTTACCTAATACCTTAAAGCACACTTGGTTAACCACTTCTGGTACCACAGGGTTTACTTTAGCCGGCATGATTGAAGAGCCTGCTTGCAGTTCTGGTAGGTTTAACTCGTTAAGGCCAGCACGTGGGCCTGATGAGAGCAAACGCAGATCGTTACAGATCTTAGACAGCTTCACCGCTAGGCGTTTAAGTGCGCCGTGGGTCATTACGTAAGCACCACAGTCGGAGGTGGCTTCAATTAAGTCTTCCGCAGGCACGACATCCAAGCCTGTCACTTCAGCCAGGTGTTTCACTGCCGCTGCCTGGTAACCTTGTGCAGCGTTAAGCCCAGTGCCGATCGCAGTTGCGCCGAGGTTGATCTCTAGCAACAGTTTTGAGGTGTAATCCAGCGCGCGAATCTCTTCGTTAAGCGTGACCGCCCAAGCGTGAAACTCTTGACCGACCGTCATTGGAACTGCATCTTGAAGCTGAGTACGACCCATCTTCAAAATATCTTTAAACTCTTGCGCTTTAAGTTCGAATGCACCTTTTAGGTACTCAATCGCATCCATGAGCTGGTGAACACTGTTGTACACTGCGATACGAAAACCGGTCGGGTAAGCACAGTTGGTCGATTGACTCTTATTGACGTGGTCATTTGGGTTGATGAACTGATATTGGCCTTTTTCCTTGCCCATTAGTTCCAACGCCAGGTTAGCGATCACTTCATTGGTGTTCATGTTGACCGAGGTTCCGGCCCCGCCCTGGAACACGTCAGAAGGGAACTGATCCATGCACTTTCCTGTTTCAAGGATCAGGTCACACGCTTCTATGATGTGGTTGGCGACATCTTTGGCAATCACGCCAAGCTCTTTGTTGGCAAGGGCAGCTGCTTTCTTGGTCATGACCATGCCGCGAACAAACTCCGGCACGTCAGAGATGGTCATGTTAGAGATATTGAAGTTTTCAATGGCGCGTAGGGTATGAATGCCGTAATACGCGTCAGCAGGTACATGACGCTGGCCGAGTAAGTCTTCTTCGATACGGGTTGCTGGAGTCGCCGTTGGGGCGGCATCAGTTAGGGTAGCCATACAGGATCCTTAGAGATTTATTCTGATATTAAGGGTAACTTCTAGCCATATCTGTAGTTTAAGAATCCATTCGGCAGAGTTTTTGGCTGTATAATCCGTCCTGACTTATGTGGCACATAATACTGTACCTAGCGCATAAAAATAGTAACTTGATCACTTTTTTTGTTTTTATTTGCTTAAAGTTTTGCAAACTATGAACAGGGCAGATATCGAGGTTTTTTGAGGAGATAAGCAGCGGGTGTGTGGACTAGTGATTGACATGAATCCTTACCGCTTTCGTTTGAGCTCTTGCACCTTTGCACGTACACTGAAGTCAACAAAGGAGGGCGTGTGTTTCCTATCTTACTTCTGCTATTTATTTTTGTTCCTATCATCGAAATAGGTCTATTTATTCAAGTGGGTGGTTACTTGGGCTTATGGCCGACCATCGCTTTGGTGCTGATCACCGCATTTGTCGGCGCGTCTTTGGTGCGTAGCCAAGGTTTACAGACACTGATGTCAGTGCAAACCCGCCTGCAACAAGGGGAGCTGCCAGCGCAACAGATCCTTGAAGGGGTGATGCTTGCGGTGGCTGGCGTGTTGCTGCTTACTCCAGGCTTTATGACCGATGCGCTGGGTATGCTGGTGTTGCTTCCAGCGCCACGTGCTGTGATCGCTAAATACTTGATGAGCAAGATGGTGGTGAAATCGGTGGGTGGCGGGTTCCACGGCAGCTTTAATGGTCAACCTTTTGAACAAGGGCCGTTCGAGCAAGACCCGTTTAAGCGACACGATTCGTCAGGTAATACCTTTGAAGGTGAGTATCAACGCAAAGACGATGACGATGATCGCAATCGACTTAACTGATCAACTGCCAGTGGTCACCCCAAGGCGCGTATTCACGCGCCTTTTTTGATCAACAAATACTAAACTCGCATAGAGCTATAACTCTATTTATTAGTAAAAGCTTAACTATTTCAATACGATAATCTCATTATTGAAACTTCTGTTATCCTCGAATGTTGAAAATATGACCGCGCTTCAATTATTCATCAAATCTATGAGATCGAAATCTCACTGTCACTGAATGTAATTTTTAGTTTCATAAAAAACATCAACACTGAGCATGGTTTTAAAATAACTCGTCACACAAAAAGTGACATGGAACACGCTTTCTGGTTGTTGTTCAACATTGAAAGCGATGCATGGTGGATAACATGAAACAAAAATTGACTCCTACACTCCTTGCCGCAGTGGTCGCAGGCGCCCTCTCGTCGCCAGCAATGGCAGACATCATCCTCTCTCAATATGTTGAAGGGGGGAGTTATAACAAAGCGATAGAGATTGCCAATACCGGCGATAGCCCTGTCTCGCTTGATGGCTATGAGCTGGCTAAACAAAACAATGGCTCAGGCGAATGGGGAAGTAAACTCTCGTTAAATGGGCAAGTGCTGGCTGCGCAAAGTGTTTTGGTTGTGGCACACAGCAGTGCCAGTGACGATATTAAAGCGGTCGCAGATATCTTAAACAGCGCCACGGCGAACTTTAATGGTAATGACCCGATGGCGCTGCTAAAAGATGGCGTTGTGCATGATGTGATTGGCACTGTGAACGGTGGTAGCAGCAACTTTGCCAAAGATGTCACCTTAGTCCGTAATTCAGATGCGATGACGCCATCTTCTACTTATGACGCTTCTCAATGGTCATCGCTGGCAAAAGATAGCATCGACGGCTTGGGCGAGCTTGATGGTGGCACAGCACCAGAGCCGTTCGCCTGTACCCAAGATGGTCAGACGCCGAGCTTCACGTCTATTCAAGAGATCCAAGGCGAAGGCGACACTTCACCATTTATCAACGGCTACCCATACATCACCAATGAAGACTTTTTCGTTAAAGGTGTGGTGAGTGCCGTTACCACCGGCCTGACCAAAGGCTTCTACCTGCAAGCATTAACTGATGACTACAACCCACAGACATCAGAAGGTTTGTTTGTACACACTAACCAGTCAAGTTCACAGCTTCAACCTGGCGACGTGGTGTGTGTCAAAGGTAAAGTGCAGGAGTACTACAATCACACCCAGCTTAAAGCCGAGAACAACAACTGGGTTAAGCAAGGTGAGCAAACGGCACCAAGCGCGACAGACATTGAAATCCTAGCCAGTGATGCCAACTTTGATCGCACGCTCGAGCGCTACGAAGGTATGCTAGTGCGCACCACGGAAGCGCTGGATATGCGTGTCACCCGTACCTTTGGTTACGACTATGCTGCGCGTCGCAACAACATGGTCTTGGCTCAAGGCCGCATCAGTATGCAGCCAAACCAAAACTTTGTCGCTGGCTCTGAACTGGCGAAACAGCAAAGTATCGAAAACGCAGAGCGCCGCCTCTATGTTGAGTCCGATCAGAAAGCGGCCAACGGTCAAATTCCTTATTATCCAGAATTTGGTCGTACCGATATCGACCAAGATGGCTCGACTGAAGATTACATTCGTATTGACGACACCATCGTTGGTCTAGAAGGTGTGATCACCTACAGCTACGGCGATTACCGCTTGATCCCAACCAATACCTTAACCAGCGATAGCTTTGTGCGCAACGACCCGCGCACGCAAGATATTGAGATGAAAGAGGGCGACTTACGCATCGCGACCTTCAACGTATTGAACTACTTCAACTCACCATTTGGTGGCGACACTAACCCACATGGCAACAACCGTGGTGCCAACAACTTTGAAGAGTTCGAAGTCCAGCAAGCGAAGATCGTCAACGCGATTCTGCGCCTCGATGCAGACATCATTGGCCTGATGGAAATTGAGAACAACGGCTTTGGTCAAAATGGTGCTATTCAACAGTTGGTTGAGCAGCTTAACCAGCGTATCGAGCGCAAGAAAGATCGCTACGCCTTCGTTGCAGTGGATAGCAATGGCGACCAAGTGACGGATGAAAATGACTACATTGGTACCGACGTGATCACCACCGGCGTGATCTACCGCCCTAAAGTGGTTAAGTTGAAACAGTCGCGCGTGATTGCGATGCCAAGTCAACAAGCCCCAGAAGTGCTAGATGACAAAGGTAAAGTGATTGAAGACGGTAAAAACTACCAACGTGATTCTCTAGCGCCTACGTTCAAAGTGAAAGGCACTAAGGAGACGATTACCGTTGCGGTTAACCACTTCAAATCAAAAGGTTCTAAGTGTTGGGAAGACGCAGCGCCTGTTGAGCAAGGTGGTCAAGGCGGTAAAGATCTGGATAAACAAGGTTCGTGTGAAAACTTCCGTGTGGCGGCAGCCGTGGCACTGGGTGACGCACTGAAAGAGATCGACGGTCATAAAGTGATCTTGGGTGATATGAATTCTTACGGCATGGAAGATCCAATGCTCGTACTGACCGATTACAGCCAAGAGAAGTATGGTAAAACCATTAAAGCCGCACGTAACACTTACATTGGCGGTGAGGTGCAGTTTGGTGACCAAGGTGCGGTGATTACCGACAGTTACGGCTACATCAACGCAGTGGCAAAAGCCCATCCAAACAGCTGGAGCTACTCGTTCAACGATGAAGTGGGCGCGCTTGACCACCTATTGATTAGCCCAAGTCTAGAGAAGCATTTTGTGGATGCCACAGACTGGCACATTAACGGTGGTGAATCGACCCTGTTTGACTACAACGACGAGTACAAAGGCGACCTGCCTAAGTACAGCGATCACTTCCGTTCATCAGACCACGACCCAGCGGTGCTTGAATTGAAGATGGGTGGCTCTTTTGGCTTAGGTGCCATGATGTCACTGTTCGGTCTTGCGATGTGGCGTCGTCGTCGCTAAACGATATCGCTGACATGCGATCGTCAACGCCAGCCAATTATTCGGCTGGCGTTTTGTTATTCCGCACTGTTACATCCCATAAGTAAAATCTTTGCCTAGCGGCAGCATATCACGGTGTACTGGCGCAAGCGCGCTGGCGTAACTGCTGAGCAGTTTTAGTGTGTACTGGGTACGTTCAACAAAGTGGTTGTCATCGCTATGGGCGTTTTCATCGATCAGCTTGTCGCTGTTGCGCACGATCAGGTGATCGGGCAAGAAGCACACATGATTGTTTTTGCTGCCAGTCATGCGCAGTTCGCTGATAGGATAAACACCGTTGATACTAACGCTGACACTGACCAATAGCGCTGGTTTATGTGCCAGTTCGTCGGCTGTTGTCAGCAAGAGAAAGTTTTTCAGCGCTGGCGTGGCCATACCATGCCACTCCGGGGTAATGAACACAAAGGCGTCGGACTGTTTCAGCGTTTGCGCGATTGGTGTCCAGACGTCCCACTCTTCACTGCCTTGCCAAACACCTTCATTCCAAAAGGGCAGGTTCAGTTCATAGAGATCAAGTACCTCGACTTGATCAAACTCTTTTAGGCTTTGCTGTTGGAGAAAGCGCGCCACGTTGAGGCTTTGTGAGTGAGCTCTTTGGCTGCCAGAGATAATAGTCAATTTCATCGTTGTTTCCTTTTGGTTCAATCCGTAGTGAGTGGGTGTTGTTTTGTTGAGTTTTGTGTAGCGGAGGCGAAAAAGATCGAAATCAAGATCGCTCCCGCGCCTAATAGCTGCATAGGTGTAAGTGTTTCATCTAAAAATACAAATCCTAAAACGCAGGCCGAGACGCTGCTGAGAAAGCCGAGAAACGCGACGTTGGTGGCGGGAAGGCGCTCAATACCTTTAAACCACAGCGCATAAGCCACCACTGCCCCGATAAGAGTTAGGTAGCTATATCCGGCGATGTTTTTCAGCGAGACCGTTTCGGGGAGCCCTTCAAACCAAAGTGCTGCGGGCAACAAGATGACGCCGCCTACTAATAGTTGCCAACCAGTGAACGCTAGTGTCGACATGTGCTTTGGTCGTCCCCAGTACTTCGTCAGCACCACGCCCGTCGCCATGCTTAACGTCCCCATCAAAGCCAGAATAATGCCTTGTACGCTAAGTTGTACGGTTTCGTTAATCACGATCAGCGCTACCCCGGCCAGACCGAAAATAGCCGCTATACAATGAGTTAGATCAATACGAGTTTTAAGTACCAGCCCGCTGAGGAGCATCACAATGATAGGTTGGCTCGACATAACTAGCGCCGCCGTCCCGCCAGGGAGATAGCTGGCGGCGAAAAATAGACAGTAAAAGAACAGCCCGATGTTGAGCGCGCCTAAACAAGCGAGTTTTCCCCACCAGTGCCTGCTGGGGAGGCTACGAGTGTAAGCAATGAGCAATAACCCTGCGGGCAAAGCGCGTATCGCTGAAGCAAACAGTGGGCTATTTGCTGGTAATAGCTCTGTGGTGACGATATAGGTACTGCCCCATACGATGGGGGCAATCGCAGTGAGCAGGATTGCCTGAATCCTTTCATCATGTGCCATTTTCTTTCCTTAAAGTATCTTTTGTGAAAGATTGTTTTTTAAAAGTAATGGCACTTTCTCTTTTGGTCAAGTATCTTTTTAAAAAGATTTCAATAGTGACGATGAGAGAATTATGGACGGTGTAGATAAAATTCTACAGCAATGGCAGCAAGCAAGACCTGACTTAGACTGTTCTTCGATGGGCGTGGTGGGGAGGATTCGTCGTGCGGCCATTTTCTGGGAGCAGCTCAATGCACAAGTGTGTTCAGAGGCTGGAATCAGTGCGATTGAGTTCGATATTTTGGCGACGCTAAGGCGGAGCATTGAGCCTGTCACTCCGACTACCTTGTATAAAACACTTATGCTTTCATCAGGTGCGGTCAGTAACCGTTTAGAAGGATTGGTTAAAAAGGGTTGGGTACACCGTGTGGCGAGCGAAAGTGACCGCAGAAGTAATCGAGTGACATTAACCCAAGAGGGTATTGCCTTTTTAGACAAGGTGCTCGAAGCGCACGTGGCCAGTATGGAACGGCACCTAACTTGCCTAGAACCTGAAGAGCGAAGCGCGCTAGAGAGTTTACTGAGTAAATTCTTACAAGCTGAAGTCGAGTAACGGATCGGGCTTGCGTTTAGATAAAAAGGCGGCACAATACTCGCTTTCAGGTTTCTATGATGTACGCCAATGCTGTTAATTATCGATAATTACGACTCGTTCACTTACAACCTCTACCAATACTTTTGCGAGTTAGGGGCCGAAGTGAAAGTGGTGCGTAATGACGAGATTGATATTGCAGGGATTGAGGCGCTTAAGCCGAGCCATTTAGTGATCTCCCCTGGGCCGTGTACACCCAATGAAGCGGGCATTTCGCTGGCGGCGATTGAGCACTTTGCCGGAACATTGCCGATTTTAGGGGTGTGTCTGGGTCATCAGGCGATTGCGCAAGTGTTTGGTGGAGAGGTGGTGCGCGCTCGGCAAGTGATGCACGGTAAAACCTCACCGATTCGACACAACAACCGCAGTGTGTTTGCCGGCCTGAACAACCCCCTAACCGTGACGCGCTACCACTCTCTGGTGGTCAAAAATGGTACCCTGCCGGACTGCTTTGAGCTCACGGCTTGGACCGAGCTCAGTGATGGCTCTATGGATGAAATCATGGGCTACCAACACAAAACCCTACCCATTGATGCGGTACAGTTTCATCCCGAGTCAATTAAAACAGAGCAAGGCCACCAAATCCTCGCTAATTTTGTCGCTCGCCGACCGCTTTAAACAAGGATGCACGGCTTTATCGTGCTCCTAAAGCCTGACTAAGATCACTTTTCTTAACATTTCTTTCATAATTCACCACTTGAATAGTCTGTGAAAAACTATGCGTACGGTTCGCTGTGCCTGCGCTTTAGCCCTTGTTGAGCCTATGATTAACCTAAGCTTATCTTTGCTATAAGAATATATTGCTTCATAAAAGTGATGGCGTGATGCATAAATACGCACAGATGGTGAGTGTTGGCCTTTTATAGGCCTGTTAAAAAGAATAAATCACTATTGAAATGGTTAATTAAATGTAAATACAATGCCGTAATTGCTTAATGGCAAAACAATATCTTATTTCATTGAATCGAAGTAAGGACACCATATTCGCTATGCATGCGGTATCGAGAGGGAATGTGCAATGACTGTAGAAAATAAAGTAGAACGCGGTTTGTTTGATGAGGTGATGGTGCCTTGTTATAACCCAATGGAAATGATCCCAGTAAAAGGCGAGGGCTCTCGCGTTTGGGACCAGCAAGGCAACGAATATATCGATTTTGCTGGTGGTATTGCCGTGAGCTGCCTAGGTCATTGTCACCCGGCTATGGTGAACGCACTGACCGAACAAGGTCAAAAACTGTGGCACCTTAGCAACGTGATGACCAACGAACCAGCACTTCGCCTAGCGAAAAAGCTGACCGAAGTCAGCTTTGCAGAAAAAGTGTTCTTCGCTAACTCAGGCGCAGAAGCGAACGAAGCAGCACTCAAGCTTGCACGTCGTTACGCAGCAGATAAGTTTGGGCCTGAGAAATCAGAAATCATCGCCTTTACTCAAGGCTTCCACGGCCGTACTTTCTTCACCGTGACCGTCGGTGGACAAGCCGCGTACTCAGATGGCTTTGGTCCTAAACCAGGCGATGTGACTCACCTACCTTATAACGATGTGGATGCGCTGCGTGAGCACATTTCAGATCGCACCTGTGCCATTATGATGGAACCTCTGCAAGGCGAAGGCGGCATTATTTCACCAACGGATGAGTTCGTTCAAACGGTTCGTGAGCTGTGTGATAAGCACAACGCACTGCTGATTTTTGATGAAGTTCAGACGGGTAACGGCCGTACCGGTAACTTCTATGCTTACCAAGGTTTGGGTGTGACACCCGATATCCTAAGTACCGCAAAATCACTCGGTGGCGGTATTCCAATCGGTGCGATGCTAACCACGACTGAGCTTGCTCAGCACTTGAAGGTGGGGACGCATGGCTCTACTTATGGTGGTAACCCATTGGCGTGTGCGGTCGCTGAAGCGGTGGTGGATGCCGTGAGTCAACCTGAAACGCTTGCTGGCGTGGCTAAGCGTGAAGCGCTATTCCGTGAGGGGCTAACTAAGCTCAACGATAAGTACAACATCTTTGCCGAAATTCGCGGTAAAGGCCTATTGCTTGGTGCGGCGATGAACGAAGCGTGGCAGGGTCGTGCTCGTGATGTTCTCGTAGCAGCGGGTAAACAAGGTTTGATGGTGTTAGTGGCGGGGGCAAACGTCGTGCGTTTCACTCCATCACTGGTCATCACAGAAGAAGAAATTCAACAAGGACTGGATCGTTTAGATAAAGCACTAGCGACATTAGTAAAATAAGATCCTAGTTTCTAGTTCCTAGAGCAAGAGATTTAGCATCGAGCGTGAGTTCTAGGTACTAGGAACTCTTCTCTAGGAACTTCATTATTAGCATCAGGAGGGAAGTATCGATGCTGGTTGTTCGCCCAATTGCAATGTCGGATTACGACGCGCTGCATACCTGCGCAGTGGAGTCGGGTCACGGATTCACATCTCTACCGGTTAACGAAGAACTGTTGACCAATCGCATTACCCATTCAGAGTACAGCTTTGCCAAACCCGACGTAACCGAACCTGGTGACGAAGGTTACCTGATGGTCGGTTTTGACCATGAAACGGGTGAAGTGGCAGGCTGTACCGGTATTGAAGCGTCGATTGGTTGGGATGTGCCTTTTTACTCCTATCACATCAGTACCGTGGTGCATTCATCGCGCAAGCTGGGCGTTAACAATACGGTTAAGCTGCTGACTTTTGGCAACAACTACACAGGTTGCAGTGAGATTTGTACCCTGTTTTTGCGTCCGAGTTTCCGTCAAGGATTGAACGGCCGTTTGATGTCGAAATGTCGCTTCTTGATGATGGCTGAACACCCGCACCGTTTCTCTAAAACGATTTTCGCTGAAATGCGCGGTGTTTCGGATGACGACGGCAACTCGCCATTTTGGCAGTGGCTGCAAGAGCATTTTTTCTCGATTGACTTCACCATGGCCGATTATCTAACCGGCATTGGTGCTAAAGGCTTTATCGCAGATTTGATGCCAAAACTGCCGATTTACATCAACTTACTGAGCAAAGAAGCACAAGAAGTGATCGGTAAAGTGCACGAAAACACTAAGCCTGCACTACGTTTGCTGGAGAAAGAGGGCTTTACTTGCCGTAACTACGTCGACATTTTTGACGCAGGCCCGACCGTCGAGTGTGATCTGCGTAATATCGAGTCGGTGCGCCACTCGATCCGTGCCAAGGTGACGGTTGCTGAGCATGCAAGCTCGCAAGACTTTTTAATTTCGAACACCTCATTCGAACACTTCCGTGCAACCGCAGCAAAAGCGGCGTACGACCGAGAAACAGACTCTGTGATCCTTTCACCAACGGTAGCGGAAGCGCTGCAGGTGAAAGCGGGTGAGTTTGTACGTATGTTGCCGCAGTAAACAAAGGATATTAGACAATGACACATTGGATTGCAGGAGAGTGGCTCGCAGGACAAGGCGAGCCAATGGACTCGGTTAGCCCATATAACAACGAGGTTATTTGGCAGGGCGTCAGCGCAACGCCACCTCAAGTTGAACAAGCTGTAGCGGCGGCGCGAAGTGCGTTCGTCGCTTGGAAGAAGCTCAGCTTTGCCGAGCGTGAAGCGGTCGTGCTGGCGTTTGCTGAGCAGGTCAAACAGCACAGCGAGCAAATCGCCGAAATCATTGCCAAAGAAACCGGTAAACCGATTTGGGAAACTCGCACCGAAGCTGCGGCGATGGCCGGTAAGATTGCCATTTCTATTCGCGCTTACCATGAGCGTACCGGTGAGTCACAACGTGAAGCGGCGGGTAACCAAATTGTGTTGCGTCATCGACCATTGGGTGTGATGGCGGTGTTTGGCCCTTATAACTTCCCTGGTCACTTGCCAAATGGTCATATTGTGCCTGCGCTTCTCGCTGGTAATACGGTGGTATTTAAACCCTCAGAGCAAACTCCGCTAACTGGAGAGTTTGCGATGAAGCTGTGGGAAAAAGCGGGATTGCCAAAAGGGGTGATCAACCTAGTTCAAGGCGCTAAAGAAACAGGGATTGCCCTGGCCGAATCGAAAGGCATTGATGGCGTGCTGTTTACCGGTAGTGCTAACACAGGTCATATTCTGCACCGCCAGTTTGCCGGTCAGCCGGGTAAAATGCTTGCGCTAGAAATGGGCGGCAACAACCCAATGGTCATTTCAGAGCATTATGGCGAAGTCGACGCCACTGTCTACACCATTATTCAGTCAGCGTTTATCAGTGCAGGACAACGTTGTACCTGTGCTCGTCGTCTGTATGTGCCTGTGGGTGAGAAAGGCGACGCCTTGATCGCCAAATTGGTTGAAGCCACCAAAAAGATTCGCGTTGATCAGCCATTTGCTGAGCCGGCCCCGTTTATGGGGCCGCAGATCTCTAAAGCTGCCGCAGACTTTATTTTGGCAGCGCAAGCGAACTTACAGAAACTGGGTGGCGAGAGCTTGGTGGAAGCAACGGCCGGTGAAGCCGCATTCGTGACCCCTGGCATCATTGATGTCACGGCGATTGCTGAGCTACCAGACGAAGAGTACTTTGGCCCATTGCTACAAGTGGTGCGTTACCAAGGCTTAGACAAAGCCGTAGAACTGGCGAACGACACTCGTTTTGGCCTGTCTGCAGGTCTCGTTTCAACCGATGATAGCGAGTGGGACTATTTTGTTGACCACATTCGCGCCGGTATCGTCAATCGCAACCGCCAGTTGACCGGAGCCAGTGGTGATGCGCCATTTGGTGGCCCAGGGGCATCAGGCAACTTGCGCCCAAGTGCGTTTTACGCCGCTGATTACTGTGCTTATCCAATGGCCTCAATGGAGGGCGAAGCCACTGTGCTTCCTGCCAGCTTGAGCCCAGGTGTAGAGCTATAAATCGAATAGGTTCGCTTTTGCCCGGCCGCGGGCATAGCAACGTCATCGGCTGAAGGCTATCGGATTGACTTTTCTGGACATGTCAGTCCGGTGGCCTCTTTTATAAAACAAATAAATACAACGTAAACAACCCTAACAAGGAGGCGGTATGTCGCCAGATGTTTTATTCCAGTCGTTATGGAGTGACTATATTCAACGCTTGTGTCCCTCTGCTGAAAAAGTGCATCAACTGCTGCAAGAGGATGAAGCCCTCATTAATGACCACATTGCCCTGCGCACATTTAACGTTGCGCCGCTTGGCATCGCAACCTTAGCTCAGCCTTTTTTAGATGCGGGTTACAAGCCATGTGGTGACTACGTATTTGAAAGTAAGAAGTTGGTGGCTAAGCACTATGAGCACCCCGATCCAAAACAGCCAAAAGTCTTCATCAGTGAACTTAAAGTGGATGAGTGCTCGAGTGAACTACAAGCCATCGTTGCCAAGCTAGTCGAGCAAGTAGACGCCGATAAGCTAAAAGGTCATGAGTTCTTGTATGGCGGTCGTTTGTGGCAGTTGAGCTTTGATGATTACCAAACTCTAGCGAAAGAGAGCGAATACGCTGCTTGGCTTGCTGCCCATGGTTATGGAGCTAACCACTTTACCGTCAGTGTTAACCAACTTAACGCATTTGATGAAGTGAAAGGGGTCAACGACCACTTGCGTCAAGCGGGCTTTACCATCAACGAGTTTGGCGGAGAAGTAAAAGGCTCACCTGATGTATTACTCGAGCAATCCTCTACTATGGCTGACAAAGTTGCCGTTCAGTTTGCTGAAGGCAGTGAGATCATCCCTGGTGGTTTCTATGAGTTTGCCAAGCGCTACCCAATGAGTAACGGTGAACTGTATCCAGGATTTGTCGCCGCTTCTGCGGATAAGATTTTTGAGAGTACCAACGGGTAGGGATTCTACTGTTGGTGAGCAGTCATCGAAAATGTCATTCTGAACAGCGAGGCACGAGCGTGATTCAGAATCTATTGATTGGCTGCACAATATAGATTCCAGATAGCTCGTTCCTCACTTCTGGAATGACATCCGCGCAAAAAAACAAAAAGCCACCCAACTTGCATTGGGTGGCTTAATATCATATTCCGTTGTGTTTATTACTCTAGGAACTAGGTACTAAACACTCGTCACTGACAGTTAACGCGTACCGTAAACCACGATAGTCTTACCGTGAGCAGAGATCAGGTTTTGCTCTTCAAGCATCTTCAAGATACGACCAACGGTTTCACGAGAACAGCCAACGATTTGACCGATTTCTTGACGGGTGATCTTGATTTGCATGCCGTCTGGGTGCGTCATCGCATCTGGTTGCTTCGCTAGGTTAAGTAGCGTTTGCGCGATACGGCCTGTCACGTCAAGGAAGGCAAGGTCGCCCACTTTTTGGCTGGTCACTTGTAGACGACTTGCCATTTGAGCAGATAGGCGCATCAGGATATCTGGGTTAACTTGGATCAGCTGACGGAATTTCTTGAATGAGATCTCCGCTACTTCACAAGGAGATTTTGCACGAACCCAAGCGGTACGTTCTTGATCTTCTTCGAATAGGCCAAGTTCACCGATAAAGTCGCCTTGGTTTAGGTAAGAAAGGATCATTTCCTTACCTTCTTCGTCTTTGATAAGAACCGCAACAGAACCTTTAACGATGTAGTACAAAGTCTCTGCTTTTTCGCCCGCGTGAATTAGCGTGCTCTTTGATGGGTACTTATGAATATGACAGTGTGAAAGAAACCACTCTAATGTTGGGTCGGTTTGAGGTTTACCTAGAACCATAATATCTCACTTCCTCTGCAGGGTACGCTTGCTGCTTTCCATGTTGTAGCAAGCCTTAAATCAAGACTTACTAGGATAAGAGCACTTTATCAATGCTGCAAGCCAACTTGTGTTTCGGTATCAAATAGTATCCTTTTTCGAAAACGATTTCTTGATTTTAATCGGGTCCGATTAGGGTTTTACTAAGCAAAAATGTGCACATGATCACGGTATGAAAAGTAATCGTGTTTTGGCTGTGAGCCCTAACCAATTTTTCCAGTTTCAATCAATTGTTGCAGTAGAGGCCTAACAATCAATTCCATCGCAAAACTCATCTTTCCGCCCGGCACCACTAGGGTGTTGTGGCGTGACATAAATGAGCCGTCAATCATGGCGAGTAAATAGGGGTAGTCGACGTTCTTTATCCCGCGCAGGCGAATCACCACAAAGCTCTCGTCTAAACTAGGAATGCCTTTGGCGTTTAGGGGGTTGGAAGTATCGACGGTAGGAACACGTTGAAAGTTAATATGCGTGCGCGAAAACTGCGGGGTAATGTAGTTAAGGTAATCATCCATCGAGCGGACAATCGAGTCCATCACTGCCTCACGTGAGTGGCCGCGATCTCGGGTATCTCGAACAAACTTTTGAATCCACTCTAGGTTGACGATAGGCACCATGCCTATCAGGAAGTCTACGTGCTGTGCCACATTGACATCGCCATCGACCACACCGCCGTGCAAGCCCTCGTAAAACATTACATCGGAGTTTTCCGGCAAGTCTTGCCATGGGGTGAAAGTCCCCGGCATTTGATTATATGGCACTGCTTCATCGAAAGTGTGCAGATAACGACGAACCTGACCTATACCTTCTTGTCCGTACTTACGGAAAAATTCAGCCAGTGCACCAAAATCATTGGCTTGAGGGCCAAAGTAGCTGATGTGGCGTCCTTGTTCACGAGCTTTACGAATTTCGACGTCCATCTCTGGGCGGGTAAAACGGTGGAAGCTGTCCCCTTCAACCCAAGCGGGCTTAATGTTCATCATATTGAACATCTTACGAAACGCTTCTGACGTGGTGGTAGTACCGGCGCCAGATGAACCGGTCACCGCGATAATAGGGTGTTTTGCTGACATGACAAACCTTGTCTGTAAATAACTTTCCTGTTAACGCTGACCACTATAACACGCTTTTTCAGCGAGTCACTGTATGTCATGCGCTAAATGTTTAGAACTTGTTTTTCAGTTGAATGTCGACGCTTTCATGCAGCTCGGAGTAAACCACCACCGCTTCGCCTGATTGTAATTGCGCTTTTATTTGCTCAATCTTTTGTTGTAATGAAACTTCTGTGGCGCCGTAGTCTGTGCCCTCTCGGAGTACAAACTCACGGATAAGATTGTCTAGGGTGTCTGGATCGATTTGTTGCCATGGGACGATCATAAATACCTCATTATTTTATGCTCGATTGTGCAGTGCGGCTATTATGCAGAAACGGCCAAACTTTCATAGTAGGCAGGCAGGGCTTCTTCTAACCAGAAACGAGGCTTCAGCGCCGTGCCGGTCACGAATCCCACATGCCCGCCTTGTTCAAACAGTCGATAATCGATGTTGTCGGGCAAAATGTATTTGGGGATCACCGCATCGGTCATAAAGGGATCATCTTTGGCGTGGATGATCTGCGTCGGCAGTTGAATCTCTTGCAGGCGATGAATCCCCGAACAGCGCTGGTAGTAGTCAGCGGCATCTTTAAAGCCATGCAGTGGCGCAGTGATCAGATCATCAAAATCGTACAAGCGAGTGACGCGCTTAATGTGTTGATAACTGACGCCGAGCTCGCCCTTAATTAGGTGGTGTTTCTGCAACGCACTCTTTTTAAGCGAGGAGAGTAAGTAGGTTTTGTATAACTTGGAAAAGCCTTTCTCGATTCGCTCTGAGCAAGCTGAAAGATCCAGTGGTGCTGAAACAATAGTGGCGGCGTCAAGCAACGGGTTGTCTCGATATTGTGCGAGGTAGTTGGCCAACATATTGCCACCTAGCGAAATGCCAACGGCGACCTTTTTCTGGTTTGGGAAACGTTGATTCAGATGCTGGAGAAACAACCGGGCGTCTTCGACTTCGCCTGAGTGGTAAGCGCGAGCCAGCCGATTGGGTTTGCCGCTGCATCCGCGAAAGTGCATCATTACCGACAGCCAACCTTGGTTGGCAAAGGCGTGCATCAGCCCATTGGCATAAGGGCTGTAAAAGCAACCTTCGAGGCCATGAAACAGCACAAACAGTGGTTTTTGTTTGGCGCTTGGCTGGTCGTAGGGCTCACTCCAAGCAATGTCGAGAAAGTCACCATCGGGCGTATCTAAGGTTTGCCATACAGGATCAAACAAGGCTTTTTTACGGATTAAACGAGGGGCTAATGTCTGCAGGTGCGGATTGGCTAAGCCAGTCGCTGCGGTAAATTGAGTCATGCTATGTCCCTTGTTTATCGGCTTGCGATATCGTCGTATGGCTGAGAGAAGACAGAGTAGAGGGGCTCCCCACCTAATTGGCGGCAGTAACGCAAAGTGAGCGGTTCGCCATGGTTAGGGGCTAAAGTTAGGCTGTTGATGCAATCGACCAGATCCGATTGCTGCTGCTTTTCGAGCTGCAATTCAAATTGGAGTGCTTCGCGATACAGGGTATCTGGCAGGTGCAGTTTGAGTTTGCGTCTCATCTCGCGGTAGTTAAGCAACAACGCTTCACTACGACCTAGACACTCTTCGACCTGATGCCAATCTTGGTCGGAAAAACAGACCTGCTGCTCATCTAACCACTTGAGCAGTAGCAGCAGATTCACGTTGCCTTTGAACTGGTTTTGCAGGGCAAGGCACGCCTCTTTGACCTCTCGGACACTGTAGTATTGCAGGCTAAATTGCCATAAGTGTTCCAACGTTAAAGAGAGTTTGGCGTGCTCTGAACTCATTGACTATTGAACTCCAGTTCCATCTGTTCAAGCTGTTCCTGAACAGCCATCCATTCCATTTCCACCTCTTCAAGCGCACTTTTGCTGTCGGCTTGAGTGGCGAGTACTTCATTAAGTTTAGCTTTATTTTCGGCTTGATAAAGCGAGTTGTCTGAGAGCTGTAGCTCGGCTTGCTCTAGCGCGACACCTAACTTATCCATTTTCTCTTCAAGTTTTGTCAGGTTTTTGCGAATTGGCGCGGTTTGCTTGCGAAACTCCGCTTCGCGGCGCTTTTGCTCTTTCTTTGCTGCGGCGCTATTGGTTGAGTTCTTTTCTGGTTGCTGCTCTTGCGCTTCACGTCGTTGCAGTTTCTGCTGGTCAGTGAGCCATTTGTAATAGTCGTTCAAGTCACCGTCGAATGGCGCGACCTGACGGTCATGCACTAGGTACAGATCATCGGTGGTTGCGCGCAGTAGGTAGCGATCGTGCGAGACGATCACCATCGCCCCTTCAAAGGTCTGCAATGCGAGAGTGAGTGCTTGACGCATATCGAGATCAAGGTGGTTGGTGGGTTCATCGAGCAGCAACAGGTTGGGTTTTTGCCATACCAGCAGCGCCAAGACCAAACGCGCTTTTTCGCCACCGGAGAAAGGGGCGACTTTTTCTAGCGCTTTCTCACCTTGGAAGCCAAAGCTACCTAGGTAGTTACGCAGTTCGAGTTCGTTTTTATCTGGGGCAATCTGCATCATGTGTTGCAGTGGCGTCTCTTCTGGGTGCAGCGTCTCTAACTGATGCTGAGCGAAGTAGCCGATTTTAACCCCCTGAGAATAGGTCAGGTCGCCACTTTGAGCTTTAAGTTCGCGAGAGAGCAGTTTGATCAGCGTCGATTTACCGGCGCCGTTGCGACCGAGTAGCCCAATCCGACTGCCTGGAACGAGATTGAGGCGGATCTTTTCTAAGATCAGCGTGTCATCGTAACCGGCAGAGACATCGTCCATCATGATGATAGGGTTTGGCAGAGCGGCCGGTTGGCGAAACTCAAAACTGAATGGGTTATCAAACTGAGCTGGCAACACTTTCTCCATTCGCTCTAGTGCTTTAATGCGGCTCTGAGCTTGGCGCGCTTTGGAAGCTTTGTAGCGGAAGCGATCAATATAGCTTTGCATGTGCGCCATCTGCTTTTGCTGCTTCTGGTACATCGCTTGTTGCAGTAACAGTTTTTGCGCGCGTTGATCTTCAAACGATGAGTAGTTGCCGGTGTACTCGTTGAGCAATTGGTTTTCGACGTGAATAATGCGCCCGACAATAGGGTCAAGAAAATCTCGGTCGTGGGAGATTAGCACTAGGGTCCCTGGGTAGTTTTGCAGCCAGCGTTCAAGCCACATCACCGCGTCCAAGTCTAAGTGGTTGGTGGGTTCGTCGAGCAAGAGCAAATCAGAGCGACACAGCAGTGCTTGCGCTAAGTTAAGACGCATGCGCCAGCCACCAGAAAATTGGGTCAAACTCCAACTCATTTGCTGTTGGCTAAAGCCTAAACCATCAAGGAGCTCAGCGGCGCGGGCGCGGATGCTATAACCGCCGATGGTTTCGATTTTTCCGTGGATCTCTGCTACTAAGGTGCCGTTATCTTGCTGTTCGGCTTTGGCAAGGTCGGCTTCTAAGCGGCGGTACTCACGGTCACCATCAATGACATATTCGATTGCGCTGCGTTCGAGCGCAGGTGTTTCCTGTGCCACCCAAGCCAGCTCCCAGTGAGCGGGTTTGGCAAAATGGCCGGCATCGATGGAGAGCTCATCTTTAATCAAGGCGAACAGCGTCGATTTTCCGCAGCCGTTTTTTCCGACCAGACCGACTTTGTCACCTGGCTGAATGGTTGCCGACGCTTGTTCCAGCAGAGGTTTTCCGCCGCGCAGTAGCTGTATGCCAGAGAAGGTAATCATAATATTTGCTTTATCTTTGCTCGTAATGGGTCGAATAGTAGGGCAGTTGGCAGATGATGTCGATTATTGCGTTATTCTGGTGAACAACGTATAACAATCTGATAACCACGGTTATCATCTAACTCCCAGATAGTTAAGGATTGCAATCGAATTCATGGAGACCACAACCGCAGCCAAACCCAAAGTCTTGGTGCTTTATGCTCATCCCGAGTCGCAAGCATCCGTGGCCAACCAAATCATGATCAAGAAAATTGAGTCACTTGATCACGTCACGGTACACGACATCTACGCCCATTATCCGGATTTCTTTATCGATGTGGTGGCCGAGCAAAATTTGCTCGATGCTCACGATGTGATTGTCTTTCATCACCCACTTTACATGTACTCTTGCCCAGCTTTACTCAAGGAGTGGCTCGACCGCGTGCTCGGCAAGGGGTTTGCTTTTGGTAAAGGTGAAGCATTAAAAGGCAAGTACTGGCGCAGTGTGATCACGACAGGGGGTAAGGAAGAGGCGTTTGGCAAATCGGGTTACAACCGCTATCCGCTGGCCGAGATTTTACAGCCGTTTGAGTTGACCGCGGCGCTGTGTCAAATGCATTGGATTGAGCCATTGGTGCTTTATTGGGCGCGTAATGTTTCAGAAGCCGAGCGTTACCAACACGCCGAAGCATATCGTCACTGGTTAATGGACCCTCTCGCGGAGTTTGTCGCGCAACAAGGAGCTGCCAATGGCATTGGAAAGTGATTTTCTCCACAGCAGTGTCATCTTCCTCACCGCGGCCGTCGTGGCCGTGCCGATTGCACAGCGCTTGGGGCTGGGGTCGGTGCTGGGGTATTTGTTGGCCGGAGTGGCGATTGGTCCTTGGGGCCTGGGTCTGATCAGCGATGTCGAAGCGATTCTGCATTTCGCTGAGTTTGGTGTGGTGCTGTTACTGTTTCTGATTGGTCTGGAGCTGAACCCGAAGAAGCTGCTGCAAATGAAAGGGCCTATTTTAGGTTTGGGTGGGGCGCAGGTGGTCATTACCACTTTAGTGCTCGCGAGTATTGCGCACTTGGTCGGCACTTCATGGCAAACCAGCTTAGTCATTGGCATGGGATTAGCGCTCTCTTCCACCGCGATCGCACTGCGGGTGATTGATGAGCAGGGGTTAGCCGGCAGTGAAACGGGTCAATCAGGTTTCGCTGTACTGCTGTTTCAAGATATTGCGGTTATCCCTATGTTGGCGGTATTGCCCGTGCTCGCGGGCAATACCGCCGGTGATTGGCTCGACGCGTTATGGATGTTAGCTGGCGTGGCGGGTTTATTGGTCGGTGGTCATTATTTGTTGCGGCCGCTGTTTCGCTATGTGGTGTTAAGCGGAGTTCGTGAACTCTTTACCGTCGCCGCGTTGCTGTTGGTGATAGGTATTGCTTTGGTGATGAAGCAGATTGGGCTGTCGATGGCACTGGGTACGTTTCTCGCTGGAGTGATTCTGGCAGAGAGTGAATATCGCCACGAATTGGAAATCGCCATCGAACCCTTCAAAGGTTTGTTGCTGGGGCTGTTTTTCATTGCCGTGGGTATGGCGGTTAATCTAGGGCTGCTGGCGCTGGAACCGTTGGCGGTGCTTTCTGGCGTGGTCGCTCTAGTGGTAGTGAAAGGATTTATCCTTTATCTACTGGCTCGCCTTGCGGGTAGTCAAGCCAAGTCTCGCAGCAAAATGGCCGCGATTTTAAGCCAAGGTGGTGAGTTCGCCTTTGTGATTTTCACCGCAGCAAGTAGCGAAGGGCTGCTTAATCAACAACAAACCTCTTTTCTGTTGGTGGTGGTCAGTCTGTCGATGGTGACTACGCCACTATTATTGATGGCGCAGAGTAAATGGTATGCACGGCGTTTGAACAGTGAGACGCAAGAACAACTGAAGAGCGATGTGATCAACAAGCAGCCACGTGTCATTATCGCCGGTTTCGGTCGTTTTGGTCAGATTATCGGTCGTTTGATGTATGCCAACAAAATCAAAGTGACGGTGCTCGAGAGCGATGCCAGCCAAATCAAGCTACTGCGTAAATATGGTTACAAGGTGTTCTATGGTGACGCCACGCAACTCGACTTACTGCGCGCCGCGGGTGCTGATAAAGCAGAGGCGATGATCATCTGTACCGATTCACCTGACGAGATCATGCAAATTATTGAGTTATGCCAGACCCACTTCCCTAATCTCAAGTTGCTGGCGCGTGCGCGCAGTCGGGTAGAGGCTTATCAATTGCTGAGTCATGGCGTCGACAGTTACTCACGTGAGACCTTCCTAGGTGCTCTCGACCTCGGGCGCCAGGCACTGGTCAAACTGGGTATGCACCCCTACCAAGCTAAACGCGCCGAGGCGCATTTTAGGAAACTGGATAATGCAATGCTGAAAGAGTTACTTCCTCAGCACAACGATGATAAAAAATTGGCCTTAAGAGCCAAGGAAGCCCGTAAAGAACTCGAAGAGATTTTTGGTCGTGAATTAGAAAGTGATCAACAAGCTAAAAACTTCTGGGAATAAACCAATAACTGAGTAGTCACATGAAAAAAAGATTTATTGCTGGCGCCGCCTGCCCAAAGTGCGGTGTGCAAGATACCTTACGCTGGTGGATTGAGAACAATATTGAGCTGGTTGAGTGTGTTGAGTGCGGTCATCAAGATCAGCGCAAACCGCAAACTGTCGAAAAAAGTGAACACAACAGCCAAGAGATGATTGGGATTTTTAAACCCGATTGATTGTGTTTCTATAAATCATCCCCATAATAGGCGGAGTCGTAAATTTGTAGACCAGAGTGACACTCCGGTCTTTTTATCCTCCTTGGAGTTAATATGAATATCGAAAAGAACGTAGTTGTCAGCCTGGCTTACCAAGTGAAACTCGAAGACGGTGTCGTTGTTGATCAATCTACAGCGGATGCGCCACTAGATTATCTACATGGCAACAACAACCTAATCACAGGTCTGGAAACCGCACTTGAAGGTAAAGAAGCGGGCGCGAAGTTCTCTGTTACTGTTTCTCCAGAAGAAGCGTACGGTGAGCACAACGACGCATTAGTGCAACGCGTTCCTGCAGACGTTTTTCAAGGTGTTGAGCAAATCGAAGTGGGTATGCGTTTCCTAGCGGATACTGACCAAGGTCCAATCCCGGTTGAAGTCACCGAAGTCGATGGTGACGAAGTAGTGGTTGATGGTAACCACATGCTGGCAGGTCAAACCCTAACGTTCGACGTTGAAGTGGTTGCGCTACGTGAAGCGACCGCAGAAGAGATCGAACATGGCCATGTTCATCAAGCGGGTGGCTGCGGTCACGATCATGACCACGAAGGTGGCTGTTGCGGTGGCGGTAGCTGCGGCTCTCACTAATCCGTTAGCTAACCGCTAGATTCTAAAAGGCGCCTCCTGCTGTACGGGAAGCGCCTTTTTTGTTAATTGTTCTATACCAACAAGGTCGTTAGAGATACGGAGACCAACCATGAGCCAACCATTCTCAATCGCCATTCACGGCGGAGCGGGAACCATATTACGTGAGCAAATGAGCGAAGAGTTAAAGGCGTCTATCTTAGCCGACCTTGAAGCGTCGGCTCGTGCTGGGCATCGCATTCTCGCTCAATCGGGTGATGCTCTGGATGCGGTCGTTGCTGCGGTAAAAGTGTTGGAAGACTCACCGAACTTTAATGCCGGCAAAGGCTCTGTGTTGACTCACCAAGAGATGGTCGAAATGGATGCCTCGGTGATGCACGGACAAGATCTTAATGCTGGGGCGATTGCTGGCGTTCGTCATATCAAAAACCCGATAGAACTGGCTCGCGATGTGATGAACAAGAGTGAACACGTACTATTAATCGGTGACGGGGCAGAGGCGTTTGCCTTTGCCAATGGTCATCCATTTACCGAGCAAGACTACTTCTTCACTGAACGTCGCTATCAACAACTGCAATCAATGAAAGAGAAAGGCTTGTTTGCGCTTTCAGAGTCGAAATACCCGGATGATAAAAAGTACGGCACGGTTGGCGCCGTCGCTCTAGATCAGCACGGCAACCTAGCCGCGGCAACCAGCACAGGTGGCGTGACCAACAAAAAGTATGGTCGTGTCGGAGACTCTTCGATTATTGGCGCGGGGACGTTCGCCGAAAATGGCAATGTGGCGGTCTCAACCACGGGAATGGGCGAGTTCTTTATTCGTAAAACCGTGGCCGGGGATGTGGCCGCCCGGATGCGCTATTTACATCAAGATGTGCATACTGCCAGCGAAGCTGTCATCCAAGGCGAGTTAAAGCAGATGGGAGGCGAAGGCGGCTTGATTGCCATCGATGCAAAAGGGGATATTCATTTCGCCATGAACAGCTCAGGCATGTACCGCGCCGCTATCGATATTCATGGTCAACTTAGCGTAAAAATCTACGCAGACGAATAATTGTAGAAAAAATGAGCGTGTTATTATGCTAGGTCAATGATTTAGCATTGAGTAGTGTGACCGTGCTTAAAAAATGACTGCACTGAGTGTGATTCAGTGCTAGAATCCATTTTTAACTAGCAATCAGAACTGGAAAGATGGGAAATAACGTAGTCGTTCTAGGCACCCAGTGGGGTGACGAAGGTAAAGGTAAAATTGTTGACCTTTTAACTGAAGATGCAAAGTACGTGGTTCGCTACCAAGGCGGTCACAACGCTGGTCACACTCTAGTCATTGACGGTGAAAAAACCGTTCTTCACTTAATTCCATCAGGTATCCTGCGCGATAACATCAAATGTATTATCGGCAACGGCGTAGTACTTTCACCTGAAGCTCTAATCAAAGAAATGAAGCCTCTTGAAGAGCGCGGTATCCCAGTACGTGAGCGTCTTTTCATTTCTGAAGCTTGTCCTCTAATTCTTCCTTACCACATCGCCATGGACCAAGCGCGTGAAATCGCTCGTGGTAACAAAGCGATTGGTACTACCGGTCGTGGTATCGGTCCTGCGTACGAAGACAAAGTGGCTCGTCGCGGCCTGCGTGTCGGCGACCTGTTCGATATGGACGCGTTCGCAGAGAAACTAAAAGAAGTGATGGAGTTCCATAACTTCCAACTAGTGAACTTCTACAAAGCGGAGCCAGTGAGCTACGAAGAAGTGCTAGAACAAGCGAAAGGCTATGCCGACCTGCTTACTTCAATGGTTATTGATGTGACTGATGAGCTTGATGCTGCTCGTAAGCGTGGCGACAAGATCATGTTCGAAGGCGCTCAAGGTACCTTGCTTGATATCGACCATGGTACTTACCCATATGTCACTTCATCAAACACCACGGCTGGTGGTGTTGCAGCGGGTTCGGGCTTTGGTCCTCGCCATATCGGTTACATTCTAGGTATTGCTAAAGCGTACTGTACGCGTGTTGGCTCTGGTCCTTTCCCGACTGAACTGTATGACGGACAAGACAAGCAAGACCCGATTGGAAAACACTTAGGCACTGTTGGTCACGAGTTTGGTGCAACAACCGGTCGCCTACGTCGTACTGGTTGGTTTGATGCTGTGGCAATGCGCCGTGCGATTCAAATCAACTCAATTTCAGGTTTCTGTTTAACGAAGCTTGATGTGCTTGATGGCTTAGAAGAGCTAAAAATCTGTACTGGTTACAAGATGAAAGATGGCTCGATTCTAGAAGTATCGCCAATGGCTGCAGAAGCGTTTGAAGAAGCGACGCCAATCTACGAAACCATGCCTGGTTGGTCTGAAAACACCTTTGGTGCCAAGTCACTCGACGCGCTACCAAAAGCGGCGCTAGATTACATCAAGCGTATCGAAGAGCTAACTGGTGTACCAGTAGACATCATCTCAACTGGCCCAGATCGCAACGAAACCATCATCAAGATTCATCCATTCGATGCTTAATGATTGATCGTTAAAGATATTATGAAAACCAGCGCTCAGGCGCTGGTTTTTTTATGTTCATTTTCCTTGAAATCTCATGTTGTTATGGCAACAATTTGCCATGTGGCGGCAATTTTGATTAAAGAGTTAGCGATGATTGCCGATACTAGTATCAAGCTTGCCACGTTTGTGGCAAATCAGGATACGACTCAGTACCTTCAGAAATAGTGGCTGGTTGCCGTCATTATTGCTATAGATATCGAGCGTTCTTTGGTCGAAGTTAAGAGTGCAAAACATGAAGCTAAGACAATTAGCTGCTTCGATGGTGCTGGCATTAAGTGCCTCAGTGGTGCAGGCAAACACCCTGTCTGAAATTGGTGAACCTGTACCCATATATACCGAAGCCGAACTAATTAAACTGATCAATAACAATCAACACCTTGAGCAAGTTAAAGCTGATAACTGTCAGTTGGTCGAAGATATTGTTGCCCGTGCAACGCGTATCAGCCTACCTGCTTACGAGTTTTTGTATGGCGACATGCTCGCCTGGGGCGTATGTGTGGACCAAGATGTAGAGCTAGGGCTCTATTACATGGAAAATGCAGCTCATCAAGGCTTGCCTGCCGCGTTGGAGCAAATTGGTCGTTACTACTCACGCGGTACCCTAGTGCAGCAAGATAAAGAGCGTGCGATCCCGTATCTGCGTGAAGCGGCGGCTATGGGCAACCTCAATGCGCGCATTCATCTGGCTGAGTTACTGCTGAGAGATTATGGTAGCCCGCTCGACTATGAAGATGCTTATCGCTGGTTGTACAACTCGGTCACAGCGGATCAACGAATGCATAAACGGATCAGTATTCTGCGCCAAGGTCTTGAACGGCGAATGCCACAAAACATCATCGCGCGAGCGAAAAAACGCGACACATTCTGGTAGAGAGTCATCCGATTGCACTCCGGTGACCATAACCTAGCAACACAATGCCTAGCTTTCGCTGGGCATTGTTGTTTTTGAGCAAACCAGTGTGCTGATGAAAAGGCAGTGAAATTTCAAGAATTTGTTTCGACTTACCTGTAGCTTAATCAGTGAGTCAGATATACTAGATTTAAATTCCTTCCTTTATTAGGCGTGCCTATGTCAGACAATATCCATAATGACCCATTTGCAGCTCGTGAATCGGAAAATTATGACAATCCGATCCCGAGCCGAGAATTTATTCTAGAGTTTCTCAGTCAAGCAGGCGTTCCCATGAACCGCAATGACCTATTCGAAGCGCTCAAGCTTGAGGGAGAAGATCAGTACGAAGGTTTACGTCGTCGTCTGCGAGCGATGGAGCGAGACGGGCAATTAGTGTTTACTCGTCGCCAATGTTACGCATTGCCAGAAAAGCTTGAAATGATCAAAGGCTACGTGATTGGTCATAAAGACGGTCATGGCTGGGTTCGCCCGGATGGAAGTGTGGGCAAGGATAACGATATCGTCCTGCCACATCATCAGATGAAAAATATCATCCATGGTGATTATGTATTAGTGCAACCGACAGACAATTCAAAACGCGGCCGTAAGGAAGGGCGTCTGGTTCGCGTTCTAGAGGAGCGTCAAAGCCAAATTGTTGGTCGTTTCTTTATGGAATACGGTTACTCCTATGTTGTACCGGATGACTCGCGCATTCATCAAGATATCTTGATCCCGAATGAGCTTCGTGCCGGCGCTCGTATGGGTAACGTGGTCGTTATCGAGATTACCGATCGTGGCTCACGCTCTCGCGGTATGATGGGTAAAGTGGTTGAAGTTCTAGGCGAAAACATGGCGCCGGGCATGGAGACACAAATTGCGATTCGCACTCATCAGATCCCACATGATTGGCCTGTTGAGGTTGAGAAGCAGATAGAAAGCCTAGGCGAAGAAGTGCCAGAAGAAGCCAAAGTGGGGCGAGTTGACCTACGCGAGCTGCCATTAGTCACTATTGATGGTGAAGACGCTCGAGACTTCGATGATGCGGTTTACTGTGAGGCGAAAAAAGGCGGCGGCTGGCGCTTATGGGTGGCGATTGCAGACGTAAGCTATTATGTTCGACCAGACACCGCGCTAGATAAAGAAGCCATTAACCGTGGTAACTCGGTTTACTTCCCCTCGCAAGTGGTCCCTATGCTTCCGGAGGTATTGTCGAACGGCTTGTGTTCGCTCAATCCACAAGTTGACCGCCTGTGTATGGTGTGTGAAATGACCATCTCGGAAACGGGTAAGCTCTCTGGCTATAAACACTATGAAGCGGTGATGAACTCGCATGCGCGTCTGACTTATAACAAAGTCCACGATATTCTCGAAGGGGATGAGGAGTTGCGTAACCGTTACGAGCCGCTTGTTCCTCATCTTGAAGAATTGCACAAGATGTACAAGGTGCTGAAACAAGCGCGTGATCTTCGTGGCGCGATTGAATTTGAAACGGTCGAAACTAAGTTTATTTTCAATGCGGAACGTAAGATCGACAGCATCGAACCTGTGATTCGCAACGACGCTCATAAGTTGATCGAAGAGTGCATGATTCTAGCGAATATTGCGTCAGCGTCTTTGGTCGAAAAAGCCAAAGAGCCGGCTCTGTATCGTATTCACGAATCTCCAGGTGAACTGCGCTTGCAAGGGTTTCGAGATTTTCTCGGAGAGCTTGGTCTGCACCTGAATGGTGGTTTGGAGCCATCACCTACTGATTATGCCGACTTAGTACGACAAATTGGCCAGCGTGCTGACAAAGAGCTGATTCAAACCATGCTGCTGCGCTCAATGAAGCAAGCGGTATACAACGCAGACAACTGCGGTCACTTTGGATTGGCGCTTAAACGCTACGCGCACTTCACTTCTCCAATTCGTCGCTATCCCGATTTGCTGCTTCATCGCGCGATTAAGTACCTCATTGCTAAAGAAAACGGCACCGTTAGAGACCGCTGGACGCCGACGGGGGGCTACCACTACTCGTTCGATGATATGGACTTCTATGGCGAGCAGTGTTCAATGACTGAACGCCGCGCCGATGATGCGACGCGAGAAGTGTCTGATTGGCTCAAATGTGAGTACATGCAAGACCATGTCGGTGAAGAGCTTGAAGGTGTCATTGCCAACGTGACTGGATTTGGATTTTTTGTTCGGTTGAGCGACCTGCACATTGATGGCTTAGTGCATATATCCGCACTAGCCAATGACTACTATCAATTTGATCCGATTGGTCAAAGACTTATCGGCGAAAGTTTTGGTGCGATTTACCGCTTGGGTGATTCGGTCAAGGTGAAAGTCCTTTCGGTTAACTTGGATGATCGTCAAATTGACTTTGAATTAGTCGAAACAAGTCGTAAGCTACGCGGCGAAGGAAAGACGGCCAAGAAGCGTGCAGCGGAGGCTAAGCGCAAAGCGAAAGAGAAAAAACGCGCAGCCACTAAAGGCGGGCGGAAAGCCAGTCCTGATGTTGAGCCAACTAAGCGCCCCGAGCGTGATGAAGGTAAAGCAGGCAAGAAGCCAAAACTCACCAAGGCGCGTAAGAAGAAGCCGGGTGCTAAGCCGAAGAAAACCAAGCGTACCAAGAAAGATGCGCAGTAAAGAGTTAACCAACAGGTTTTTAAATGAGTAACGAATTTATCTACGGTATTCACGCTGTGAAAGCCGTCCTTGAGCGCGAACCTGAACGTTTTATAGAAGCGTTTGTTCTAAAAGGTCGTCAAGATGACCGGTTAATGCCGATTTTAAACGAGCTACAAATGTGTGGGGTCTCTATTCAGCAGATGACGCGCAAAACGCTCGATGATAAGGCTCGTGGTGCCAATCACCAAGGTATCATGGCTCGCGTTAAGCCAGCCAAACAGCTGAACGAAAATGATCTCGATGACATTTTGGCCAAGCATGACTCGCCACTATTGTTGGTTCTAGATGGTGTCACCGACCCCCATAATTTAGGGGCTTGCCTACGCAACGCGGATGCGGCGGGTGTGGCGGCGGTAATCGTGCCAAAAGACAAGTCGGCCAACATTACAGCTACCGTAAGTAAGGTCGCTTGTGGTGCCGCTGAAACGGTACCGCTAGTGCGCGTCACCAACCTTGCTCGCACTATGCGCGCACTGCAAGAGCAAGGTATTTGGTTTGTTGGAACGGCAGGTGAAGCGACTCACGATATCTATCAAGCAAAATTAACCGGTCCATTGGCAATCGTGATGGGCGCCGAAGGCGACGGTATGCGCCGCCTAACGCGTGAAACGTGCGACGACCTGATTAAAATCCCTATGGCAGGTTCGGTTTCAAGCCTAAACGTATCGGTAGCCTCAGGCGTATGCCTGTTTGAAGCAGTGCGCCAAAGGCTGGATTCTAGTTCCTAGTTCCTAGTTCCTAGTTCCTAGTTCCTAGAGGTCGACTTCTAGGAACTAGACACTTATTATCACTAGGGACTTTTTCACTAGGAATTCTCTCCTCCCTTTTTCTGCGACTATTTTTCAAACAACCCTTGCATGTAAAACTGTGATCTGTATAATACAGCGCACTGGTTAAGCCAGTTGTGAACCAATGAGCAGCGAGGAGCTGACTTATCTCTTTGATTTGTCGGGTAATGTAAACTCAGCTTATGTTCGCGGTTAATACAATTAGCTATCTTTTCTTCGGAAAAACTATCCTCAGAGGTGACTCTGGCATATAGGGATAGTTAATCGAAAATTAACTGACAAT
>JBCAXU010000013.1:0-46126 GCA_038533895.1 Pseudomonadota bacterium | reverse complement strand
GGCTCAATGAATACTGATAAGTTCCTAGTGACTAGAAGCTAGTTCCTAGAAAACTTGAATTGACTGTGCCGATAATAAATTATCGATTGGTCACTCAGTTCATTGAAACCTAAATCGTTTCCGAAGAAACTATTTGGATTATCATCAACGAGTGCCCACACAGATTGATAGGTCTATATTTTTAAAGAACTTGTTGTTTTGAGCTTAACTCAAAACGGACGGACATTTTAGCGATATAACTTATTGTGTCAAACACTTTTTTTGCTATTTCAGCCTTAGCTAATTTGTTAGCTTTCTGCCCTGCGTCACTTCGGCTATTGCTCGGCAACGGAGGCGCATTATAGGCAGTTTTTACAAAAGGACAATAGCGAAAACTGAAAAAAATCGCTTAAGCAAACCATTTGCTCACAAAAGAACCAAAACGAATAAAAACAAAGCAAAAGGCCCAATGCTGGGCCTTTGTCTTAGTCAACGTATTTATTGATGTGCAATGATCTGATCGTTACTTACCACCAGCCGAACGGGTTTATCTGGTAGTACATTGCCCGACAGAATCTCCTTGGCCAACGGATTTTCAACGCTATGTTGAATCGCGCGCTTAAGTGGCCTTGCCCCATAAACCGGATCGAAACCAACCTGAGCAATTAAATCCAGAGCCTTATCGGATACCTCCAAGACGAATCCTTTTTCCTCCATACGAGAAGCCAAACGTTGCAATTGGATAGATGCAATTGACTTGATATGGTCTTTTGCTAATGGATGGAATACGACACTTTCGTCAACACGGTTAAGGAACTCTGGGCGGAAGTGTTTACGCACTACCTCCATTACCTGTTCTTTCATCTGCTGATAGTCAACCGTGCCGAAGTTTTCCTGAATACTTGCTGACCCTAAGTTAGAAGTCATAATCACGACAGTATTACGAAAATCGACGGTACGTCCTTGGCCGTCCGTCAAACGACCATCGTCGAGCACTTGTAGCAAGATATTGAATACATCTGGGTGCGCCTTTTCCACCTCATCCAACAAAATGACCGAGTATGGTTTGCGCCTAACCGCTTCAGTTAGGTAACCGCCTTCTTCATATCCTACATAGCCAGGAGGTGCGCCCACTAGTCGAGCAACGGAATGCTTCTCCATAAACTCCGACATATCAATACGTACCATGGCATCTTCACTGTCGAACATGAAGCTTGCTAACGTTTTACACAACTCAGTTTTCCCCACACCGGTTGGACCCAAGAATAGAAACGAACCGATAGGTCGATTAGGGTCTGAAAGTCCAGCTCGGCTACGGCGAATGGCATTCGACACCACTTCTACTGCCTCAGTTTGACCAATCACTCGGTTGTGCAACACATCTTCCATCCGCAGTAGCTTTTCTTTTTCTGCTTCAAGCATTTTAGACACCGGAATACCGGTTTGCTTTGACAGTACTTCTGCAATTTCGGTGTCGGTCACTTTATTACGCAGTAGAGTCATTTCCTGCATCTCAGCTTGGGTCGCCAAATCCAGCTGCTTTTCGAGCTCTGGGATTCGGCCATACTGAAGCTCGGACATTCGGCTCAAATCGCCAGCTCGGCGCGCAAACTCCATATCCATACGCGCTTGTTCTAGCTCTGACTTAATATGCTGAGTCCCGGAAAGCGAGGCTTTTTCTGCGTTCCATACTTCTTCAAGTTCAGCAAACTCACGCTCTTTTTCTGCCAGCTCTTGATTAAGGGTCTCTAAGCGCTTTTCACTCGCTTCATCATATTCATTGCTTAACGCTTGTTGCTCAATCTTGAGTTGGATGATTTTGCGCTCTAGCTTATCCAAAGATTCAGGCTTAGAGTCTATCTGCATGCGAATGCTTGAAGCTGCTTCATCGATTAAATCTATCGCTTTGTCTGGCAGTTGACGGTCAGAGACATAACGATGCGACAAGCTTGCCGCTGCGACAATGGCCGGATCGGTAATTTCGACATGATGATGCAACTCGTAACGCTCTTTAAGCCCGCGCAAAATCGCGACCGTGTCTTCGACCGTGGGCTCATCGACCAGTACCTTTTGGAACCGCCGCTCAAGAGCAGGGTCTTTCTCTATGTATTTCCGATATTCATCCAGAGTCGTCGCGCCGACACAGTGCAGCTCCCCTCTAGCTAAAGCGGGTTTGAGCATATTACCGGCATCCATAGAGCCTTCACCTTTGCCCGCGCCAACCATGGTATGAATCTCGTCGATAAAGAGGATCACATTACCCTCTTCCTTAGCGAGCTCATTGAGTACCGACTTAAGACGCTCTTCGAACTCGCCGCGATACTTAGCACCAGCCACCAGCGCTCCCAGATCGAGCGACAAAACTCGACGACCACGCAGCCCTTCAGGCACCTCATTATTGACGATACGTTGAGCTAACCCCTCAACAATGGCAGTTTTACCCACTCCAGGCTCACCAATAATCACTGGGTTGTTTTTGGTTCGACGCTGAAGTACTTGGATAGTACGGCGAATTTCATCGTCGCGACCGATGACTGGATCCAACTTGCCTTGTTCCGCTCGTTCGGTTAGATCGATAGTAAACTTCTCCAATGCTTGACGTAGCTCCTCGGCATTAGGATCGTTAACTGTCTGCCCACCGCGTATTTTATCGATAGCGCCACTGACTTTCGCTTCGGTTAAGCCCATCTCTTTCAACAAGGAGCCTAGCGGCCCTTTATCTTCTAGCGCGGCAAGTAAGAAAACTTCTGAGGATATATAGGCATCTTGGCGTTTTTGCGCCACCTTGTCACAGATATTAAACAGCGTGCCCATTGAGCTCGAAAGCTGAACATCACCGCCAATACCGCTAACCTTAGGTAAACGATCCAACATCTCGCTTAGCTTCGAGCGTAGATGAGTCACATCCACATCAAGCATGGTTAATAATGGACGAATAGGGCTGCCATTTTGGTCCATTAGCGCAACCATAAGATGTACAGGTTCAATATATTGATGATCTCGTCCCAGAGCTAACGACTGAGCGTCAGATATCGCAATCTGGAACTTACTGGTAAATCTATCAAGACGCATACCTACCTTCCTACCTCAACTGAGAAAAATGGACTAATCAGTAAGAAAGATGGATACGCTTAACCCTATTTTCAAGGTCTGGTCAAAGATTTGGCACAGTTATAGAGAGGTTATGGCTCGATCCAAATAAAACTAGCTTGGCGACCTGTCACGCCATCTCGGCGGTATGAATAAAAGCGTGCTGAATCGCGATGAGTACAAAGATTGCTGTAGTAGATTTGGTCGACGCCTGCGCGGTTGAGTCTTTGGCTAACTAACCGGCTCATGTCAGCAAGCCACTTGCCCTGTTTAGGTAAAGCTTGGAAAGCTTCAACCGCTTGTGGGATTTGAGATGAAAACGCTTGAACCACATCATCACCGACTTCAAACGCATCAGGTCCAATAGCAGGACCTATCCAAGCCATCAGCGGCCCGTTCAATTGCGCAACGGCGTTTTCAACAATCCCATTTGCAAGACCTCGCCAACCAGCGTGCACTGCCGCCACTTGAGAGCCTTGTTCATTGGTCAGCAATACAGGTAAGCAATCTGCCGTCATTGCCGAGCAGACGACTCCAGGGGTTTGGGTCCAAACGCCGTCTGCATCTAGAACCTGTTGAGTCGGCTCATTTTGTTTCACCACCACGGTTGAGTGGGTTTGGTTGAGCCAAATCGGCGCAGATGGCATCTTCGCTTGCTGTGCGAGCCAGTCGCGGTTCTTGACAACAAGCTGCTGATCATCTCCCACATGTGTCCCCAGGTTTAATCCTTGGTACACACCCAAAGAAAATCCATCACGTCGAGTAGAGGCAAAGGCTTTCACTTGCTTTGGCGCAGGCCAATTGGGAATGATTTGATCCATCACTAAAATTCGTCTTCTAATCCATGCTCACGCGTATCTTGGCGTAACGCTTCGGCCATAGCGACCATGTCATCAGGTACTGGTGCATGAAACTCAAGCTCCTCGCCTGTCACTGGGTGCTCAAACTTGAGCATCACAGCATGCAGAGCTTGACGATCAAACTTACGGATCATCTCAGCCAGATCTTCTGTCGCTCCAGCCGGAATACGAGCTCGACCACCGTATGCTGCGTCTCCTAACAGCGGGTGCTGTAGGTAAGCCATATGAACACGAATTTGGTGGGTGCGACCCGTTTCGAGGCGCAAACGGATGCGCGTATGCTCACGAAAATGCTCAGCCACACGATAATGAGTCACAGCGGGTTTGCCCATCGGACTCACGGCCATCAAGGTTCGTTTGGTTGAATGACGCCCGATCGGCTGTTCAACCCTGCCACCAGCAGTCATTCGCCCGATGGCTATCGCTTCGTATTCACGGGTAATGTTGCGCTTTTGCAGTGCTCGAACTAAACGGGTTTGTGCTGGAACAGTTTTCGCCACCACCATTAAACCTGTGGTGTCTTTATCAAGACGGTGAACGATACCCGCACGAGGTACCTCCGCAATCGCAGGGTAATGATGCAAAAGCGCATTCAACACAGTACCGTCAGGCGTACCAGCGCCTGGATGAACAACAAAGTCGCGCGGTTTATTAATCACGATAATGTCATCATCTTCATAAACAATATCTAACGGAATATCTTGCGCTTCCCAACGCTCTTCATCTTCAAGTTCCGCTTGCAGAACTATCTCTTCGCCCCCCATCACTTTAGTGCGTGGTTTGGTCACGACCTCACCATTTACTTGCACTTTGCCTTCAAGCAACCACTCTTTTAAGCGAGAGCGGGAGAAATCGGCAAATAATTCGGCAATAGCTTGGTCAAGGCGTTGGCCTAGTTGGCTATCTTTTACTGTATTTGTTAACTCAATCTGCTGGGCCATATCGAACTTTTTTAAAAACTGTGAGACTAATTGTCACTACTATGGAAAAATACGCGGTTTGGACATTGTATCTGTTACGTACTAGAAAGTAACGGAAGCAACAGAAATATTTATCTCAAGGAATCGAACCCTGACATGAAAAAGCACACTCTATCTGGCTTGTTGGCATTATCAGTACTGGTTGGCTGCTCGAGCAGTGAAGAAGTTGTTCCAGATGTGCCACCATCTGAGCTGTACTCAGAAGCACAGGTTTCGCTTCAAAGCGGTAATTGGTTGACGGCCATTGAGAAACTGGAAGCTCTCGACTCACGTTACCCATTTGGCGCCTACTCTGAGCAAGTGCAGCTCGACCTTATCTACGCCTACTACAAAAACGACGACTTGGCTTTAGGCTTGGCGACTATTGAGCGCTTTACCCGACTCAACCCGACCCACGAAAAACTAGACTGGGTCTTGTATATGCGTGGTCTGACTCATATGGCTCAAGATCGAAACTTTATGCACGACCTGTTTAATGTTGACCGCAGCGATAGAGATCCAGAGCCGGTGAAAAAAGCCTTTGCTGACTTCAAGCAATTGCTTGAGCGCTATCCAGCCAGTCCCTACGCCCAAGACGCACAAAAACGTATGTATGCACTCAAAAATCGTCTCGCTGAGTACGATTTGGCCACTGCAGACTTCTATTTACGTCGAGAAGCGTGGATAGCCGCAATCAATCGAACTCAAGAGCTACAAAAGACTTACCCGGACACCGAAGCCGCACGCAAGTCGCTAACTATACAACTGGAAGCATACCAGCAATTAGGCTTACAAGATGCCGTAAAACGCACCGAACAGCTTATTGAGCTCAACCCTGAGTAATTGTGCCGATCATTGTAACTGCTCCTACTACCAAAAACGCCTCCATTATCGGAGGCGTTTTTTATTGCCTTCTTTGCTGAAAGGAACAACTCGAACTACATTTTAATCAGTAGATATAGGGAGTTATCGATGGTAGGCCGGTTTGTATTATTAATTATGTTGAGCGTGTTTAGTCTAAACGTGTTCGCTTTGTCTTTAGAGCCACTGCAAAAACAGCCGTACTTCGGTGACTTAGACAAGCTAAGAAAGAAAGGCGCTATCCGAGTCTTGGTGTCGGCGGATTTGGGTTTCTACTATATCGAAAATGGCCAACCGAAAGGGATTCTAGCCGAACTACTCTACCACTTTGAACAAGAACTGCGTCAACAATCCTCTTATTTCAATCTGCAAATCATTCCCGTTCAGCGAGATGAGCTATTTCCCGCCCTAGAAACGGGCTTTGGAGATTTGATCGTCGCCAATCTGACTATCACCCCCGAGCGTCAACAGAAAGTCGACTTCAGCCGCCCAATCCTAAGCGATGTTCAAGAATTGGTGGTCACAGCGAAAAATCGCCCGCCTATTAAAAGCATTGAACAACTCAGCGGTTCAGAAATATGGGTTCGTCCCAGCTCCAGCTATTTTGAAAGCCTTCAACGGCTTAATGCCGCATTTGATCGTCAATCTCGTCCCCCGGTCATCGTGCATTTTATTGAAGAGACATTACAAGACTTCGAATTAATAGAAATGGTCAATCAAGGTCATATTGAAGCAACTGTGTTAGATAGTCATAAAAGCGAGCTGTGGCTGAAAGTTATGGACAATATCCAAATCCACCCAGATATTCCGCTAAGAGAAAATGGCAAGATTGCTTGGGCAATGCGTAAAAAGAGCCCCAAACTCAAAGCCTTTGTCGACCAGTACCTCAAAGACTATCGCTCTGGGACGTTGCTTGGAAATGTCATTTACGGCAAATATATCGACGATACACGCTGGCTCACCCGCATAATGACTCCAGACCACGTAGGTCGCTTAGCGCGTTTACAACCACTGTTTAGCGAATATTCTCAGAAATTTAGCTTCGATGCCCTTATGTTGTCGGCTCAAGGTTTTCAGGAGTCACGGCTAGATCAGAGTAAGGTGTCACATAAAGGAGCCGTTGGTGTGATGCAGGTGTTGCCAAGTACGGCCAAAGACCCCAATGTCAACATCCCTGATATCGATCAGGTTGATAATAATATTCATGCTGGAGCCAAGTACCTGCGTTTTCTCAAGGACAGGTATTTTTCAGATCCTGCTATTGCAAACGATGACAAGATCTACTTGGCATTAGCCGCCTACAATGCAGGCCCTGCCAATATCCGGCGAATGCGCAAGCTGGCAGAGCAACAGGGCTACGACCCAAACCGCTGGTTTGGACACGTTGAGATAGTGACTCGACGTAATATCGGGCGTGAGCCTGTTCATTATGTGTCGAACATCAACCGCTATTTCGTGATTTATAAACAGCTATCCACGCTAAAAGCACTGCGTCAAACTCAGGGGGTAGGCAAACTGTAACCTGAAAGGAAGGAGAAGCACGTAGGAAATGGAATTTAATTCACATTTATTGACCGGTCAAAAGCTGAGCTTTGTTTTTATTCGGCCGCAAAAGTGCTCTAAAAAACGATTGAATTTTAGTGTGTTACCTCCTCCAATCTAAACTCTTTTTACTCGGTGACAAGCTTTTTCGTACCTGAATTCAACCACATTTTGAGTTGGATCACGTTTGAATTTAAGTCTCAACAGCAGCAACAAAAAAGTGATCTGCGTCATGTTATTTTAGCTATGGATAAGTAATCTGAAGTTAACCCATGAGGGAGAAAACAGAGGAAACATCTATGAAAGTAAACATCACTGGTAAAAATATCGACATCACCTCTGCAATTCGCACCCATATCGAGAGCAAGTTTAAAAAGTTAGAAAAGTGGCAAGTAGACATTATCGGCTGTCAGGCAAGCTTCAGCGAGGAGCCAAACAAACAGAAGAAATTTGAAGCTGTCATCACAGTGCCAAAAGGGCAACTGGTTGCCTCTGCCACTCACGAAGATTTATACGCTGCCGTTAACGAGGTAGAACAGAAACTAGAACGTCAGCTCAACAAACTCCGCCACAAACCAGAAGCACGTCGAAGTGACAAGCCTGAGTTTGAGGAAGAAGTTGAATAACGGTTCAAACTAACCGCCTCAAAAAATAGCGCCGATTGGCGCTATTTTTTTGCTTGACGCTCAATACACGGTTGCTTATTGTGTTTGAAGATTAATAAATCAGTATATGACTGAATCACTGGATAACTATGCAAACAAACCTACTGTTCTTTTTTGACTTGTTTTTTCTCCACTAAACTGGAGGCTCTCTCGTTTGCGAAAGATAAGTCAAAAACGAACAGAAAGCCTCCTACGGGAGGCTTTTTTTATGAGGAATACTAGGATGACTGACCAAAAATACTCACTTGAACAAATTCGACTTCGACTCAACGAGCTTGATGATCAACTGCTACAACTGCTGTCGGAACGTCGTCAAATGAGTATTGAAGTGGCAAAAAGCAAGGTCGAAACCTCTAAGCCAGTGCGTGATGCAGAACGAGAACAACAACTGTTGGTTAAGCTTATCAACAACGGTTATCAAAAATATCAGTTGGATGCACAGTACATCACCAAACTATTCCACACCATCATTGAAGATTCCGTTCTGCTCCAGCAGTCTTACTTACAAAACCTCGCCAACCCCGAACTCAGTCGCAAACCTCTCGCACGAGTGGCTTTCCTAGGTTCTAAAGGCTCTTACTCTCATTTAGCCAGTCGCGAGTACTTTAGCCGCAAGAATACCGAGCTTATCGAGCTCAACTGTGAACATTTCAAGCAAGTCACTCACACGGTAGAATCAGGCCATGCCGACTATGGCGTATTGCCGATTGAGAACACCAGTTCTGGCTCAATCAATGAAGTCTACGACTTATTACAACACACGACTTTGTACATTGTTGGTGAGCTCACCTTACCGATTGAGCACTGCTTGGTCGCCACGTCTGATATTCGCTTAGAAGCGATCAAAACCCTCTACTCTCACCCTCAACCTCATGCTCAGTGCAGTGAATTTTTGAGCCAACTAGACGGGGTTAAGCTAGAGTCTTGTGCCAGTACCGCTGACGCGATGCGTAAAGTAAAGCAGATGAACCGCAGCGATGTCGCCGCGATTGGTAACGCATCCAGCGGTAAACTGTATGGCCTGCAACCGATTCAGAGCAACATTGCCAATCAGACCGAAAACCACACCCGCTTTATCGTCGTCGCTCGCAAACCGGTTGAAGTCTCTGCGCAAATCCCGGCGAAAACCACCTTAATTATGTCAACGTCGCAACAAGCCGGATCTTTGGTTGAAACCTTGCTGGTCTTGCAGCGTTACGACATCAACATGACTAAACTAGAGTCTCGACCTATCATGGGTAACCCATGGGAAGAGATGTTCTATGTCGATTTAGAAGCACACCTTGACTCTCAGCAGATGCAACAAGCGATTGCTGAACTGACCAAGATCACTAAACACTTGAAAGTATTAGGTTGTTACCCAAGTGAAAATGTTAAACCGACACAAGTAAAGTTACAGTAATTAAGTTAGCTGGCTCAAATAACCTCAACGAAGTAGCTGACACCTAAAACTAATATCCTTACCATCTAAAACCAATAAGTTGCATATTAGTTTAGTGTCAGCCCTAACTACTGACTCTGGTAAGCATTTCAATCTCTCCGTTAAGGTACTTGTTAGTCAGTATGAGAACACCACTGCTATTTCTGCTTTGCACCCACGCTTGTATGGCACTCGCCGCGCCTTCCCCCCTTAAGGTTTATATGTGGGAAGACACGCTCGCGAGCGAAGTACAACGGCAATGGCAAGCAGAAACGGGTATCGCACTCAGCCTTTCTCACTTCGATAACGATGATGAACGCAGTCTATTGATGATGAAAAACCCACAACTCCCATTTGATGTTGTGGTGTTGGATAATGTGTCCGCCCAAATCTACGGCCGGTTGGGGGCATTTGAGAAGCTTTCAGGGCTGGAGGGACGCCAGCACAATGACGTAAAATGGAATCAGGCATGCGGTGACTACGCCATTCCTTATTTTTGGGGCACTGTGGGCGTTGCTTATCGAAAATCTGCCGTCAATCAGCCACCCACAACTTGGCAGGAATTTGTCTCACCTGCCACCGCTTTGCATGGCAAAATTGGCATGCTCAACGACAGTACCGAAACATTTTTGCCCGTTCTGTATAGCCTGGGATTATCACCAACAACAGACGACATCAGCCAGCTACAACAGGCCTACCCAAAATTGATGGCTATCAGCGATCAAGTTCTCACCTACGACTACGTGCTGAGTTATGTTCGCAGTGGCGACGCCTCTCAGTTAGACATGGCGCTCGCATACAGCGGCGATCACTATTCATTGAATCGTTTCTATCAACAAGACTTGTGGGGTTTTTCGGTGCCTAAAGGGGAGTTGTTTGTCTGGGTAGATTGCCTCGCCGTTAGTCGATACTCAGAAAATAAACAGGCAGCCAAACAGTTCCTTGAGTTTTTAATGCGCCCACAAGTGGCTGCAAGCAATGCAACAAATATCAAAGCTGCAACGCCCAACTTAAGTGCTATGAAACTACTGCCACATTGGTATGTGAATGATGCATCATTGTTCCCTGCCCCAGAGCGAATAGAAAACGCCCGAATAGATAGCGAACTCTCAGCAGATAATATCGGTATCCGTACCAAAATAATTAATCAACTACTTAAACGTCATGAAGCTAAACACTAGGGTCCTCTTACTGATAGCACCTGTGGTTTTGCTCAGTGCCATTTTGTCTAGCTACAGCATTTATGTCAGCCAGAAAGATGCATTGATCAAACGTGAGCAAAGCTACCTGCAACTTTCGATGGAAAAGTTGGCGGGTCACTTTCGCCAGTCCATTGCCCTGATCAACAGCTATTCACTGACCTTGACCAAAAGCGACATTATTCGTCATTACTTTCGTCAGCCAAATAATCCGTACCGGGAAATGAAACTGCTCGGAAGCTTGCAAGCCACCATTCAAAGCCTTCAGCCAAATCAACGGGATGACATTAGTGTCGCCATTGTCGATGGCAAACAAAGAGTACGATTCTACTCAGACAATCAGAACGATCCATTCTCGACCTTGGATAAAAATGTACTCGACTATATTCAAGCCATCTATCGAGCGACAGGCGACAACAGCCATACCGGTTTTGCCAAAAGCTATCAGGGCCAAAGTATCCTGATTCGCTACGATGTGTTAGACAGTAGCACGCTCGATGCACCGCTTAGCTACAACCGAGATCAAGTGTTCTTTATTATTGTATCGCTGTCATTGGATAAATTTGATCAGCTCAAGCATATTCTGGAGTTCGACAATGACAGCAGTATTTTCTTTGTCGATGAGCCGCTACCGGAAGTCGGTCTGGCACAAACCGTTGAGCTTAAACCCGATCTATATGCAGTGCTCGACCCCGCCCAATATCTGATTGAGCAAAAGCTGGCCGAGATTGAGCTTAGATTGCTACTCTCTTTTGGCCTCTCGTCTGTATTGACCGTTTCGATTTTGCTGCTACTATTGCGCCGCCATGTTATCACTCCCATTACTCACCTCGATAACCAGCTGCAGGAAGTGGAACTGCGCAAGCGAACAAACATAGAAAGACTTGAGAGCAATAATGAGATTGGCCGACTTTCGACCCGATTTTATGAAATGTATCAAGAGCTTGACTCTAGTTATCAAAAAACCAAAGCGATGGCGGAAAATGATCACCTGACTCAGTTGGCCAACCGCTATCAGTTTCAAAACTTTGTCGAACAGGTGCTAACGACCACCCCCTGTGCATGGATCCTCTATATCGACTTAGATAACTTCAAATACGTTAACGACAAGTATGGCCACCAAGTCGGTGACTCTCTCTTGGTCAATTTTGCCCGCCACATAAAAACCGTTACCCAGCAAATCGAACAGCAGCATTTGATTCGTTGTTTGGCATCCAGATTGTCTGGCGATGAGTTCGCGATTTTTGTTGCGGCGGAGCACCATCACCATCACCACTATGCCGAAGCGTTGGCTGAAATGGTCTTGGCTCCGATTCAAAATCATAACAAAGAAGTGATTGGCAACTTTCCAGTTACCGCAAGTATTGGTATTGCCTCCTACCCTACCGACGGCCAAGACCTAGCCAAGTTGCTTTCGCGAGCGGATACGGCCATGTATCAAGCCAAACGAGCAGGAAAAAACCAGATTGCTCATTACTCTCGCGAGTTGGACGAAATAATATTTCGCCGTACCCAAATTGAACGTGCGTTGCGCAGTGATGATTTGGCCAATGAGTTTACACTGCTCTACCAACCCTACTTTGACCGCAGTGGACAAGAGGTGGTAGGCGTCGAAGCACTGCTGCGCTGGGACTCTTCCGATCTTGGTAGAGTCAACCCAAGTGAGTTTATCCCTATATCCGAACAAATCGGCTTATTCAGCACTATCGACCGCTGGGTTATCGAGCAAGCATTTAAAGACTTTAGTGCGGTTCAACGCTGCTTTTCGTCTCCGATTCAGATCTCAATTAACCTCTCTTCCGCAGAATTAGACTCAGTCAAACTGGCCCGTGATATTCATCAGTTGATGAACCGTTACCCAATCGATGCTGCGAATATAGATTTTGAAATTACTGAAACTTTTGCCTCAGACTCGCAAAGCCATTTATTACTGTATGAATTGGCTGAAATGGGATTCAATCTCACTATTGATGACTTTGGTTCTGGTTACACCTCAATCACTCAACTGTTTGAATACCCAGTACAAAAAATCAAATTTGACAGACAATTTCTCGAAACCTTGATAAAGACCGACAACCGCCAAGTCGTCAAGCCGTTAGTGGATTTGTGTCATTCGCAATCGATGCTGGTGACAGCAGAAGGGATAGAGTCGCAAGAAATGCAACATTGGCTAGCCACCAACCAATGTGATTATATGCAGGGTTTTTTCCTCTCTCCCCCCTTGACACTCTCTGAGTTACAATTGGGGCTATACCAAGAAAAAGGACAGCAGTATGTCAGTAAAGAAGGTTATTGTAGCTTCGCTTAACCCGGCGAAAATCAACGCGGTAAAAAGTGCTTTCTGCGCTACCTTTAGCGATCAAGATTTTGAGTTTATTGGGATCAGCGTTGCAAGCGAAGTTTCCGATCAACCGATGGACAATGAAGAAACCCACTTGGGCGCGCTCAATCGAGTAAAAAATGCCAAAGCCCTTGTTCCGGATGGCGATTATTATGTAGGCCTTGAGGCCGGAATAGAAGGCAATGTAACCTTTGCTTGGATGGTGATAGAGTCACTCACTCAGCGTGGCGAGTCTCGCTCAGCAAGCTTGATGTTACCGCCTGTCGTAATAGAGAAATTACAGCAAGCTAACGAACTTGGCGATGTGATGGATGAGCTGTTTGCTACCGAAAACATTAAACAAAGAGGCGGGGCGATTAGTTTGCTCACCCATGATTTACTTACTCGCAGCTCTGTCTATCACCAAGCATTAATTCTGGCTCTGATCCCCTTTATGAATCCGCAGCATTTTCCTGCCAATCTATAAAAAAGGATGCGCCGCATCCTTATTCTATATTCAACAATTGCGCAAGCAGCTGTTTTTCTTGGTCTTGTTTCGATTTCAACTCATTGGAGCCTCGAGTAATGGTCGCAATACCCACACCCAACATTTGACTGATCTGCCGCTGAGACAAATCGCCTTTCAGCAGCTCACGAAAAATATTGACTCTCGCCACTAAAGCATCACGTTCGTCTGAGGTTAACAACATGGTCAGTAACATCTCATGCTGTTCAGACTCAGTACTGCGTTTGATCAAATCTAAGATCTGTTGCCACTCTTGATACTCGGGTTGTAAAGACATCGATACCTTACTCGTTAATATTGGGCCATCAGCTCATGCTGGTTTAAAAACGCTCCATCGACACCTAGTACCTCACGATAGTAGGTTTCAAACATCAAAATGTTCTGCACATATCCTCGGGTTTCCTTAAATGGAATTGACTCGATAAATGCATAAGCGTCTAACTTACCCTGGGTTCTTTCACGCCAAGTTTTCACTCGGTTTGGACCCGCATTATACGCGGCTAATGCAAAAATTCGATTGTTATCGTATTGTTCTAACAAGCTATTGAAGTAATGACTGCCAATCTCGATGTTCTTGCCCACCTGGTACAAATCATCGCTACTTTGATAACTCAGCTTGTATTTACGCGCAGTGTATTTTGCCGTCGAAGGCATAATCTGCATGATGCCCTTGGCACCTACCGGTGATCTCGCTTCGATATCTAACGCGCTCTCTTGGCGAGCCAATGACATTAGCGTGATGGGATCGATGCTGTGCTTATCCGCATAGAAATTGAACCACCAGCGATGCGCCACTGGAAAGCGAATCGCAATGTTGTCCCACATACGTGCTTGAATACTGGCCGTAACCGTTAAATTATGCCACCCCATGAATGAGGCGTAAGCCGCAAGCATCTCTTTTTGCTTATCACTCGCACGGGCCAATAACCAGCGCCATTCACTTTTCGCGGCGGTAATCTTGTCTCTATCAATCAACTCTTCAATTCGCACAAGAGCTTTGTTGTATCCAGCGATCTGAGTCTTATCCAACAAAATTTCTGAGGTTGGATAATAGATAGAACGTTTTAGCTCCTTGGCGGCAGCCACACTATAAAAGTTACGCTGACCAATGATCGACTCGAGGCGCTGTTGACCTGCGCCGACTTCCCCGAGCGCCATCTCACTGCGACCTAACCAATATTGCCAACGCAGTGTCTGCTGTAACTCTTCAGGCAAGCGCTCAATCCACTGCTCCACGTGCTGCCAGTTACCATGCTGAATCGCCAAACGTACACGCCTCTCGAGCAAATTCTTGTTGTTCGACGTTGCGATAAACTGATCTCGCCATTGCGCTAGCGGTTCAGATTCGGTGTTAATCAATCGAAACGCAATATAATCGGCCATCTCTTGTCTCTGCTCTGCCGAGAACTGCTGCGCTGTGGTCACCTGTTCAAACAGAGCTTGAGCTTGTTCAACATCGCTGCGTGTAAGCTTTTTTAACCCCAGCTCAGTCTGCTTTTGATTAAATGGGGTCGCCGGGTGTTGCTTGGAAAAACGCAACACGGTAGCGGAGTTGGCAAACAAACGACGCATCTCTACTGCTTGCTGCTTAGCGGTATCTGATTTGACTTGCTTGCTCAAATAATTCATCAAGCTGCCATTTCGCGCCTCAAATGCCAATAACATTCTATCCAGGACCAGTTGGTCAGTTTTCAGCCCAGCGTTATCCCAACTGGCAAACAATTGATCACATTCATCGGCGATACTGTGCCCTGATAACCATAGCTTCTCAGCACCTTGGTATGCCAATACCTTATCGCCAGCTTGTGAATGTGCGTAATAGTAGTGGCACTGGTAAGTCTCACCGCGTGGCTCAGAGGTTTGAAACTCAATCAATCGACGCCAATCTTGCTGATGTGCCAAAGCGTCAATGTAAGGCGCTCGCAGCCGAGCCGAAAATGGAAAGTCACTGTACTCATCAATGAACGCCTCGACTTGTTGCGGGCTTCGCTGGCCAATGTCGACCAAAAAACTACGATAATCCACATAAGGCGTCAGGGGGTAGTCTGCAATTTGAGATCGCAGTTGGCGATACTGCTCAACTTGCTTTCTATCAAGCAACTGCTGCGCTCGATCATAGAGTTCTCGCTGTTGTTGGATGTCCGCGGCCACCGAATAGGGCGCGACGCCTGCGCTGCAAACCATCGTTGACAAGAGTACAACCGATGAAGGAAGCCGATGCAGCGACTTGAGAAAAGTCAACGTCATATGAGTCTCATCCTGAGATAACTAGTGGTTAAGATTAGGTATTAATGCTCATTGTAAACAGCGCTGTAAAGGGCACAGATGTAAATAATAATAAATTCACATAACTGTGACATTTGGCGATCTTTGAGCAAGGTTTAGCTTAGTTATTCATCACTAATACGTTCACAATGCAAAGGAGTTCGTTTCTGGAGTAACAAACGACGCCCAGTTAGTATAAAATGTGGGTCTACGAAAATTGATTATTTAGGAACGATCGGCAATGGCTGAATACGTATATACCATGTCGCGCGTGAGCAAAATTGTGCCACCAAAGCGACAAATTCTTAAAGACATCTCTCTAAGCTTCTTCCCTGGCGCAAAAATCGGTGTTTTGGGTCTGAACGGTGCGGGTAAATCTACCCTACTGCGCATCATGGCGGGTATCGATACTGATATCGACGGCGAAGCACGCCCACAACCAGGACTAAATGTTGGCTACCTTCCTCAAGAACCTGTTCTAGATGAATCGAAAACCGTTCGTGAAATCGTTGAAGAAGCGGTCTCTGATGTTGCTGGTGCAATGAAGCGTCTTGACGAAGTATATGCAGCATATGCTGAACCAGACGCTGACTTCGACGCTCTTGCGAAAGAACAAGGCGAGCTCGAAGCACTGATCCAAGCCAAAGATGGCCACAACCTTGAAAACGCGTTGGAACGTGCGGCTGACGCACTGCGTCTTCCAGAGTGGGATCAAAAGATCGAACACCTATCGGGTGGTGAACGTCGCCGTGTTGCGATTTGTCGTCTACTACTGTCTAAACCAGATATGCTGCTTCTTGACGAACCAACCAACCACCTGGACGCAGAATCTGTCGCTTGGCTAGAACGCTTCTTAGTCGATTACAGCGGTACTGTTGTGGCCATCACCCACGACCGTTACTTCCTAGACAACGCTGCAGGTTGGATTCTAGAACTTGACCGTGGTGAAGGTATTCCTTGGCAAGGTAACTACACCTCGTGGCTAGAGCAAAAAGATGCGCGTCTGCAACAAGAAGCGTCTCAAGAGAAAGCGCGTCAAAAGACGATTGAGAAGGAGCTTGAGTGGGTTCGTCAAAACCCGAAAGGTCGTCAGTCGAAATCTAAAGCGCGTATGGCTCGTTTTGAAGAACTGCAAAGCGGTGATCGTCAGAAGCGTAACGAAACTAACGAACTATTCATCCCGCCAGGTGAGCGTCTGGGTGACAAGGTTATCGAAGTAAATAACCTGACCAAGTCATTTGACGGCCGTGTACTGATTGATGATCTATCATTCAACATCCCTAAAGGTGCCATCGTAGGTATTATCGGTGCTAACGGTGCGGGTAAGTCGACACTGTTCAAGATGCTAAGCGGCACTGAACAACCGGACTCGGGCACGATCGAAATGGGTGATACGGTTAAGCTAGCGTCTGTTGACCAGTTCCGTGACTCTATGGATGATTCGAAGACGGTTTACCAAGAGATCTCTGAAGGCGCGGATATCATCAAGATCAACAACTTTGAGATCCCGGCTCGCGCATACTGTTCACGCTTCAACTTTAAAGGTTCAGACCAACAGAAAGTTATCGGTGAGCTATCTGGTGGTGAGCGCAACCGTGTCCACCTAGCTAAACTGCTAAAAGCGGGTGGCAACGTGTTACTACTCGATGAACCAACCAACGACCTTGATGTTGAGACGCTACGTGCACTCGAAGAAGCTCTGCTTGAGTTCCCTGGCTGTGCCATGGTTATCTCGCACGACCGTTGGTTCCTAGACCGTATCGCGACTCACATCATTGATTATCGCGACGAAGGTCAGGTCAACTTCTACGAAGGTAACTATACTGAGTACATGGACTGGCTGAAGAAGACCTTAGGCCCTGAAGCTGCAGAGCCGCATCGCATTAAGTACAAGCGTATCGCTAAGTAATCACGCTTGAATTTTGTGCAAAGGCCGCTAGTATTAGCGGCCTTTATTGTCCTACACACAACCTGAGGTAGTGGCAATCGCGAAGAATGCGAACAAACGCGCACTGTGACCACTTTAGTTTTGTTACTCTTACGAGTTGAACTTAAGAGAGATAATTATGATCGAACGTCGTCGTTTTTCGCGCATTATTTATCAAGCGAAAGCCGAGTTAACACAAGATTCACTGACTGTAGACGGACTAGTTTGGGACTTGTCTCTACACGGTATGCTGTTGATCAGTGAACAGTCTGACCTACTCGCGCAAGATAAACAGGTTGAGGTATCCTTCTCGCTTCCGGACAGTGATGTCACGATTCAACTGGTAGGGAATATCGTTGGCTTAAATAACAATGTGATCCGCCTTAGCATTGATCACATTGATATAGAAAGCATCGGACACCTAAGGCGATTGGTTGAATTAAACGTAGGTGATGATGAGCTGCTGCATAGAGACATCGAACACTTATCAGATCTCGGTGAGTACACCTAACCCAAATTAGTCTATGTCGAACAAAATTACGATCTCTATCCCTGACCAAACAGGGGTACAACATTTTCATGTTTCAAGAAAAGCCTTGGTCATAGGCCTTGGCATCACCAGTGTCAGTATCATTGCTGGGATCGGTTATCTAGCCAACCATTGGTATCAACAACTTAGCGCGCTAGAAACACAAAAAGCGCATCTTGAGCAATTGTACGCGGAGCAAATCGATACTGCACATTCTCTATCACAAGAGCTCGAGGACAAGCGCAATCAACTCTCCATGCTTGGCAGGCGCGTCTATGATGTTGAATCAGTACTGGGTTTGGCAGATGAAAGCTTGCCTGATGACTACTCGCTTGAAAACCGACTAGACGCCGCCGCGATTGACTCAGCGGTGCGCGCAACCATGTTTCGCCTGATCCCCAATGATGCGCCGCTCGATTACTTACGCATCTCCTCATCCTATGGCCGACGTACCAACCCAATCACTGGCAAACGTCATACCCACACGGGAATTGACCTAACGTGTCAGCGTGGCGAGCCTATCTACGCCCCTGCCGATGGCGTGGTGGAAACCGTGCGTCCTAGCGCTAAAGGTTTTGGCAACTTCCTCACAGTACGTCACTCATTCGGTTTTATGAGCTCTTATGCTCACTTAGCTAAGTTTAAAGTGCGCAGCGGTCAGTTTGTCAGCAAAGGCGATCAGATTGCTACTTGTGGTAACTCAGGCAACTCAACCGGACCACATCTTCATTATGAAGTGCGCTTTTTAGGCCGCGCTTTAAACCCGCAGTACACCATGGACTGGACACCAGAGAACTTCAACTATCTGTTTGAAAAAGAGAAGAAGGTGAAATGGGCTCCGCTTGTGAAGCTGATTGATGATACGGTCAGACTGCAAGTCAATCTCACCAATCATCCGTATCAGAGCCACTCGGTGAACACGGTCAAAAATGAGTCCGACGACAACAGTAAGTCCATTACCGTGCAATAAAAAAACAGCGACCAGTGGTCGCTGTTTTTTGTTGTTTTCTCGGGCTATTACTAGGCGCGATGAATGGAGTCATTGGCTTGTTTGAGTAGCTTTTGACTCTCATCCAAAAACTGCTGAGAGTAATTACCAAACCAATCGCTAACTTGATTAAAGCTGGTCACAAAGGCTTGCTTGTCGTGGCTATCCAATATCTCTAATGCTTCGCCAAAACAGCGATGGAAACGCTTAATCATGTCGATGTTTGCTTGCGACGATAGAATAATATCACCGTAAAGGTTCGGGTCTTGGGCAAACAGTCGCCCAACCATCGCCAACTCTAAGCGATAAATAGGCGAGCTTAGTTGCAGCAACTTATCGATATTTGGATTCTCACGACTCAAGTGAAGGCCATAAGCAAACGAAGTAAAGTGACGCAGCGCCTGAATTAAAGTCATACCGTGATCATGTTCGCTTGCGTCAATCTGACACAAACTCGCTCCCCAAATAGAGAACTGCTTGAGTAACCACTGGTAGCTCTCTTCACCGCGACCATCACAGTAAACAATCACTTGCTTGGCTAAGCTTGGCACGTCTGGGCCAAACATCGGGTGCAGACCGACCACTGGCCCCTGATGTACGTCAAGCATTGCTTGTAACGGCCGAGATTTAATCGATGTTAAGTCACACAGAATACAGTCTTTAGGCAACTTGCTCAGCTTGGCAATGACACCTTCTGTCAGATGTATTGGAACGGTCACCACCACCATTCCCGCGTTTTCCAATAGCTCGTCTGCGTGGTCCCAATCTTTACTGCCCAGCACTTTGACATCATAACCAGAGAGCTTAAACATGCGACCAAATAGGCCACCTAACTGACCATGACCACCGACGATCACCACCGAGCGTAATTGTGGATTGAGGCATTTAAAGCCAGAATCTTTCTCGCTGGCATAGGACTCGCGCATGGTACGGCGCAGAATGTCTTCAATCAATTGTGGTGGCACGCCGATTTTTTCAGCCTCTTGACGACGCGAAGCCAACATCGCCGCCTCTCGGTCTGGGGCATAAATCGGTAATCCGTGCTCACTTTTTACCTCACCTACCTTCTCGACCAGCGCCAATCTTTGCGCCAACAAATCTAAAATCTGTTTATCTACTGCGTCAATCTGATCACGCAAGTGATTCAACTCTACGGCCATCGAAAATCCTTGTACTTATTACTTAGCCTGTAAACGGTCTTCCAAGAAAGGGACCAGCTCTTGATGTGCGTGACGTAATAGTGCCTCAGTTGTGTCCCAATTGATACACGCATCGGTAATAGAAACGCCGTATTTCATCTCATTGAGAGGGATGTCTGATGATTGATTTCCTTCATTAATATGACTCTCAATCATTAAACCAATGATGGACTTATTGCCCTCGCGGATCTGATGGATAACATCTTCCGCCACGAGAGGCTGACGACGATAGTCTTTACGTGAGTTGGCATGGCTACAATCGATCATCAATGAGGCATCTAGACCGTGCTTCGCCATGTCTTGTTCACACTCAGTCACCGATACAGAATCATAGTTGGTCTGCTTGCCGCCGCGTAAAATAACGTGACCATTAGCGTTGCCTTGTGTGGTTAACAGCGCAACTTGCCCTTCTCGGTTAATCCCCATAAAGCGGTGGCTAGACGATGCGGCTTGCATCGCATTTATCGCGGTCGCCAGGCTGCCATCCGTGCCGTTCTTGAAGCCGATTGGCATAGAAAGACCACTGGCCATTTCGCGGTGAGTTTGTGATTCCGTGGTACGCGCGCCAATCGCCGCCCAGCTAAAGGTGTCGGCCAAGTACTGCGGACTGATAGGGTCCAACGCCTCTGTGGCTAAAGGAATCTCCATCTCAGCCAATTCAACCAGAAGTTCACGTCCAACATGGAGACCATGTTCAATATCGAAAGAACCATCAAGATGCGGATCATTGATCAATCCTTTCCAGCCAACCGTGGTTCGCGGTTTCTCAAAGTACACGCGCATCACGATGTAAAGTTGATCGCTGAGCTGCTCTGAGAGTGCTTTAAGACGTTTAGCGTATTCCTTTGCCGCATCGATATCGTGAATGGAACAAGGGCCACACACGACCAACAGGCGATGATCTTTTTTATGGATGATATCGGCGATAGTCTGGCGAGATTGCTGGATAAAGCGACGAGCGTTATCACTCAAAGGCAACTTGGCTTTCAACTCATCAGGTGTGATCAGGACCTGTTCATCACTAATGTTAACGTTGCTCAATTCACTTTTCTGCATATCTCTCACCTGTACGTAATTATTTACAACAACAAAGCGCTCTATTGCCTTTGGTTAATAGACCATAAAATAACAGCCTAAAAAAAGATTTCAACATGTAAACTAAAAAAAACACTATGTAAGTTATTTTGTACACCTTCAATTTTGGAGGCTTTATCGCCAAAAACAGGCACTACCCATGTTTTCCTAAGGATTTCTTCACTAAAATAGAACCAAAGTTCGCGATTAAGATTATTATGGACCTGATCCTCTCATTACTGCAGCAAATGTGTGTCTATTTAGTGCTTGCGTACATGTTAAGCAAGACACCTATCTTTCTGCCTTTGCTAAATATTTCCAACCGGATTAGCCATAAAGTCAGCGTCTATGTTCTGTTTTCCCTATTTTGTATTATGGGCACCTACTTTGGCTTACAGATCAATGATGCCATCGCCAATACTCGGGCGATTGGTGCTGTCATGGGCGGGCTGTTTGGTGGCCCAGTCGTCGGCTTCTTTGTAGGCCTTACTGGCGGTCTACACAGATACACTCTAGGCGGCTTTACCGATGTAGCTTGCGCTATCTCAACCACAGCAGAGGGCCTGATTGGCGGGTTGCTGCATACTTATCTACTGCGTAAAGGCAAGTCAGCACAGCTTTTTAATCCGAGTGTGGTGTTCTCAATTACCCTAGTTGCAGAAATTGTCCAAATGGCGATCATCTTGATCGTCGCCAAACCCTTTGACCAGGCCTATGCATTGGTTTCTGCGATTGCGGCGCCGATGATCATCGCCAACTCGGTCGGCGCTGCCCTGTTTATGAGTATTCTTGATGATCGAAAAACCATCTTTGAAGAGTATTCGGCCACTTTTTCGCGTCGCGCACTCAACATCGCCGAACGCTCAGTCGGTATTCTCGCCTCTGGGTTTAATAGCAATAATGCCGAGAAGATAGCGCGCATTGTTTACGAAGAGACCAATGTTGGCGCGGTCTCAATTACCGACGATGAAAAGATACTGGCCTTTGTGGGCATCGGTGATGACCACCATAAACCCAACACGCTCATTTCGTCGCAAAGCACGCTGGATGCCATTAGCCAAAACGACATTATTTACCTCGATGGCAAAGAGAAGCCTTATCAATGTTCATTGAAGCCAGACTGTAAGCTAGGTAGCGCGTTGATCATTCCGTTGAGAGCGGGAGACAAAGTGATCGGAACCATCAAGCTGTATGAGCCAAAACGAAAACTGTTTTCCACTATTAACATGTCGATGGCAGAGGGGATTGCCCAACTGCTCTCGAGCCAAATCTTATTTGGCGACTATCAACAGAAGCAAACGCTGTTATCACAAGCAGAGATCAAGTTACTGCATGCGCAGGTCAATCCGCATTTTCTGTTTAATGCCCTCAACACGATCAGTGCCGTGATTCGACGCGATCCGCCGAAAGCGCGCGAGTTGATACAACATTTATCGCAATTTTTTCGCAGTAACTTGAAACAGAATATCGATGTTGTCACGCTCAAAGAGGAGCTTGCACACGTCAACGCCTACCTCACCATTGAAAAGGCGCGCTTTACCGACCGCTTGGAGGTCGATATCGATATTGATGAGTTACTATTACAACGTAAAGTGCCCACCTTTACCCTGCAGCCCTTGGTCGAAAACGCCATTAAACACGGAATATCTCACCTGTTAGAAGGGGGAGAGATTCGCATTTTCAGCCAGCCAGTGCCGCAAGGCTATCAAGTCGTCGTACAAGACAACGCGGGTATCTATCAAGCCCCACCAAGCGATCACCTTGGTCTGGGGATGCAGATTGTGGATAAACGCTTAACCAACAAGTTTGGTCGAATCGCTGCGCTCAAGGTCGAGGTAAACCCAAACCACTATACTCGAATGAGTTTTATCATTCCGAGTCAGCACAATGAATAAGGGACAGTTATGCTGCGTGCATTGGTCATAGATGACGAACTCTTTGCTCGAGAAGAACTCACCGATCTATTGCAAGAAACTGGTCATATCCAGGTAATCGATCAAGCCAGTAATGCTATTGAAGGGTTGAAGAAAATCAATCAGCTCAAACCTGATGTGTTTTTTTTGGATATTCAAATGCCACAAATTACCGGCATTGAGTTGCTGGCCATGCTCGACTCAGAAACCATGCCTAAGGTGGTGTTTGTCACCGCCTACGACGAGTTTGCAGTTCAGGCGTTCGAGGACAACGCCTTTGATTATCTGCTCAAACCGGTTGATATCGCTCGACTTGAGAAAACAGTCAACCGCCTGCTCAAGTCGCAACAAGTGAGCCGTGATCAGCTTGCCGCGATTACTCCGCCGTGTTTAGATCAGGTGCCCTGTATCGGCCTTAATCGGATCATGATCATTCCAACCAAAGATGTGGAGTTCGCCTACAGCGATATTAGCGGTGTTCACGTACAAACACATGAGCAAAAAGCCACCTCACAACTGACATTGAAAGTCCTTGAGGAAAAAACGCCATTGGTGCGATGTCATCGCCAGTTCTTAGTCAACATTAAGGCAATCAAAGAGATCAAACTGTTGGAGAATGGTCTTGCAGAGATTATAACAGTGAGCAACCACCCACTGCCCGTAAGTCGGCGCTACCTTAAGGCACTCAAAGAGATGCTTGGCTTTCATTGAGCCTCAAAATATCAACAAAAAGAGCCGCATCGCGGCTCTGAGTCATTAATCAATAATACGCTTCATCGCTTCAGAGGCTTGTCGCCACTGCTCACTGCGTTGCAGCTCTGACAGAGTAAAGCTCTGCTTTTTTAGCAGTTGAGTCGCTTGCGGCGTTTCCATAATCGGCAGGTTGTCCAACACTTCTACCTGTGATTGGCGGTTATTGCACAGTAGCAGCATGTCACACCCGGCGACTAACGCTTGATGTGAACGCTCCGCTGGGCCGCCCATCATCGCTGCGCCTTCCATATTGAGATCATCAGAAAAGACAATACCGTTAAAGCCGAGCTGCTGACGCAGCACCTGTTTTAACCAGTACTGTGAACCACTTGCTGGTTGATCATCATAGTGAGAGAACACAACATGCGCTGGCATCATTGCATCGAGGATATCCGCTTCGATTTGCGCTTTGAAGATCGCCATATCCTGTTCGAAAATAGTATCGCGATGATCAAATGGCGTCTCTAAGTGGGAGTCGGCAATCACTCCTCCATGACCAGGAAAGTGTTTACCCGTGGTCGCCATTCCGACCGCTTTCATGCCTTTCATATAGGCTAGACTGTGACGCAATATCGTCTCTTTATCTTCGCCAAAGGCGCGATCGCCTATCGCTTTACACTCATGGCCTTGGTCTAAAACTGGCGCAAAGCTAAGATCAATATCGTGAGCGATCAACTCAGCGGCCATTAGCCAACCTCCTTGCTGAGCAAGCGCCTCACTGTCAGGCATCTGAGCATATCGCTGTGCAGCAGGAATTCTAGAGAAGCCTTCTCTGAATCTCTGTACTCGTCCACCCTCTTGGTCAACGCCGATCAACACTGGTCGTTTGGCAGCGTGACGAATGGCTTTGTTGAGCGCCAGTAGCTGCTCGCTATCATGGTAGTTTCGCGCAAATAGAATCACTCCACCTACGGTTGGATGTTCAAGAATCTCTTTATCTTCTGCGCTGAGCTCGCACCCCGCAACATCGACCCATAACGGTCCCATAATTTCTCCACATCGAGCTGAATTTCGCTATGCTACCGAGGTTATTCGGATTATTCTCGGTTTACAATGAATAAACCTCACTGTTGGCGAAAATTGAGCATGACCACAAACGCGTTATACATTGGCATTATGTCAGGCACGAGTCTGGATGGAATCGATACGGTACTGGTAGAGATCGACAGTGACTGCGTGCGTTTGCTCTACAGCCATGATCATCCCATTCCAGCATCGCTAAAACAGCGCATCTTAAACGTCTCTCTCGGCCAACCCACCTGCTTGCCCGAGATTGGCGAGCTTGATCATCAACTCGGCAAACTCTATGCACAAGCAGTAAACGCTCTGCTGGTAAAAAGCGGTCGCAAAGCATCAGACGTTACGGCTATCGGCAATCATGGTCAAACCGTATTCCACCAGCCCACAGGGCAAATGCCGTTCACAATTCAGCTTGGTGACGCCAATATTATTGCCGCGCTGACCCAGATTGACACGGTCGCCGACTTTAGACGCAAAGATATCGCCTTGGGCGGACAAGGTGCGCCACTGGTGCCCGCTTTTCACCAATCGATTTTTCAACCACAGCACTCGAGTGTAGTGGTGCTAAACATTGGCGGTATCGCTAACCTATCAGTCCTGCGCCCAAATCAAGCTGTGGTGGGCTACGACACAGGCCCTGGTAACATGTTGATGGACGCTTGGTGTGATAAACACCTAGGGAAAGCATTTGATAAAGGGGCCAAGTTTGCCCTTCAAGGGCAAGTCGACCAGGCGCTGTTGTCTGAGCTACTCAAAGAGCCATATTTGGCCCTTCCCGCCCCCAAAAGCACCGGACGGGAGCGCTTCAATCTGCCTTGGCTGGAGGCGATTGTCCGTCGTTTCAACGCAAGTGTGGCCGATGTTCAACGAACGCTATGTGAATACACGGCGCAAACCATAGCTAACGAAGTAGAGGCATTCCTACAAGGGGATACTCCCGAGTTGCTCGTTTGCGGCGGTGGTGTTCATAACCCATTGTTAATGAAGCGGTTGACTGAGCTATTACCGCATTGGCGTGTCATGCCGACCGATGAAAAAGGGGTAGACAGCGACAACATGGAAGCGATGGCCTTTGCTTGGCTGGCCTATCGCCGCGTTCACTCTCTGCCGAGCAATCTGCCAGAAGTCACCGGCGCCTCCAAGCAGGCTTCTCTCGGTGTGATGTACTTTGCTGATAAATAAGGACCATTATGACTAATGATGCACTGATCGCTGCACTTTCACATTTGGTGTCTGAAGGGCGAAATCCAGAAACCATGGACATTGATCTACTCTCTTCACTGGAAATCGTTCAACGTATCAACCAACAAGATCAACTGGTGCCTTTAGCGGTTGAGAAAGTTCTGCCTGACGTTGCTGAGGCAGTCGACAAGATCACCGCAGCATTCAAAAACGGCGGTCGACTCGTCTATATGGGAGCGGGCACCAGTGGCCGATTAGGGGTACTTGATGCCTCGGAGTGTCCGCCAACCTTTGGTGTCTCCGATCAAATGGTGGTTGGACTGATTGCCGGTGGCCCAGAGGCGATATTGAAAGCAAAAGAGGGAGCAGAAGATTCGCTAACCTTAGGTGTTGACGATCTAAAAGCGATTGAATTCAATAACACTGATGTAGTGGTCGGCATTGCCGCCAGCGGCAGGACGCCGTATGTAATAGGAGCACTCGAATACGCGAACGAGATTGGCGCCACCACTGTCGCCGTCTCTTGTAACCCCGACTCCCCGATTGCAGAAATCGCCGACATTGCCATCTCACCTCTGGTCGGGCCTGAGGCCTTAACCGGTTCGACACGATTGAAATCCGGCACTGCGCAAAAGTTGGTGCTGAACATGCTCACCACCGCCAGTATGATTCGTCTAGGGAAAAGCTATCAAAACTTAATGGTCGATGTGAAAGCGACCAACAAAAAGCTCATCGCCCGAGCAGCTCGAATTGTCATGCAGGCCACCGAGTGTGACATCAACAGCGCAACCCGACTGCTTGAAAAGACAGGTTATGATGTAAAATTGGCAATTCTTATGCAACTCACTGGCATGGATCTGGAAAGCGCAAAGCATCAGCTAAAAACCCAAGATGGCTTTCTGCGTAAAGCCGTGCAGCACCATCAAGGAGAATAATCTGTGCCGCTAGGGAGAGTGCTTACTGCCTCTCCCTAAATCTCGCTAGTTTTGGTACTCACTCCAGCCACGCTGCCATTCCATTCGAAACTTTTGCGCTTCATCGGTGCCTTCGCAAACCCCTTGATAGTACTGACCCGACAACCCCATTTGGTATGCGAAATCTGGGTTGCAGTACTCGCCTATCCCCTCTAAATAGCCTTGGTCATAGTCTGACTGTTTCACACTTCCTAAGCTCGCGAGTTCTTTAAGTGTCTGCGGCGTATGGCCAACAATGCCATCTTGATAACCAATTTGATACCAGTCTCCCTCATTCGCCAACTGTTGTGGGCTACTGGTACAGGCTGCCAACAATGATGCCAACACGGCAACATATAACTTTCTCATTGTTTTTCCTTGCTTTTTTTCCATTAGGTTATCAAACCACTATTCGGACTTAATTACCACTACACGTGAGTAAAAACCACTCAGTTTCTCAAGCAACCGCTCATATCCCTATACGACCACTCATTAGATAAGCGAATGCCGATAGCCATTATTCAGCATAGTATGCACAGTGAGCTTATTAAATATTACAAAGGAACGAGTGCTATGTTGTGGTTTTTAACCTGTGTTGCGGCCTTAATTGGCGGCTACTTCATCTACGGGGCTTTTGTTGAAAAAGTCTTTGGCATTAACGAAAAACGTCAAACGCCGGCGCATACCAAAGCAGACGGCGTTGACTACGTCCCAATGTCGACCAAGAAGGTTTACCTAGTTCAACTCCTCAATATTGCCGGTGTTGGCCCAATCTTTGGTCCTATCATGGGCGCCCTGTATGGCCCTGCTGCTATGCTGTGGATCGTCGTTGGTTGTATCTTTGCTGGTGCGGTACATGATTACTTCTCTGGTATGCTTTCGGTACGTAACGGCGGAGCCTCTGTTCCAACTATCACAGGTCGCTACTTAGGTAATGGTGCCAAACACTTTATGAACATCTTTGCCATTGTCCTACTGCTTCTTGTTGGTGTGGTTTTCGTGTCTGCTCCTGCTGGCATGATCACGAACCTTATTAATGATCAAACCAGCCTAAACGTCAGTATGACCACTATGGTCATCGCCATTTTTGCCTACTACATCATTGCCACTATCGTACCTGTTGATAAGATCATTGGTCGCTTCTACCCACTGTTCGGAGCACTACTGATCTTCATGTCTGTTGGCCTAATGACCGCGGTAGCATTCTCAAGCGAACACACAGTGATGGGCGATTTCCAAGTGAGCGATATGTTCACTAACTTGAACCCGAACGATATGCCGCTATGGCCAGCACTATTCATCACTATCGCGTGTGGTGCAATTTCTGGCTTCCACGCCACCCAGTCTCCACTAATGGCGCGTTGTATGGAAAATGAAAAGAATGGCCGATTTGTATTCTACGGTGCCATGATTGGCGAAGGTGTTATTGCGTTAATCTGGTGTGCAATTGCATTGTCATTCTTCGGTTCTCTAGATTCACTTGCAGAAGCGGTGAAGAATGGTGGCCCTGGTAACGTTGTCTACAGCGCGTCATTCGGCCTACTCGGTGTGTTCGGTGGTATCCTTGCATTCCTAGGTGTCGTTATCTTACCGATTACATCTGGTGACACGGCATTCCGCTCTAGCCGACTAATTTTGGCTGAGTACTTCAATGTCGACCAAAAAGCGCTACGCAATCGCCTAATGATGGCTGTGCCGCTGTTCATTATTGGTGGTATTCTGACTCAAGTTGATTTTGGTATTATCTGGCGCTACTTCGGTTTCGCAAACCAATCAACCGCAGTGATGATGTTATGGACAGCATCGGCTTACTTACTGCGCCACAATAAGCTACATTGGATCACCACAGTACCTGCGGTATTTATGACCACGGTGTGTGCGACTTTCATTCTCAACAACAGTACACTAGGCTTTGGACTACCGATTGAAGTTTCGACCACGGCAGGCATCCTATTTGCTCTAGCGGTTGCAGGTTACGTCATCAAAACCTCAAAAGGGAAAGGTGAGACTGATTTGGCTGATGAAGAAAAACCACAAGCGGTCACCGAAACAGCCTAAGTCAATAACTCTTCGCTTGCACTTTATTAAAGGCTCCCTCGGGAGCCTTTAATTTCCCAAAGCTACAACGACAAAAAAAGCCAGCGATAGACGCTGGCTTTGTGGTTATATGCCAATCACAACTCTTAATCGACCTGCTTAATTTGCAGCTCTTTAGGCACTTCGAAGAACATGTTCTCTTCACGACCTTGGATTTCTTCGACACTTTTCGCGCCGACTAACTGTTTCACTCGTTCGAGAATTTGATTGACCAGTTCCTCTGGCGCGGAAGCGCCTGCCGTCACACCCACTTTGGTTTTACCAGCAAACCACTCAGGTTGAATATCTTCAGGGCAATCGGTGAGATAGCCTCGAGTTCCAAGCTTCTCCGCTAACTCTTTTAATCGAGTAGAATTGGATGAGTTCTTTGAACCGACCACCACCACAACGTCAACATCAGCGGCCATATCGCGCACGGCGTCCTGACGGTTTTGTGTCGCATAACAGATGTCATCTTTGCGCGGCCCTTGAATATCTGGGAACACGCGGCGCAGCTCATCAATCACGTCTGCCGTTTCATCAACCGATAACGTGGTTTGGCTGACATAATGCAAGTGACTTGGGTCTTTCACTTTCTCTTTTAGCTGAACCACATCCGCAGGGGTCTCAACCAGATACATGCCGCCTTGTTCACTTGCGTATTGGCCCATGGTGCCTTCGACTTCAGGATGTCCAGCATGGCCAATCAAGACCACTTCCATATGCTTACGGCTTGCACGAGCAACTTCCATGTGAACTTTGGTCACCAAAGGACACGTGGCATCAAATACGGTGAGAGCGCGTTCTTTGGCTTCTTTACGCACCGCTTGCGACACTCCATGAGCGGAAAAAATCACGATATTATCGTCAGGCACCTCATGCAGCTCCTCGACAAAAATCGCACCGCGCTGTTTGAGCCCTTCGACCACAAAACGGTTGTGGACCACTTCATGGCGGACATAAATAGGCGGCTGATAGAGTTCCAGTGCACGTTCGACAATGCTAATTGCACGGTCAACGCCAGCACAAAAACCACGAGGATTGGCTAACAGGATTTTCATTTCATTGCTCATAGAGTCATTATCTTATTGGTCGCTATTCTACTGACAAAATTTCAACTTCAAAAGTCACATCTTGCCCTGCAAGCGGATGGTTAAAGTCAACCGTGACCGAGTCGCCCGCGATCTCAGTAATAATGCCCGGAATCTCCATTCCATCAGGTCCAGAGAACGCCATCACAGTGCCAACTTCAACTTCTGCGTCACCGACAAACTTAGCGCGATCCATATAATGGATGTTATCTGGATTGGGCATCCCAAATGCGTCTTGCGCTTTGAGTTCAATCGCCTTGTTGTCTCCAACACTCAGCCCAAGTAGGCACTGTTCAAAGTTTTCACTTAGGCTGCCATCGCCAATCACCAGCTTGGCAGGTTTTCCCATATTGTGTGTGCTGTCAGCAATCGAGCCGTCAGGCATTTTGATTGTAAAATGCAGCGTTACTGCAGAATCTTGGGCAATAGTGGTCACGTCATGGCTTCCTTATTATTGATTGTATCGACTGTTTATCACTGCTAGATACGAAGCAGCGTCGAACTTGGGCTTCAACATAAAGAAAAGCGCCACCTGAATCAACAGACAGCGCTTAGGGTTATTCGTTTAATCACGCTTTATGCAGCGCTGTCGTCTTTTTTCCGAAACCCATCGAAGATGATCATTGCGGCGCCAATGCAGATAGTCGTATCGGCGAGGTTAAACGCTGGCCAGTGGTAGGTGCCCCAGTAAAAATCCAGGTAGTCGACCACAAAGCCATGCACAACTCGGTCGAACACATTGCCAATCGCCCCACCAATAATCATCGCATAAGCGATATTGTTCCATTTCTCCTGGGCAGGCAGCTTGCTCATCCAGTAGGTCAGCATCGCGGTCACGGCAAAAGCAATCCCGGTAAACAACCAACGCTGCCAACCTGCCTGATCACTCAAAAAACTAAATGCTGCGCCATAATTATGGACATACAACAGGTTGAAGAAGGGTAACACTTCAATTCGGTTGGCCCAGCCGTAGCCCATGTTATCCATCACCACGAGTTTAATGGCGACATCTGCAACAAAAATCACCGCCGCTAGCCACAACCAACGAACGCCAGATTGCTTAAGAGTTAATGCTTGTTCACTCATTTCTTTACCTAAAAACAGCCCCAGTAAATACTGGGGCTGTTTAATTGATTAAAAGTTCAGTCGCTTTTTCGCTAATTATGCGAACTTACGCACTTCGCCTTCACCATCAACGTTAGACACACAACGGCCACAGATCTTCTCATGACCTTCAATCGTGCCTACGTCTGGCGTGTGGTGCCAACAACGGTCACATTTCTCGTTTTCCGTCGCTTTGACTTCAACAAACAGACCTTCTACATCTGTCGCTTGTGCAGCATCTGTCTTGTCGCTAAGAGGTTTAACAACCGCCGCTGAAGTGAGGAGCGCAAAACGTAGCTCGTCGTCTAGTTTTCGAAGTTTCGCCGCAAGCGCATCATCCGCATAAAGCGTCACTTCTGCTTGTAATGAACCACCGATGGTTTTCTCTTTACGAGCATCTTCAAGTAGCTTGTTCACTCCACCACGAACGGCTTGGATTTCAGCCCAGAATTCGTTGTTGAACTCTTCGCCTTCTGCTAGATCGAATAGACCTTCATACCACTCACCAGTGAAAACAAACTTATCACGGCCTTCACCTGTAGGAAGGGAAGCTGGCATCTCGTTCCAGATCTCGTCTGCAGTGAATGACATGATTGGCGCCATCCAACGAACCAGAGCTTCGACGATGTAGTACAGCGCTGTCTGACAGCTACGTTGCGCATGACCGCCACGTTTCGCTGTGTATTGACGGTCTTTAATCACGTCTAGGTAGAATGAGCCCATTTCGATAGAACAGAACTGCATTAAACGCTGAGTGACAGCATGGGTGTTGTACTCACCGTACGCTTTAACGATCTCTTCTTGTGCAGCTAGAGCACGACCGACAGCCCAACGATCCAGTGCCACCATTTCTTCAGCTGGCACAATATCTGTTGCCGGGTTGAAACCGCTTAAGTTGGCAAGGAAGAAACGCGCTGTGTTACGGATACGACGGTACGCATCTGCGCTGCGTTTAAGGATTTCGTCAGAAACCGCCACTTCACCGGTGTAGTCAGTTGAAGCAACCCATAGACGCAGAATATCTGCCCCTAGCTTGTTAGTCACATCTTTTGGTGCGACCACGTTACCGATAGATTTTGACATCTTACGGCCTTGGCCATCGACCACAAAGCCGTGAGTGAGCACTTGTTTGTATGGGGCTTCATTTTTCATCGCAATCGATGAAATGAGTGAAGATTGGAACCAACCACGGTGTTGGTCAGAGCCTTCTAGGTATAAGTCTGCTGATGCACCGTTGTACTCTTCACGAGCATCAACCACTGAGTAGTGAGTTACACCTGAGTCGAACCATACGTCTAGCGTATCCAGTACTTTTTCGTAGCTGTCAGCTTCTTCGCCTAGTAGATCAGAGATTTCTAGATCCCACCAGGCTTGAATGCCTTTTTGCTCCACTAGCTGAGCAACTTTCTCAACGAGTTCGATAGTATTTGGATGCAGCTCAGCCGTCTCTTTGTGCACAAACAACGCAATTGGTACGCCCCACGTACGTTGACGAGAGATACACCACTCTGGGCGACCTTCGATCATACCTTCGATGCGGCTTTGCCCCCACTCTGGCATCCACTCAACACCTTTGATTGACTCTAGTGCTTTTGCACGTAAGCCCGCTTGGTCCATTGATACGAACCATTGTGGTGTTGCACGGAAAATGATTGGAGTTTTGTGTCTCCAACAGTGTGGGTAGCTGTGCTCGTAAGCATGATGATGCAGAAGTGCGCCTTTTTCTTTTAAGGTTTCAACTACAGCATCGTTGGCTTTAAATACATGCTGACCGGCAAAAAGCTCTGTATCAGGCAGGTAAACACCGTTTGAGCCTACAGGGTTCGCGACTTCTAGGTTGTATTTGTTACCGACAGCAAAGTCTTCCTGACCGTGGCCAGGAGCGGTATGTACCACACCTGTACCTGATTCAGTGGTGACGTGGTCGCCAAGGATCGCAGGTACAGTGAAGTCGTAGAATGGATGCTGGAACTGAGACAGTTCAAGGTCGCTACCTTTAGCGAAACCAAGGTTGTGGAAGTGCTCGATACCAGCGCGATCCATCACGTCTTTCGCCAGTTCAGACGCAACGATAATACGTTCTTTGTTTTCACCTTCGACTTGAATGAGTACGTACTCAAGATCATCACGTAGACACACCGCGCGGTTTGCAGGCAGCGTCCATGGTGTGGTTGTCCAGATAAGGATAGAGATGTCGCCTTCACCTTCGTGACCTTCGTTCAGTGCGAACTTAGACAGTAGCGCTGATTCATCAGCCGCTTTAAAACGCACGTCGATAGATGGCGAAACTTTATCTTTGTACTCGACTTCCGCTTCAGCAAGCGCTGAGCCACAGTCAGTACACCAGTGAACCGGCTTGAAACCTTTTAGTAGGTGGCCGTTATCAGCAATCTTACCAAGAGCACGGATGATGTTCGCTTCGGTGGCGAAGTCCATGGTGCGGTAAGGCTTATCCCACTCACCCATGATACCAAGGCGTTTGAAGCTCTCTTTTTGACCTTCAACCTGGCCTGCCGCGTACTTACGACACTCTTCACGGAATTCTGCCGCAGAGATTTTTTGGCCTGGTTTGCCTTTCTTCTTTTCTACCATTAGTTCAATTGGTAGGCCGTGACAGTCCCAGCCTGGAATGTACGGAGCATCAAAACCAGAAAGTGTTTTGGATTTAATAATAATGTCTTTAAGAATCTTATTTAGTGCGTGACCAATATGAATGTCGCCATTCGCGTATGGAGGGCCATCGTGTAGAACGAAAGATTTTTTGCCTTTCTTCGCTTCACGGATTGCACCGTAAAGGTCTTCTTTATACCAACGCTTAAGCATTTCTGGCTCACGATTTGCCAGATTGCCGCGCATCGGAAACCCTGTTTCAGGAAGGTTCAGGGTATCTTTATACTCACTCATCGATTCTTAATTCCGTTGTCTTGGGTGACGGTTAGACATTATGCCAAACAGCGAACTAAACCGCTTGGGCTTTGTACTGACGCAGCCACACCCTTGCTGCCTCAGCATCCAATTCAATTTGTTGTTTCAGTGCGTCGAACGAGTCAAATTTGTGTTCGTCGCGAATCTTATCTAAAAGTACGATTTCTAACTGTTTGCCGTATAAATTGGCTTTAAAGTCGAACAAATGTACTTCTAATTGTTGGCGTACCCCATTTACGGTGGGCCTATTACCTATGTTAGCCACGCCGCCAATCGGTTGTTCAGCAAGGCCTAACACCTCAACGGTGTACACACCAGAAACGGGAGATACGCACCGTTTCAGTGGAATATTTGCGGTAGGAAAACCTATGGTACGACCCAGTTTTCGCCCATGAGACACTCGCCCGCTGATACTGTAATCGCGCCCTAGCATTTGTGCAGCCGCCGCAAGCTTATCTTGCGCTAACGCTTCGCGAATAGCGGTACTGCTGACGCGCAGTTGTTGAAGGCAAAAACTCTGCGTACTAACCACATCAAACCCAAACTCTTCTCCAGCTTGCTGGAGCATGGCAAAGTTACCTTTGCGTTGGTTACCAAAGCAGAAATCATCGCCAACAACCAGAAACTTAACACCCAAACGCTCAACCAACAAGTCGCGAATAAATGACTGTGGCGACTGAGTCGCGAACCGGTGGTTAAAGTTAATGCATAGTAAACGCTCGATATCTAATTTGCTCAGTTGCACGAACTTATCGCGTAGCCGAGTCAAACGCGCCGGCGCTTTGTCTTTAGCAAACAGTTCTAATGGCTGAGGTTCAAACGTCATCACCGTCGAAGGTAGTCCTAAATCCTTCGCTCTTTCAGAAACTTGGCGCAAGACTTCTTGGTGCCCAAGGTGCACGCCGTCGAAATTTCCGATCGTCAATACACACCCTTTGTGGTGTGATTTGATGTTATGAATCCCTCGAATCAATTCCATTGGAAACTGCTAAAAACCTATACTTTACGAATAACATTGCTAAAGGTGACGTTTACCTAGCGTGAAACTGACGGATTATATACTAATCAGCCTCGCTCTGTCGCTGCTTTTAGATCGTTTAGCCGCACACCAAACAGCAGTAAGCTCAGCAAATAAACTGCAGCTCCAAAGCCAATCAATCCTGCTAACCACATCACACGCTCTAACAGGCTCCAATTTAACCATACGTCCATCGACTCGAGTTGCGACAAAATCGCCGCCACCATCAACCCACCAGCCATCACCAACTTAATGATGAACATACCTGTACGACGAGTAAGATGATAAACCCCAGCGCGATGCAAGCCTCTATATAGAAGCGACATATTTACAAAAGCGGATAGAGAAGTCGCTATAGCTAATCCAACATAACCATAGAACCAAGCAAAAATCGCATTGAATACCATATTGGTGACCATTGCGATAACGCCATAGCGCACCGGGGTTTTGGTGTCTTGGCGCGAGTAATACCCAGGCGCGAGCACTTTGATCAACATAAAGTTGAGCAAACCTGAGGCGTAGGCAATCAATGACATCGACGCAAAAGTGACATCTTGCGGGGTAAATTCACCGCGCATGAACAGCACCATCAGCATCGGCTTAGCTAGCACCATTAAACCCAACATCGCCGGTACCCCTAAAAGAGTCACCATTCGCACTCCCCAATCCATGGTTTGGGCAAAACCTTCGCTGTGGGCATCGACATGCTTGCGTGATAAAGCAGGCAGGATCACGGTGGCGATAGCAATACCAAACAGACCAAGTGGAAACTCTAATAGTCGGTCGGAGTAATAAAGCCAACTGATGGAGCCTGTTTGTAGGAAGCTTGCAATAAAGGTATCAAAAAGCAGGTTTATCTGACTCACTGACACACCAAACAGAGCGGGAATCATCAAGGTTCGAATCTTAACCACCCCCGGGTCTCGCCATCCCCATTGAGGTTTGACCATTACTCCGGCTTTTATCAGAAACGGGATTTGGAAAAGAAACTGAACCAAGCCACCTAAGAATACGCCGATAGCCAATCCTATTTCAGGCTGGGCTAATTGTGGTGCAATATACCAGGCTGAGAGAATGATCATCACATTGAGGAATACGGGCGTAAAAGAGGAAACCGCAAACCGACCCATGGTATTTAAAATGGCCCCTGACAGCGCAACAAAAGTAATAAACCATAGATAGGGGAAAGTGATCTTAAGCATCAAGCTAGCTAGCTCAAACTTTTCTGCCGAAGGGCCACCATTAAGCCAATCTAAAAACCAACCAAAACCAAACAAGGCAGTGACCACTCCAGATCCGACAATGCCCAGCAAAGTAACAATAGACACTATCACGCCCAAGGTACCGGCTGCGCGAGCAATCAGTTGACGTGTTTTATCGAGGTCTTTACTGGCATGATACTCGGTTAAAACTGGAACAAAGGCTTGTGAGAAAGCACCTTCAGCAAACAGGCGACGTAAAAAGTTAGGGATCTTGTTGGCAAAAAAGAATACATCTGCACTCGCTCCTGCCCCCATTAAATTAGCAACAACCACATCTCGAACTAAACCCAACACTCGAGAGATCAGTGTCATGGCACTGACGATCATGCCTGACTTGAGCAGACGTTTACTCACAATTACCTCTGGAATCAAAAATTTCGCTCTACTTTACATTAGGAATGTCATTAGCAGAGCAGATTAGTATTAGCATTGAAAAAAAAATACTGTTAGAATCCCCGCCATCTTAACCGTGAAGACCTTTCATTCCAAAATTTGTTTGGTTAGATGGGTTTTTGCACAAATCATTTGACATTTAAGCGCAAATGAGGGATATTCCTCGCCCTTAAATTGTCACCGAACTAAGTTTTTGGGAGTTAGACCCTTGGCAAATAGTAAATCTGCTAAGAAGCGCGCTATCCAAGCTGAGAAACGTCGCCAGCACAACGCTAGCCGTCGTTCTATGATGCGCACTTACATGAAGAAAACTGTTGCTGCTATCGAAGCAGGCGACAAAGCTGCTGCAACTGAAGCATTTGCTGCAGTTACACCAATCCTAGACCGCATGGCGACTAAAGGCCTTATTCACAAGAATAAAGCAGCTCGTCATAAGTCTCGCTTCGCTGCTGCAATCAAAGCTCTGTAATAGAACTGCGATTTCTCAGTGAAAGAAAAAACCGGCCTTGGCCGGTTTTTTTATACCTGTTTTATTTTGAGGTTGAACGACTCACCTCAAAATAAAACACCTAACGCTTAAGCACAGTAAAGTGTGTGTAGCAATTGAATCATTGCCTTAACCTCTTGACTACTCAAGGTATAAAAGACGGTTTGTGCTTCTTTTCGCGTGTTGACCAAGCCATCTCTTCTCAACCATGCAAGATGTTGAGATAAGGCCGATTGGCTCAGCTCTAACTTATTACACAGTTCCCCTACCGATAACTCTTGATTGTGCAGCAAGCACAAAATTTGTAAGCGACGCTCATTCGCCATCGCCTTTAGTAGCACTACCGCTTGAGCAGAGTTTTTTTCCATCTCTTGTAGGTTCATCGGCCACTACCCCTTGATACCACAACATCGTCTACAACAACTGACCATACAATATGCGCATTGATGACCAAACTTTATTCAATTCACTTAATCTTTAATTTTTTATGCAGTGAATTATTTTGAATATTAATCGAAATGTAACAATTAATCTATTTGTTCGTTTGAAAAATAACCGTTAATTAAAGAGGCTTGTGAAGTCTGCATCACAAACATTTTTCACTGCAGGGTGTTGAATCATCCGCTCAGCAAAAATAACGTAGTACTCTTCTTTCAGTTCATCAATATGACCAATCAATTGTAGTGAAAGATCCTGCTCGACTTCAGACAGGTAAAGAGTAGGCGCTAAAAAGATGACATCTTGGTGGTAACGTGCGAACGCCTTCATCAGAGCAACATCGTCGAACTCGCCCAAAATATTCGGCTGTAGGCCTTGGCGATCAAACCACTGTAGCACTTTACGACCCATCGCCGTTCGACTGCCTGGGATCAACAACTTACGCTGCTCAAGGATCGCAGGGAAAGTGACGTCAGTGACATTGCCAGTACAGAAAAAACTCATGTTCGACTCACCCAGCTTCTTGCTATATAAACCTGGGCTCTGACTTGAGTCCACTGGGCAATCGGACAAAATCATATCTAACTTATGTTGTGACAACTGTTCAAGCAGCATTTCGTGGGTCGATTCAAAGCAGCGGAGATGCAAACCATCATCTTCGGGTACCGTGGTCAACAGAATCTTACTGACTAAGCGCTTCGACAATGCATCGGCGACCCCAACATCAAATAGAATGTTCGAGCGCTGGCTATAGTTGACAATATCTAGCATTTCGTAACTTAAACCAAACATTCGGTCGGCATACTTGAACACCAGTTGACCCAACTCTGTGGGCTCGACACTGCGTCCGTTACGCTTGGTCAGTTTGCCATCCATGCGCTCTTCAAGAGCTTTGATTTGACCGGTAACAGTTTGCGGCGTTAAAAACAGAGCATCAGCCGCCTTGGTGACTGATCCTTGTTTGCACACCATCCAAAAATAATAGAGGTGGTTGTAGTTTAGATGCGACATTGGGATAGTAACTCGAATTAAAGAGAACCTAGGTTATAGCAGAAGGCTCTAATGACAACAACATTTCGCCAAAACCATAAATAATAAACATTTAGGTAAGTTTTAACGAAGTTTGATTTTTATTTATGACACCCCATTGTCATATTCATAATCAAAGAGCGGCAACTTTACGACATTTTTTCGACTTTTATCACATCCCTTCCACTCGCAGCAACCTACAAATATACACTTTAAAATCAACACATTAGATTAATTGTAAATCTATCAGTACACTCATTTTCCTTATTCACGAGCAAAAAAAACCGGGTTACACACAACTGTAATATTACTGAAATATTTCCTCTCTACCATCAGCCTCAGATTCAACAACCGACCTTTAACTACTTACACAGGTCCACGGAGAAAAATTATGAACCAAGCTACTACAACAGCGGCGCCGATTTCGAGCACGACTCGTTGGTTGCGCTGGGCTAACTTGGCATTCATGTTATATCTGCTACTGCTAGCAGTTTCTATGGTAGGCAGCGGCTTCAAATGGGCAACGGGCGACCAAGCGAAAGTTTTGTTTGAGTTTGCTTCACACCCAGTCGCTGGTTTAATGATTGGTCTAGTTGCCACTGCGTTAATCCAGTCGTCAAGTACTGTCACTTCAATTATCGTGGGCCTTGTTGCCGGCGGTCTTCCGGTAGAAACGGCCATTCCTATGGTGATGGGCGCCAACATCGGTACCACAGTAACCAACACACTGGTTAGCCTTGGCCATGTTCGTTGCAAGGAAGAGTTCAAACGCGCCTTTGCAAGTGCAACCATCCATGATTTCTTCAACCTTCTTGCGGTCGTTATCTTCCTACCGCTAGAAATGATGTTTGGTATTCTAGACAAGATTTCTCATTGGTTAGTGTCTCCTTTCCTTGCGACAGGCGACATGAGCATCAAAGGCTTGAACTTCATCAAACCTATCACTAAGCCTGTTGTTAGTGCGGTAAAAGAACCGCTTAGCACATTTGGTGACACGGTCGGCGGCGTACTGCTTATCGCTCTAGGTATTGCTACTATTTTCGTTGCCATCACTGTGATGGGTAAACTGATGAAGAGCCTAATGGTTGGCCGTGCTCGCGAGATTTTGAAGAACGCCATTGGTCGTGGCCCTATCCACGGCATCATGTCTGGTTCTATCGTGACCGTACTTGTTCAGTCTTCTTCTACGACAACAAGTCTTATGGTTCCGCTAGTAGGTTCAGGCGTTCTAAAAGTACGTGATGTATACCCATTCACCCTAGGTGCAAACATCGGTACCTGTATTACTGCCCTACTCGCAGCAACCGCAGTATCTGGAGAGTTTGCCGTGTTCGCACTACAGATCGCACTTGTCCACCTAGTGTTCAACATCATGGCGACAGTATTCATCTATGGCATCCCGTTCCTACGTGAGATTCCAGTTAAAGGCGCTGACCTTATCTCTGATATGGCCGTGAAGAACAAAGCCGTTGTGGCAGGTTATCTGCTAGCCGTGTTTGTCGTATTGCCAGGCACTATCCTAGCGCTAACAGCTTAATACTAAGACCATCGCTTATGTGAAAGCCCGCTACTTAGGTAGCGGGCTTTTTTGTATATCGAGTGACGAAAAATTTTGAATGCCAGTGACAGTGAGTCAATAATTTTCCTTTAATTTCATGAAATTAAAGTTAAAAACACGTCTTACCCTGCAACTTTCGATTCTCGGAGCTCAGCGTTCTCGCATCTCGAAGGGCGCAGCCTGTTCCTACTCGCACAAAAAAGCCGCCCTCGCTAAGGCGGCTTTTCACTTCTATTGTCGATTAAACCGAAAACGGATACTGAATCGGATCGTGGTGCTGATATCCCTCTACCCAGAAGTCATCCAGCGACACCCAAGTTTCCAAATCTTCTAATGACTTAATCTCAGGGTTGATGTGGAACGTTGGCGCTTTAAGAGGCTCACGTTTAAGTTGAACATCTCGCATCAACTCAAGTTGATCTTCATAGATATGTGCATTGACAATCTTGTGGTATGCCTGCCCTGGCTTCTTGCCAGTAATTTGCGCCATAATCGCCAAGAACACATACACTTGAACCATATTAAAGTTAAGTCCTAACGGCACATCACAAGAACGTTGAGTGCTGTTTAGGTACAGAGTGTCGTCTAACAGCGAAAAGTGGTGGCTGTACATACAAGGCCTTAGACAGCCCATATGGAACTCACCAGGGTTGTAGAAGTTTAAGATCTCGCCACGGTCATCAACACCGCGGGTCAAATCGTCGACAATCTTACGCAGCTGGTCGATATGACCGCCATCTGGTTTGGCCCAAGCTCGACCTTGAACACCATAAACGCGACCCATATCGTCTTCGCCTTTGCGGTATGGGTTGTTCAACCAAGCCTGATTGAGGTTGGCATTGGCATCCCAAGTTTTTGTACCTAATTTGCGAAAGTCTTCAGCATTGTCATAGCCACGAATATACCCTAGTAGCTCAGCAACCGCGGCTTTCCAAAAGCTTTTTCGTGTGGTGACCAATGGAAACTGGTTTTGAGCCACATCATAGGTGAGATCCGCATTGATAACCGTCAGGCAACGCTTGCCAGTTCGCTCGTTTTCAACCCACTTACCTTGATCAACGATACGCTGACAGAGATCTAAATACTGTTTCACACCAGTTCCTTACTTCGCTTGTTGGGATAACTCGTCTTTGTAATGACCACGCTTGTACGCCCAAACCATCATCAAAATACCAACGATCACCATAGGCAACGACAGGATTTGTCCCATTGAGATAAATCCGCCAAACAGGCCTAAGTGAGCATCGGGCTCTCGTACATATTCTACAAGGAATCGGAAGGTTCCGTAACCCGCGAGGAACAATCCCGACACAGAGCCAAGCGGACGTGGCTTTTTAATAAACCAGTTCAAGATGAAGAAGAGAACAATACCCTCAAGCACCATTTCATACAACTGCGAAGGGTGACGAGGCAGCGGCCCGCCATTTGGGAACACAAATGCCCAAGGCACATCGGTCACCCTGCCCCATAGCTCGCTGTTCATGAAATTACCCAAACGCCCCATGCCTAAACCAAATGGCACTAATGGTGCGATAAAGTCGGCCACGCCAAAAAAGGTTCTGCCGTTCTTCTTCGCATACCAGAACATCGCCGTGATCACACCCAGCAGACCACCGTGGAAAGACATCCCCCCCGTCCAGACTTTGAACAGGTATAACGGGTCCTGCAGGAATAGCTCGAAGTTATAAAACAGAACGTAACCGACTCGGCCCCCAATCACTACCCCTAGGAAACCAGCGAATAACAGATCGGAAACTTGTTCTCGAGTCCAACCGCTTCCTGGTTTATCAGCTCGCCGATTGGCCAGCCATAAAGCAAAAGCGAAACCCACTAAATACATTAATCCGTACCAACGAATGGAGAGTGGACCCAATGAAATCAAGACTGGGTCGATAGTAGGAAAGGTTAAATATCCTTGAGACATAGGATGACTACTCTTATATAAAATTTGATATTGTTGAGATGTATAGGTGAGAGTGCGTTACAGCAACATAGTTCCAGCCACGAACATTAAAAACAGGGCGAATATTTTTTTCAAGGTGGGAGTTGGTAATGATGTCGCCAATCTCGCCCCGATACGTGTAGTGAGCATCGAAGTGGACGCAATCGCGATCAGTGCAGGTAGGTACACATAACCCACACTGTACGCTGGTAACGATTCGACTTTATAGCCATGCAGAATAAAGCCCAACATACCTGCAATAGCAATCATACAGCCGCAGACCGACGACGACCCCACAGCTTTACGCATCTCAATGCCATGACGATTCAAAAATGGCACCGAGAGCGAGCCTCCGCCAATTCCGGCCAAACTCGATACAACACCGATCCCAGTGCCGTAGATCATAGTTACACCACTACTTGGCATCTGCTTTGAACTGGTGCCTCGAATCGAAAACAACATTTGAATCGCCAGCAATAGCACAATGACACCAAATACCTTAGGTAAGTATTGCGACGGAATCCATTCAGCCAAATTCGCTCCAAGAAAGCCGCCAATAACCACACCCGGCATCAGAAACTTAACCACAAACATGTCGACATTGCCCAGTTTAAAATGATTCAGTGCAGAAGAGCCTGAAGTGGCGATTATCGAAGCCAAAGAGGTTGCCAGCGCGATGTGCATACTGATTTCAGCATCAATGCCCGCCATCGGTAGCAAAAACAGCAATGCAGGGACCACAATCAGCCCACCACCGATGCCGAGTAAACCTGCCATCACCCCAACAAAAGCGCCAAGCAACATAAATGAAAATAGTAATTCTAACGACACATTAAACCTTATTTGTTACCCGCGCGAATAAAGCCCGCAAAGCCTTTCTGTTCGAAAAAGCCTTGCATCATAGTATAAATGTTATGTCCATAGGGTTGCATCAACGCTCTGTCAGCAAGTTGTTGTAACTCTTCAACTTCGGTATGACGCAGCAGGTATTTCACTCTGGCGACGTTCGAGGTGTTCATACTTAGGCTACGATAGCCAAGCCCAACCATCAACAGCGCACCAATCGGATCGCCAGCTAATTCACCACAAATACAAACCGGAAGCTCAAGTTGCTGGCAAGTTTGATGAATATGGCGCAAGGCCATAATGACAGATGGGTGCATCGACTCGTACACGTCAGCCACCCGCGCATTATTGCGATCCACCGCGAGCAGGTATTGAGTAAGGTCATTGGTACCGATAGAGACAAAGTCGACCTTTTCGGCAATCAATGGCAATAGATAGATCATCGAAGGGACTTCTATCATTACCCCAATCTCAGGCATCTTAACCTTATCATTAAGCTCTGACACTTCTTGATAAGCTCGCTCAATCAAGTTGATCGCATCGTCTAACTCCTGAGCACCCGATACCATAGGCAGTAAAATACTTAAGTTTTGATGAGTAGCACTGGCGCGCATCATCGCCCGAATCTGCATCAGGAAAATATCCGGGTGATCGAGGGTAAAACGAATACCACGCCACCCCAAGAAAGGGTTGTCCTCTTCAATCGGCAAATAAGGCAGTGCCTTGTCCCCTCCGACGTCTAAGGTTCTCATCACCACCCGCTTCTCTGGGTAGCTGTTAAGGACCGCTTGATACTGCTGAGTCTGCTCTTCTTCCGAGGGGAAACGATGCTGAAGCAAAAACGAAATTTCGGTTCGATACAAGCCAACCCCATCAACCCCCTGATTGATAGCAATGTTGGCGTCGGCGCTCAGTCCTGCGTTAAGCATGACCTCTATTCGCTCACCATCTTTGGTAAAAGCGGGCTCTTCAATGCGCTGATTGACCATGTTGGCCAACTCTCGCTCTTCGTTGGCTAAGGCACGATATTCACGCAGTAACTGACGACTCGGCGAAACCAAGATCTTGCCGCTGTAACCATCAACAATACCTTGTTTTCCGTTGAGCGCTTTTAAATTAAGACTCACGCCCATAACCGCAGGAATACCTAGCGCTCGAGATAGAATCGCTGCATGCGAGTTGGCCGCCCCTTCAAGCGAAATCACCGCCAGCAATTTCTCTTTGGGCACCGAAGCAAGAAGCGATGCTGTCAGCTCTCGAACCACTAGAATCACTGGTTTTTCGAGTACTTGACGGTCTTGCGCTGTGTTATGCAAAAAGAACAACAAACGCTGACCGAGCTCGCGAATGTCTTGGGCCCGCTCTCGCAGATACACATCGGACATACGCGCAAAGCGGTTAGAGTAAGACTCAACCACTTGACGTAAAGCCCAGTCTGCGCGATCGCCTTTTTGAATTTGTGCTTTGAGGTCCTTACGCAACATAGGGTCGTTGAGCAAGTGGGTGAAAAGATCAAAGATCGCCAACGCGTCTTTGTTTATTTCACTGTCGAGCTTTTTACGCATACGACGAAAATCGTTCAGCGCTTCTTCGATAGCCAGCAATAGCCACTCTTGCTCGAGTTCAATATCCAGTGTTGACGCGGGGTAGACATTGGCAAGATACGGTTGGGTATCGTCCCACCAAAACTCACCGATCGCGACACCCGAAGAGGCGGGCACGCCTTTTATGGCTTGCTGTTTTTTCTCGAGACGCCAATGGCCTTGTGTTTGTGCGTGAGCAATAATAACGGCGAGCTGGGCCGCCAACGTTACCAGAAAGGACTCTTCCATTTCATCAAACAGGCGCGGTGTTTTTTGTTGAACGACCAACACACCCAGCACCTGTTTGCGATAAATGATTGGCGTGCCGAGAAAGCTTTGATAGATCTCTTCGCCAAGTTCTGAGAAGTACTTAAAATTGGGATGCTTTGACGCTTCAGCTAAGTTGAGAGGTTCGGCGCTGCGCTTCACCAAACCGACCAGACCTTCATTGAATCGAATGTGGATCTTATCGCCTTTGAAACGTAGCCCTTGAGTCGCCATTAACTCAAGGCGCTGCATCTCTTCATTGGCAAGATAGACAGTACAACATTCAGTACTCATCGCACTGCATGTTTGTTTTACCAAAATATCCAAAGCCTGATGAACTTCATCAACTTTAGACACTTGTTCAACTATTTCCCTTAGTTGAGAAAGCATGTCTATCCTCTTCGGTGCTTACGTTTGCCTTTTGTTCTGCGCTCTTTGAACGGCATTGCCATTGATGCAAACTCTTTCATGGCTCGACGATACACATCACGCTTGAAAGAAACCACTTGTCTGACTGGATACCAATAACTCACCCAACGCCAACCATCAAATTCAGGGGAACTACCACGCTGCATGTTGATGCGCGATTCATCGCAATCAAGACGCAATAGAAACCATTTCTGTTTTTGGCCGATACAAACCGGTTTTGAATCCCAACGAACTAGGCGCTTTGGCAGTTTATACCTTAACCAATGGCGACTCGTCGCGACGATTTTCACGTCTTTTTTTGTGAGACCTACCTCTTCGTACAACTCCCGATACATAGCTTGCTCAGGGGTTTCACCGTCATCAATTCCACCTTGTGGGAATTGCCAAGAGTGTTGTCCGTATCGTTTTGCCCAGAAGACCTGACCATGGCTGTTACAGATTACAATACCGACAT